>DAIOTV010000001.1:0-4009 GCA_036751825.1 Phycisphaerales bacterium
AGGATTGCGCGGTTGGCCCGTCCGCCGCCCCGGCCGACGGTGCCGCCGCGGCCGTGAAAGAGGCGGAGTGTGACGCCGTGGGCCTCGGCGGAGCGCGCGAGGTCCGCCTGGGCCCGGTGCAGCGACCAGTTGGCGGTGAGGTACCCGCCGTCCTTGTTGCTGTCCGAGTACCCCAGCATGATCTCCTGGAACCCGCCGCGGGTGGCGAGTTGGACCTTGTACGCCGGGTTCTGGTAGAGCTCGCTCATGAGCGGCGCTGACCGCCGCAGGTCGTCGACCGTTTCGAACAGCGGCACAAGATCGACATCGCTCTCTGCGCCGTGCTGGGTCACGCGGTAGAGGCCGGCTTCCTTGAGCAGCACCAGCGTCTCGAGCATGTCGGAGATCTCGTGCGTCATCGAGATGATGACCGACCCGACGCTCCGCGGATCGCGCTCGTACGCCTCGCGCACGACGCCGAAGGTCGCGAGCGCGTCGGCCGCCTCGTCGGGCAGTGTGGCGTGGGGGCTGACGAGCGGCCTGGGCGAGGCCAGTTCGCGCGACAGCAGCTCGATCCTGGCGCGCTCGTCGAGTGCCGAGTAGTCGTGCTCCACGCCCGCGAGGCGCAGTAGCTGGTCGATCGCCGCTCCGTGGCGATCGCTGTGCTGGCGAACGTCGAGCGCGGCGAGGTGCAGCCCGAAGGTGCGGGCGCGGACCATCTCGTCGGCGAGCGGCCCGCTGACCGCCGCGCCCGGCACGCCGGCCTCTTCCGCCGCCTCGATCAGCAGCTCGAGGTCGCGCAGCAGCGCCCCGGTGTCGTACAGCGGCTGGTCCGTCGTGAGAGACGCCAGCCTGGCCTGCATGGCATGGATCTTCACTCGGAACGGCTCGTGCTGGAGGTGCCGACGGGTTTCGTCAGTCAGCAGCCCGGGGAAGGTCTGCAGGTCGGATTCGATCGAGTCGCGGAGAGCCCCTTTGACCGCGACGCGTCGGTCAGAGAGGCTGAGAAATCCGCGGATGTCCCAGAGGGCCTTGGCGTGCAGCCGGATGGCGGCCTCGCGCATCTGGGCATAGGTTGATCGCGTCACCTCGGGCGTCACCCGCGGGTTGCCGTCGCGGTCGCCGCCGATCCACGAGCGATACCGCAGCAGCGTTGGCACCTCGGGCACCTCGCCGTAGCACGATTCGAGCGCGCCGCGCAGGTCGTCGTAGAGCTCGGGCACGGCGTTCCAGAGCGTTCCCGTCAGGAAGTACATGCCGTTGCGCACTTCCTCGTGCACCTGCAGCCGTTCGGTCCGCACATCGTCGGTGCCCAGCAGCACGAGCATGAGCTGCTCGAGCCTCGATTCGATGCGGCGCCGCTCCGCCGGCGTGGGCCGGCCGTCGCGCAGCGAGCCGAGCAGCCCGGCGATCTTCTCCTGCTTCTGGAGCACCGTTCGACGCCGCGCCTCGGTGGGGTGCGCGGTCAGGGTGGGCTGAATGTCCACCCGCCCGAGCAGCGCCACCACATCGTCCAGCGACCGGCCGGCCCGCTTCAGGCGGACCACCGCCTCGGCGATGCTCTCGGGCTTCGGCGAGTGCTCCGTCGCGTTGCACTCGCGCTCGCGGTTGATCAACGCGATCGTCAGCTGCTCGGCCTTGTTCACCAGGTGGAAACGAAGCGTCAACGCCGCCAGCAGCGAGGAGATCTCGTCGTCCGAGAGCCCCTCGACCAGCTTGACGGCCTCGGTGAACTCGGCCGGGGATTCGGCTCGGCACATCGCCGCCGCTCGCTCGGCCCGCTCCCACGGGATGGCCGACCCGGCCCGTTTGACCGTGCCCACGGCGTGCTCGAACATGACCATCAGCCGATCGACCCGGTCTCTGTGCTGCTCGCCCATGTCGGTGCCCTCCGGTGCAGCCTATGAAACGAAGCCGCCCGCCGCCCGATCAGAACGCCACCATTTCCGAGCGTCGGCTCGGAGGTATCCGGTGTGGTCCTGGCCCGGCGGCGCCGGGGCCGGTTGATCGCCTCGCCCGCCCCGCCCGGGCTTCCTACACTGCCGTCCCGTGTGGAGCGGTGCCCGAGAGGCTGAAGGGGCCGGATTGCTAATCCGGTGTGCGGGATTTCCCCGTACCGCGGGTTCGAATCCCGCCCGCTCCGCTTTCATTTTCCGGCCGTGACCCCGGCGGCGAACGCGCGTCGCCCCCACACAATGACGCAGAGACGCTCGATGACCACGCAGGCTGCCAACGAATCAGCCTCGCCCGTGGTCATTCGTGACGAGCCGGTCTTCCGCTGGTTCGACTCCTGGATCTACGGCCTGATCACCCTCGTGCAGTTGGTTGCCGTCGCGTTCGTTGCCCGCAAGTGGCTCGGCACCGGCGCCATGGACGAGCATCCCGTGCCGTTCGCCGTCCTCAGCGTGCTGCTGCTTGGGGTGGTGGGGGCCCACGCCGCCCGCTGGGCGCTGCTGCCCAAGATGCGTCGGCCCATTCCTTGCCCCGCACCGGCCGGCCTCCGCGTCGCGGCGGTCACGACCTTCGTGCCCGGCGGCGAGTCGATCGAGATGCTCGAGGAGACCGTGCGGGCCATGGTTGCCATGGACTACGCCCACGACACGTGGGTCCTTGACGAGGGCGACAGCGAAGACGTCCGCGATCTTTGCGACCGTCTCGGCGCCAGGCATTTCACGCGCAAGGGCATCGACAAGTACCAGCAGCCAGACGGCGTCTTCAAGAGTCGGTGCAAGCACGGCAACTACAACGCGTTCTTTGATGCCGTCGGCTACGAGAGCTACGACATCATCGCCGGCTTCGACCCCGACCACGTGCCCGAGCCGGCGTTCCTGACGCGTGTGCTGGGTTACTTTGACGATCCGAGCGTCGCGTACGTGCAGCTGCCGCAGGTCTACTACAACCAGGCCGCCAGCTTCATCGCTCGCGGCGGCGCCGAGGAGACGTACAGCTATTACGACACCATCCAGCCCGCCGCCCACGCCGGCGGCTGGCCCATCGTCACCGGCTGCCACCACACTCACCGCGTGACCGCCCTCCGCGAGATCAACGGCTTCGCGCCCCACGACGCCGACGACATGCTCATCACCTACTGCTACCGCCAGGCCGGCTACCGAGGCATCTACTCGCCCGAGATCCAGGCCCGGGGCATCACGCCCGTTGACTGGGCCGGCTATCTGCAGCAGCAATACCGCTGGGCCCGCAGCGTGCTCGACATCAAGTTCCGCATCCAGCCACGCATGGAGCTCCGGCTGCCCTGGCACGAATGGCTCATCTGCTACCTGCACGGGTTCTACTACGTCCGCGGCGTCATGAACCTCGCCGGCTCGGCGATGATCGTGTACATGCTGCTCTCGGGCAACATCCCCGCGGTCGCCAGGACCGGCGTCTTCGGCCTCGTGCTCGCGCTCGTCGGGCTCTTCATGATCTGCGACCTCTACCGCCAGCGGTTCTTTCTCGACCTGCCACGGGAGGCCGGCCTGCATGTCCGCGCGATGGTCTTGCAGTACGCCAAGTGGCCCGTGATGCTTCGTGCATTCATCGATGTCGTCATCAATACCAGGGTCGGCTACACCCTGACCAGCAAGATCGGCGGGAGCCGACGCCGGTCCCGGCCCATCATCCTGCCCCACGCCATCATCGCAGCTGTCATGCTCGGCTCGTGGGGGTACGCTGTGCTCGCTGGGCACCGCAGTTTCACCGTCGAGGCCTGGGCTCTCGGGCTGGGGGCCGCGTCGTTGCTGCTGATCGCCTCCGAGTTCCTGCCCTTCCCGCCGCCGTTCAGCCTCGATCTGTGGCGGAAAGAGCAGCGTCGGCCCGTGCCAAGGCCCCGTGGCGGCTCCGCCGCCGCGTGATACACTACCGAACGGCAGCGGGAGATCGACATGGCACGCACCCCATCCACGATGCGACTCAACCCGGGCGACTCCGCCCCGGGCTTTGCGTTGACCAATCACAACGCCGCCGTCGGCGGGGCCACCGTGTCGCTGGACGACATCGCCGGGGACAAGGGCACCCTGGTCATGTTCATCTG
>DAIOTV010000001.1:4019-57459 GCA_036751825.1 Phycisphaerales bacterium
GCAACCACTGCCCGTTCGTGAAGCTGGTCGCCGACGAGCTCGCCAAGCTCGGGCACTACTGCCAGTCGCACGGCATCGGGGTGGTAGCGATCCAGCCCAACGATGTTGACAACTACCCCGAGGACGCGCCCGAACGCATGCGGCTCGAGGCCGAGGCCCGCGGCTACACCTTCCCGTACCTCCACGACGCCGACCAGTCGGTCGCCAAGGCCTACCACGCGGCCTGCACGCCCGACTTCTACCTGCTCGACGCCGACCGCCGGGTGTACTACCGCGGCCAGCTCGACGACGCCCGCCCGGGCGGCGACCAGCCGGTCACCGGCGCCGACATGCGGGCCGCCATCAAGGACCTGCTCGCCGGCGAGCCAGCGCCGAGCACGCAGAAGCCGAGCATCGGCTGCAACATCAAGTGGACGCCCGGCAACGAACCCGATTACTTCGGCTGAAGATTGCGAGCGGAGTCGTCGAGCGGGCGAGCCGAGGGCTGCGTCTCGCGGGCCGGCCGCCGCAGTGTTGTTGCGACCAAGGCCGTCAGCATGATGACGGTGACGATCTCGCGGTACCGACCGAGCACCGGTGGGCCTTCGAGTTCCAGCACGGCCCGCAGCGGCACAAAGAGCGTGACGACGCCGAGCGTGAGCAGGCCCATTCCCGCGAGCGAGCGGCTCATCCGCGCCGCCAGCAGGGCGATCGCGGGCGCCAGCACGATCAGGTCGTAGTCGTGCCCCTGGAAGAGGACGATGGGGATGCAGATGGCGAAGGCCGCCTGCTCGCCGTCGGACAGCCGTTTGCGGAAGGCGATCACCGCGATCGCGGCGATGGCTGCGAGCGGGAGCAGGCTCGGGGCCGGCACACCCAGCGACCGGACGAGGCTCTGCACGCCGAAGTAGTGCCGGAAGTCGGGATCGTTTGGCGGGTGCTGCTTGTAGGTGCTGACCGCGCTGAGCCACTCGAGCGTGTGCTCGATGGGGCCCTGGGTGAGCAGCGGGTAGGCCGCGGTCGCGAGGCCGACGATCGGCATGACGATCAGCGTCTGCTTGGGCCAGCGGATGACGGCCAGCGGCACGAGGGCGACGCCCAGCGTGGGCTTGAAGCACCCGAGCGCGATCACGGCGGCGCCGAACCAGGGCAGGCCTCGGCAGCACAGCACGAACCCGCACAGCATCAACGCCCCGGCCAGCACCGAGGTCTGACCCATCCAGATGTTGTGCGATACGAACGGGTTGCCGAGCGTCTGCGCGACGGCAAGGCCCATCGCGAAGGCCCCGAGCAGCGTCGTCGCTGCGCCGCCGTCGCGGCGGTAGCACCACAGGCAGACCCAGCCGATCGCTCCCGCCGCCGCCACGGTGATGGCCGCGACGCCGAACCGTGAGGCATCGAACGGCAGCCCGCCCGACAGGGCGGCCAGCGGGAAGAACTGCGGGGGATAGAACAGCACGAACTCGAACTCGACCTGGCCTTCCAGCGGCGTGCCCTGGTAGTAGCGGTCGGCCGCGGCGTTGAGCGCGTCGAGCTGGTAGGGCGATTCGCCGTCGAGCCACGCCTCGCCGGCGCTCGTGAAGTAGGTGAAGTCGTGGCTGCCGAAGACCCCGCCGCGACCGATGCCGAAGACGGAGGTCGCCAGCAGCACCGAGAGCCCGGCCACGACCATGGTCGCGACCATGCCGAAACGCAGCAATGACCTGTCAGAACCCGACTTCAGCATGAAGCGCCCTCTCGTTCGTTGTTCTATCGGTCGATCGCTCACCGGACTCTGGGAGAATCGCGGCCGATCCGGGTCTGTCGCGGTCCCCGCCGCCGCGGCGACTGCCAGTCCTCGATCGTCATCGCGAACCGCACATGGTCCGCCCACTGGCCGGCGATCTGAAGGTACCGCGGGCTGAAGCCCTCCTCCCGGAAGCCGATCCGCCTGGCTAGCGCAAGCGATGCCTGGTTGTCGGGCTTGATGTTCGCCTCGACCCGGTGCAGCCCCAGATCGACGAACGCATGCCGAAGCGAGAGTCGCACGCCCTCGGTCATGTACCCCCGCCGAACATGGTCCACACCAATCCAGTAGCCGAGATACGCGTTCTGGAAGGCGCCGCGCACGATCTGCCCGAAGTTGATCATGCCCAGGATCGCCTCGTCGGAGCGGCGGCAGAGCAGGTACCGCCGGGCGTCGCTTGTCCGCTGCGTTCGGAGCAGCCGGTCGAACCGCTCGTCCGAGGTGGGGTCGCCCGCGAGCGTCGGCTCCCAGGGCCTGTTGTGCTCGAGGTTGGCCTCGCGCAGAGCGCACCAGTCGGATCGGTCGCCGCGTGCCGCGAAGCGCAGGTACACCCGCCGCCCGCGCTGGACGGCGGCCTCGACCGACCGAACTCTCGGCCGAGTCGTGATCACGCGTCCCCCAGCACATGCACCAGCACCCGCCGCGTGTGCGGGCGGTGCCGATGCTCCCACACATACACACCCTGCCAGGTGCCCAGCCCGAGCCGGCTGCCCACGATCGGGATGGACAGGCTCGTCGCCGTGATGGCGCTGCGGATATGGCTCGGCATGTCGTCGGGCCCCTCGTCCGTGTGCCCCCAGCCCGTGCCGTCGGGCACAAAGCGGTCGAGCCAGGCTTCCAGGTCGGACCGCGCCGACGGATCGGCGTTCTCCTGGATCAGCAGGCTCGCGGTGGTGTGGCGGATGAAGACGGTGCACAGGCCGGAGTCAACGCGTGCCGCGTGAACGATTGCCGACACGCGATCGGTGATCTCGTGCAGGCCGCGTCCGGGGGTTTCGATGACCAACTCGGCGGTCACCGGGTCACTCCCACTCGATCGTCGCCGGCGGTTTGCTCGAGATGTCGTAGACCACGCGGTTGACGCCGCGGACCTCGTTGATGATCCGGCTTGAGATCTTCGCGAGCACCTCGAAGGGGATCCGTGCCCAGTCTGCGGTCATGAAGTCCCGCGTCTCGACCGCTCGGATCGCGACGACGCTCTCGTAGGTCCGCCCGTCGCCCATCACGCCCACGCTCTGCACGGGCAGGAGCACCGCGAAGACCTGGCTCGTCTGGCGGTACAGATCCGCCGCGATGATCTCTTCAAGCAGGATCTCGTCGCACTCGCGGAGCACATCGAGCTTGGGCCTGGTGATCTCGCCCAGCACGCGGACGGCCAGGCCGGGCCCGGGGAACGGGTGCCGCCAGATGAGCTGATCGGGCAGGCCCAGCACATCGCCGAGCTTGCGGACCTCGTCCTTGAAGAGTTCTCGCAACGGCTCGATCAGCTCGAAGCCGAGCTCTTCGGGCAGGCCTCCGACATTGTGGTGCAGCTTGATGTTGGCGCTCTGCCCGGCGTGGCCGTGGCCCGATTCGATGACATCGGGGTAGAGCGTGCCCTGGGCGAGGAAGGTCGCGTTCTCGATGTCGCCCGCGGCCTGCTTGAAGACCTCGACGAACCGGTGGCCGATGCGGCGGCGTTTTTCCTGCGGGTCGGTGATGCCCTCCAGGTCGCGCAGGAAGTCCGCCTCGGCGTCGGCGACGCGCAGATCGATCTTGAAGTGGTCTCGGAAGGTCGTCTCGACGAGCCGCCGCTCGTTCTTTCGCAGCAGCCCGTTGTCGACGAAGACGCATGTGAGCTGGTCGCCGATCGCTTTGCGCAGCAGGGCCGCGACGACCGAAGAGTCGACGCCGCCGGACAGCCCGCAGATGACGCGTTTGTGCCCGACGATGCCTCGGACGCGTTCGATCTCGGCCTCGGCGAAGTCGGCCATTTTCCACGCGCCGACGCAGCCGCAGATCTCGTAGACGAAGTTGCGGATCAGGTCGGCACCGTGGGGCGTGTGCGTGACCTCGGGGTGGAACTGCACGCCGAAGAATCGGGCGTCGGCGCCGGGTTTGGTCCGCACCGCCGCGTGCGGGCAGGTGGGCGTGGAGCCGATGGTTTCGAGGTCCGCCGCGGCCAGGTCGGTCACCTGGTCGCCGTGGCTCATCCAGACGGTCGTTCGCTGGGGCAGGGCGTCGAGCAGGTCGGCCGAGCTCTTGATCTCGAGGCTGGCGGGCCCGAACTCGCGGTGGTCGGCGGGGTCGATCGTGGCGCCGAGCAGCTTGCTGACCAGCTGCATGCCGTAGCAGATGCCGAGCATCGGCACACCCAGCTTGAGCACCTCGGGGTCGCAGGTGGGGGCGCCCGGGGCAAAGACGCTGGCGGGCCCGCCCGAGAGGACGATGCCCTTGGGGTTCATAGCCTTCAGCTCCTCGGCGGGGGTGTCGGGCCTGAGGATGAGGCTGAAGACGCCGGCTTCGCGAAGCCGGCGGGCGATCAGCTGCGTCGTCTGCGACCCGAAGTCGAGCACGGGAACGATCTCGGTGTGGGGGTCGATCGCCGGCATGGTCATCGGGCGGTCTCCAGCGGGAAGGCGTGGGCCGTCGTCGGCTCCACGCGGCGTCGAGGGGATTGCGAGTTTAGGATGCCCCGATGCGTCTGTCGGCCCACAGCACAATCCTCGCGGTCGCCGCCCTCGCCGCCCTGGCCTTGCCCGGCGGCTGCTCCATCGATGCCGAGCCCGACTTCGATTCCGCCGTGCCCCAGGAGCGCTTCCTGGCGATCCGCGATGCCAAGGCGAGGGGGGACGACTCCGCGATCCCGGATCTGATCCGCCAGCTCGGGACGGACGACGCGCTGGTGCGCGTCGCGGCGATCGACGCCCTCGAGGCCATCACGAGCGAAACGCTGGGCTACCGCCCGCACGACGCCGAGGTCGAGCGCCGGGCGGCGATCGACCGATGGATCATCTGGCTGAAGTCCGACAAGGAGGCCGCCCAGTGACCGACGCCGCCTCGACACCAAACCACGCCGAGCACGCGATCGAGCTGCGGCTGCTCAGCCACCCGACCTACCTCGCCGGCGCCCGCGAGCTTGTCTCGGGCATCACCCGCCGGCTCGGCTTCGACGACAAGGACTCCGGCAAGATCGCTCTCGCGGTCGACGAGGCCCTGGCCAACATCATCAACCACGGCTACCGGCGTGCTCCGGATCGCCCCATCTGGATCAGGCTCTGGGCCGAGGCCGAGCCGGGCGTTCCGGGCGTCCGCATCGTTATCGAAGACGAAGCCCCCCAGGTCGATGTCGCCAGAATCTGCGGGCGAGACCTTGAGGACGTCAAGCCCGGCGGGCTCGGCGTGCACATCATCCGGCAGGTGATGGACACCGCGGAATATTCCAAACGCGACCCCGTCGGCATGCGGCTGACCATGGTCAAGCACCTGAGCACCGGCGACACGACCCGCAGCAATGGATAAGCCCACCGATGGATGAACCAACCGACATCACGATCACCGCCGAGCAGCGAGGCGACGCCCGCGTGCTGTTTCCCTTGGGCGACATCGACCTCAGCCGATCGCCCGTGCTCAGGGCCTCCATGAAGGATGCCCTCGAAGCGAAACCCCGGCGCCTGGTCATCGAGCTCTCGGGCGTCAGCTACATGGACAGCTCGGGCGTGGCCACGCTCGTCGAGGCGATGCAGCTCTCGCGGAAGGCCGGCGTGGGGCTCGTGCTCTGCTGCCTCACCGAACGCGTCCGGTCCATCTTCGAGATTGCCCGGCTCGAGCAGGTCTTCACCATCACCGACGATCTCGACGGCGCGCTCGCGACATGACCGCCCCCTCGCCACGCCGCCGCGGGTTTGTGGGCATCCTGGGCCCGATCGAACGCCTCGGCGCGGTGTGCATCGGGCTGTTTCAGCACATCGGCAGCGTCGTGCTGCTCGTCTTCGAGGCCTTCGCCTTCCTGCTGGGCGGGCTCACGGGCCGGATCCGCATCGGACGCTCCGCCATCGTTAACCAGATCCTCCGCGTCGGCGTGAAGTCCGTCTTCATCGTCTCGCTGGTCTCGGGCGCCATTGGTCTCATCCTCGCCCTCAGCATGGCGCCGCCGCTGGAGCAGTTCGGGTCAAAGGAGCTCGTCGCCAACATCATCGGCGTCGCCGTTTTCCGAGAACTCGGCCCGCTCATGGCCGCCATCGTGCTCACCGGGTTCGCGGGCGCGGCCATCGCGGCCGAGATCGGCACCATGGTCGTGGGCGAAGAGATCGAAGCGCTGGAAGTCCACGCCCTCAACCCCGTCCGCTTCCTCATCGTGCCGCGCGTGATCGCCACGGTGCTGAGCATGCTCGTGCTTGCCGTGATCGCCAACTTCATGGCGATCTTCGTGGCCATGCTCGTGAGCCAGCTCATCCTTGAGATTCCGTACCAGACCTTCTGGGACAACATGCTCTTCCAGGTCAAAGGCTGGGACTTCTGGACCGGCATCATCAAGGCCGGCATCTTCGGCCTGCTCATCGGCGGCATCGCCTGCACCAACGGGCTGAAGGTTTCGGGGGGCGCGGCCGGCGTCGGCAAGGCCACCACTTCCACCGTCGTCCAGTGCATCGTCAGCATCGTCGTCGCCGACACGCTGTTCACCGCGATCTTCTACATCTTCGATCTGAACTGACGCCCGCCCGATCAGCGCGCGGGCGCTTGTCCCGCTGCTACCACTTGAACCGGATGGGCTCTTCCACCAGCGAGTACGCCTCGCGGAGGATCGTCATGCCCAGCACGCCCGCGAGCGCCAGCCCGAGCAGCGGCCACGCCTCGGCGACCTTGCCCGCGCCGATCATCCACGCGCACGCGTAGACCGCCGGCCAGAGCGTGCCATAGCGGCGGACCTTCTCGGCCGCCCTCGGCCCGCCCTTGAGCCGCACCACTCGTCGCACGCACATGAACACCAGCACCGCGATGGCTCCCGCCACCCACACCCAGGCAGACGCGGGCACCCATTCGGGCCACAGATGGCCCGCCGACCCCCGCGCGGGCCCGGAATAGACCAGCAGCGCCGAGCACACCGCCCACCCCGCGATCGCGAACGCCACCGCCCGCACGCTCAGGCGGGGCACCCGCCCCTCGAGCACGTGCGACGCCAGACCGATCACCAGCGAGTGCGCCAGCACCAGCAGCACCGGCAGCGTGAACACCAGGTGCACGTTGGGCACCAGCATGTGCCCGGCGTACACCACGCTCAGCAGCGGAAGGCCCACCGCCGGCACGAACCGGCCCACCACGTTGTACCCCGTGATCGCCACCGCCACGACCACCGCCAGCACCGTCGCCTGCTGGCCCAGCATCAGCGACCCCAGCACCGCCAGCAGCAGCGTGCCCACGGCCAGGCCCATTGCCAGCTCGATCGAGACGCGTTCCGACGCCAGCGGCCGATCCGGTCGGAGCGTCCGGTCGCGCTTGGCGTCGATGACGTCGTTGAGCGTGGCGCCGAACGCGAACAGGCCCAGCGCCGTGATCGCCGAGCCGGTCAGCGGCATCCACAGGGGCCGATCGAGGATCTCGGGGGTGCCCAGCTCCTCGGCGAAGGCCCGCGTCCACACCACCACGAACCACACGTTCGCCACCGCCGCGAACGCCCCGGTCACCCGCGTCAGCTGCACCACCGAAGACAGTCGCTGCACCACGGCCCGCATGTCGGCATCCTACGATCGACGCGTGACCGAACCCACACCCGACACCAGGCCCGTTGCCATCGCCGTCAGCCGGTACAACCGGTCCGTGACCGATGCGCTGCTCGAGGGCGCGCTCGGGGAGGCCGAGCGCCGGGGCGAAGCCGCCCCCGCCGTGGTCGACGCGCCGGGCGCCTTCGAGCTCGCCGCCCTCGCCGCCCGCCTCGCCGAGACCGGCGCGTACCGCGGGATCGTGTGCCTCGGGTGCGTCATCAAGGGCGACACGCGGCACGACGAGTACATCAACAGCGCCGTGGCGCACGCGCTCGCGGATGTTTCGGTCCAATCCGGCGTGCCGGTGGCCTTTGGTGTGATCACCGCCGAGAACGCCCAGCAGGCCCGCGACCGCGCCGGGGGCAGCAAGGGCAACAAGGGCCGGGAGGCCATGGCCGCCCTGCTCGACACGCTCGCCGCCTTCGAAGCGATCGACGATGCGCTCGAGGCCGGCATGCCCACCCAGATCCGCCCGACGATGCCCGGGCTTGGGCCGGACAAGGCCGTCTGATGGCCGAACCCCGCACCATCCGCCGCGTTGCGTTTCAGGTCCTCTTTCAGATGGACATCACGGGCGACACCGATGCGCACGCGATCGTGGGCCCGGTCGCCGACGAGCGCGAGCTGAGCACCGGCGATCGTGACCGGGCGGCCGCGCTGGCGTCCGCCGCCTACGCCAACCGCGCGAGGGCCGACGCGGCGGTCGCCGAGCTCGCCCCCGAGTGGCCCCCGCACCGCCAGCCCGCGGTCGACCGCAATGTGCTGCGGTTGGCGCACCACGAGATGACCGCCGGCGTCACGCCGCCCAAGGTCGCGGTGTCCGAGGCCGTTAAGCTCGTGAAGGAATTCAGCACGGAGAAGTCGCCCGCGTTCGTGAACGCGATCCTCGACAAGCTGCTCAAGAAGCTGCCGCAGCCCCTCGATGCGGCGCATCGACCGGAAGCCGACGCCTGATGGCTTTCTTCAAGTCCATCGCCAAGAAGCTGTCACAGGGCCTGGCCAAGACCCGGGAGACGGTCTTCGGCGGGCTTGTTTCCATGCTGAGGGGCCGCAAGCTCGACGAGCCGCTCATCGACGAGATCGAGGCCCGGCTGATCCGCGCCGATGTGGGCGTCGCCGCGACGCGCCGGCTCATTGAGGGCATCCGCGCGGACTACAAGGCGGGCGAGCTCGAGAAGGGCGAGGATGTGCTTGAATATCTCAAGCGTGAGCTGAAGGCCATGTGGCCCGCCGAGGATCGCGAGCTGAACTTCGCCGAGACCGGGCCGACGGTGATTCTGGTCACGGGCGTCAACGGCGCGGGCAAGACGACGAGCATCTCGAAGCTGTGCAAGAAGCTCAAGGACGACGGCCGATCGGTGCTGCTCGGCGCGTGCGACACGTTCCGCGCTGGGGCCGTCCGGCAGCTCGAGATCTGGGGCGAGCGGCTGGGCGTGGATGTCATCAAGGGGCAGCAGGGGGGCGACCCGGCGGCGGTCGCCTTCGACGCCTGTGCGGCGGGCCTGGCCCGCAAGGTCGAGGTGATCATCCTCGACACCGCGGGTCGGCTGCAGACTCAGGCCGGGCTGATGGATCAGCTTGCCAAGATCCGCCGCGTCGCCGAGAAGCAGATCCCCGGCGCACCGCATGAAGTGCTTCTGGTGCTCGACGCGACGGCTGGCCAGAACGCGCTGCGGCAGGCCGAGGGCTTCGCCGAGGCCGCCGGCGTGACCGGCATCTTCCTGGCCAAGCTCGACGGCACGGCCCGCGGCGGCATGGCGGTCGCCGTCCGCGAGCAGACCGATATCCCGGTCAAGTTCATCGGTTTGGGAGAGACCCCCGACGACGTCGAGCCCTTCGACCCCGAGTCGTTCGTCGAGGCGATGTTCGCCGCCGAGGGCCAGCGCTGACGAGCGGCCCCCGCCTGTTTCCCCGTCCCCGTCGTCGCCGAGATCGTCGGCCGTTTCCTTGGGATCCGCGGCGAACGCCAAGGGCGCCGGCTTGATGTCGCGCCAGCCTGCCCGTCGACACGCACCCCGAGGAGAGCGGACACCAGAAAGGCCACCAGCCGTCGCATCCGCGATCCGAGTCCCCGGCACCCGCTTTTCATCCGCTACAATTGATGTGCAAGGAGGCGCGATCGCCATGACCAGCATCCAGGCCGCTCAGGCCGAAGAGCCCGGCTTCCGCGGCACGCACCGCTCCAAGGACTACCGCCTCGCCGGCAAGGAGCCGGTCGACATCTCACGATTCCCCGGCGCGCTGATCGCCATCGAAGGCACCGACAGCGTCGGCCGGTCCACGCACCTCGCCCTGCTCCGCGAGTGGCTCGAGAACGCCGGCTTCGGCGTGGCCACTTCGGCCCTCACCCAGTCGCAGCTCGCCTCCGAGGGCCTCGCACGCGCGAAGGAAAGCCGTTCGCTCGGCCCGCGCACGATGGATCTCTTCTACGCCGTCGACTTCGCCGACCGGCTCGAGACCCAGATCCTGCCCGCCCTGCGCGCCGGCTTCGTGGTCCTCACTGACCGGTACACCTACGCGACCATGGCCCGCTCGATCGTCCGCGGCTCCGATCCCGACTGGATCGCCGACGCCTACCGCTTCGCGCCCGAGCCCGACGCGGTGATCTACCTCGACGTCAGCGTCGAAAGCCTCATCCCGCGTGTGCTCGCCGCCGGCGGGTTCGACTACTGGGAGTCCGGCCTGGACTTCCAGGAAGAGCGTGATGTCTACCACGCCTTCGTCACCTATCAGGCCAGGCTCCTGGAGGTCTTCAACCAGCTCGCCACCAAGCACCGCTTCATCCGGATCGACGCGAACCGTGATCTTGACGCCGTCTTCCCGGACATCCTCAAGGCCGTCCGCAAGACGCTCGAAGTGACCGGGGTGAGCCCTACGTGAGCACCAGCGGCGACAATCCGAACACGCCGAGCGAGGTGCCGGGCCTTAAGTGGTTCGCCCGCTACGACACGCCCGTCGGGCTCGACGCCGCCCGGGCGCTGCTCGACGAGCGGACCGCGCGGCTGGCCCGCTGCATCGAGCTCGCCCGCTCGGAGCCGGACGGCAAGCGCATCCGCAAGCTCCGCGTGGCGACGCGCCGGGCCGACATGGCCGTGCGATTCGCGTCGCCCGTTGCCGACAAGGCCCAGACCCGGCGCGCCCGCCGGGCGCTCCAGGCGCTCCGCCGAGCCGGGGGCGCGGTGCGCCGGTGCGACGTCTTCATCGGCCGACTTCGCGAGACCGCCTGCGCCGCCCCGGGCCAGGACATCTGCGAGGCCTCGATCGCGCTCATCGGCCGCCTCGGTGCCGAGCGGGGCAAGGCGCAGCGGGCCTTCGTCGAATCCGTCGCGTCGGACGCCGCGGTCCTTGCGCTCCGCGCCATCGAGCTCCATGGCGACACGCCCGGCCCCGCCGATTCGGCCGCGCCCAGCCCGCCGGTGACCACCAACGCCCTCGCCATGACCATGATCAAGGACGCCGCGATCGACTTCGCCGCCACCTCGGGCGCGACGGCGCTGGACTTCGAGGGCCTGCACACCTTCCGGCTGCGCGTGAAGCGTCTGCGTTACGCCGCCGAGTCGGCCGCGCCCGTGATCGGCAACGAAGCGGCGGCGGCGCTCATCCATTCGGCAACGCCTCTGCAGGACGAGCTTGGCACGATCAACGACCTCGCCGAGCTTGCCGCGGAGCTCGCCGCCTTCCACGCCGACATGACCGACCTGCCCGAGGTCGGCACGCTGCGGTCGGGGCTTGACCGCATGCTGCTCGCCGCCTCGTCCGAGCGCGACCGGCGGGCGGTGGCTTTCGGCAAGCACCGCAAGGACCGTATCGCGCCGGTCGCGGCCGCGCTGGGCACGCTGAAGCCCCGCTCGGCGCTCCGCCTCGCCGACGACACCGAAACCCCGAGCGCCCGAAGCGAGACCGCGTGACGCAGGCCGCATCCACAGCCCTGGAACGATCCGCCAACGGCCGCGTCGCCCGGCTCGCCGCGATCGATGTGGGCACCAACAGCATCCGCCTGATCATCGTCGATGTCGCCGCCGCGGGCACCTATCGGATCATCGACGACGAGAAGATCATCACGCGCCTTGGCCGCGGGTCGGCGTTTCAGGGCACGCTCCAGGAGGACGCGATCGCGGAATCCGTTGAGGCGATCGCGAAGCTTGTGATGATCGCCCGCAGCAACGCGGTCGATCGGCTCCGCCTCATCGCCACCGCAGCCGTGCGCGACGCCGGCAACGGCGGCCGGGTGGTCGATCGTGTGCGTGAGCGCACCGGCGAGACGCTCGAGGTCATCTCCGCGGAGGCCGAGGCGACGCTGGCCTACCGCTCGGTCGCGGCTGCGTTCGACCTGACGGCGATCGACTCCGCCGTGGCCGACATCGGTGGGGGGTCGACCGAAGTCGTGGTCTCCGTGCAGGGCATGATCGAGCATGTCTACACCCTGCCGCTCGGTGCGGTGCGCCTCCGCGAGCGCTTCGGCCCGTGCGACGATCCGCAGGGCGATCAGCTGCAGTCCATCCGTCGTTACGTTCGCGAGGTGATCCGCGATCACGTCGAGCGTCCGGCGAACTCGCCGCAGTTCCTGATCGGCACGGGCGGAACGTTCACGACCCTCGCCGCCATGAGCATGCACGAGGCGGCGACCACCGACCGGGTCGACCTGCTCCCGGGCACCCTCCGGGGCCACGAGATCCAGCGCGACGAGATCCGCCACTTCACCGAGGCCATCCGCCGCATGCCGATCGATCGCCGGCCCATGGTCCCCGGCCTGAGCGCCGACCGGGCCGACATCATCGTTCCGGGGCTGGTTGTCATCGACCGGCTCATGAAGCGGCTGGGCATCAACCGTCTGCGAGTTCACGACCGCGGCATCCGCGACGGCGTCATCCTCGAGATGATCGAGGCCATCGGTCTCTCGGGTTCCGAGCACCCCGACGGTGCGCGGACCGTCGACCACACCGGTTCGGCGGCCGAGTTCGCCGCCCGCTGCGGCGTCGACGCCGACGACGCCCGCCACACCGCCCGCCTCGCCGTCAGCATCTACGACCAGCTCGCGACCTTGGGCCTGCTGGTCCACGCCGACGAGGACCGTTTCGTCCTCGAGCAGGCCGCCATTCTCCGCGACGTCGGCTACGTCGTGAATTACTCCAAGCACCACAAGCACAGCTACCACCTGATCCTGCACGCCGACCTCGCCGGCATGGGCGCCGGCCAGCGTCGGCTGGTGGCCACCGTCGCCCGCTACCACCGCAAGGCGAAGCCCAGCCTCTCGCACGACGAGTTCGCGATGCACGCCCCGGCCGATCAGGCCCGCATCCGCACGCTCGCCGCGATCCTGCGTGTGGCCGACGGTCTCAACCGCACCCACGGCAACGATGTGTCGGCCGTCGCCATCGCCCGCGCCCCCGACCACTTCCGCTTCGAGTGCGCCGCCGAGAGCGACCCGGCGGTCTGCCTCTGGGGCGCCGAGCAACGCGCCGACCTGTTCGAAGACGTCTTTCAGCTCCCCACCGAATTCGTCTGGTTGAAGAAGCAACCCGAGGACAGCCGTGACTGATCACCCGCAGTACTCTCACCCCAACCTGCCCGGCAAGCTGATCATCGTCGAAGGCATCGACGGCTCGGGCAAGAGCACGCAGCTCGACCTGCTCCGAAAGTGGGTCGCCAGCCAGCGGCTGTGCTCCTACTTCAGCGAGTGGAACTCGTCCGAGGTGGTCCGCGAGACCACCAAGCGCGGCAAGGCGCTGCACCTGCTCAGTCCGCTGACGTTCAGCCTCATCCACGCGGCGGACTTCGCCGATCGGTTCGAGGGCGACATCCTCCCCAGCCTCCGCGGCGGCGGGGTTGTGCTCGCCGACCGCTACATCTACACCGCCTTCGCGCGGGACGCCGCCCGGGGCATGGACCCGCAGTTCGTCCGCGACCTGTACCGCTTCGCGCCCAAGCCCGATGTCGCCGTCTACTTCCGCGTCCCGCTCGAGGAGGCGCTCAACCGCATCCTCGCCGGCCGGCCCGAGCTCAAGTTCTACGAGGCCGGCATGGACCTCGGGCTCTCCTCCGACCCCTACGAGAGCTTCGCCCTCTTCCAGGGCCGCATCTTCAAGCAGTACGAGGCCATGGTCGACGAATTCAACCTGCATGTCATCGACGCCACGCTGCCCATCGCCGAGCAGCAGAAGCGGCTCCGCGAGCTCGTCGAACCCCACCTCAAGGAAGCCGCCAGGATGCCCATCCCGCTCTACTCCGATGTGCTGAACGAGTACGGCCTCGCGGGCCGGTACCTGCCCGGAAAGTAGACCGCAAACCGGATGTGCGGATATGCCAATGGCGGACGGCACCGTCCCCGCATCCGGTGAAGCCACGGCCTTGACCCGGTGCCCTTGCCCGGCAATCTCCACCCCGAACGAACCGATCCCTTGACCGGGACGCATCGGACCGATGAACTTATGGCACGCCCGACGCGCGGAGCGCGGACGGCGAAGGAGCCATCCATGCACCGCATCCACCGGACGACGCGAACCGCGGCCGCTGGCCTCTGCCTCTGCGCGGGCTCGGTCGCGGCGCAGCTTGCCGAGTCCGATTTCACGCAGGGAACGCAGGGCTGGACGATCGCCGACAACGGCGCCGAGCCGCTTGTGCATCTGACCGACCACATCGGCACAACCGACGGCGACCCCGCCGACCTGGCGTTCGTCGCGCCGGCGGCGTTCCTCGGCGACCTCTCGCTCGCGTATCGAGGCCGGCTCTCCTTCGAGCTGCTGCCGTCCGTCCGTCCCTTCCAGCCGAGCCGACCCGCCGTCGAGCTCACCGGCGGATCGCTCGGCCCGATGAGCACCGCGCTCATCCTGCGGAAGGAGCTGCCGCCGCCGATGACGCTCGGTCAGTTCGCGCCGAACACGGTTCCGCTCAGCGAGTTGGCCGAGTGGACGGTCGTCGGTGAATCACGCTTCGCCACCGCCGAGGAGATGCGCAGCGTGCTCGGCGATCTCCAGGACCTGCGGATCGTCGCCGATTCGCAGTCGGCCTCTGACGAGTTCATCGGACTGCGCGCCGTCCGCATCGACCGGCCGACCGTCCGCGTCGTCATCGCCGCCGGCCAGTCCAATATGTCCGGCTGCGCAAATTCCACCCTCGCCAACTGGGACTTCACCCCGAGGCACGACCTGCTGTTCTGGAACCAGCTCAACAACGCGTTCGAGCCGCTGACCTACGGAAGCTCCGACACGGACTGCGGTCACAATCCCGACGATCAGGCCGACCATTACGGCCCCGAGATCGGATTCGCCGACGCCTACCTCAAGCTGGTCCCCGACAGCCAGCTCGTGCTCATCAAGTTCACCGACGGCGGCACCAGCATGGGGCGGGACTGGGCGCCCCCCGGAACGATCTCCAACCTGCCCAACGGGGGGCTCGTGTACCAGGCCTTCTACAGCGAGCTGAACCTCGCCTTCGCCGAACTCGACGCCCGCGGCTACCAGTACACGGTTGACGGCACGATCTGGATGCAGGGCGAATCGGACGCCAGCCGATCGTGGCAGGCGAACTATCACGACGAGCAGCTCGCGATCTTCATCTCCGATCTGCGCGACTACGTCGGCGATCCCGAGATGCCCTACATCATCGGCCGCATCGCCGACAACGACCTCGGCTTCGACGAGATCGTCCGCGACACGCAGGTCATGATCGCCAACACCGATCCATTCGCCTGCTGGGTTGACACCGACGACCTCACCAAGCTCGACTTTTACCACTACGACGAGGCCAGCACCCTGCTGCTCGGCGAGCGATTCGCCAGGACCCTCCGCCGGCTGACCTCTGTCCCGGGCGATGCCAACCTTGATGGCCGCGTCGATGTCGAGGATGTCCACCACTGGAACCAGAACCCCAGCGACGAGAACTGCGACGGCGTCGTCGATGCCGCCGACCTGGAAGTCGTTATGCTTGGCGTCCGCGGCGAGTAAGATCGCCCATGCAGCGCGAGGGTGCCGACCCATCCAACATGCAGATGAACGACTTCATCTGCGACTTCTCGGGCACGCCCTGGGACGGCGCGTTCCCCCTGGTCGAGGGCCATCAGGGCAGCCTCATCTCGGGCGATTGCCTCGCCTCGGCCTACCGGTTCGTCGTTCTAGAGGGGCACACCCACCTCGAGCCGGGCGGCTACACCTGCACCATGTGCCTTGAGACCCGCGACGACCCCTGCTGGCAGAGCCCGGTTCGGCCCGAGGCCGTCATCTGTCGCCGCTGCATCCGCCAATCCGCGACCAAGCTCGACAAGGACCCGGACTGGGATTGGACCAAGCCGGTCTGAACTCGTGTTGCCGGCCGCTGGCCTGCGCCCTACCGTCCCTCTCGATCCCTGTGGGGATGCCGGAGTGGTCAAACGGAACAGACTGTAAATCTGTCGGCGAAAGCCTTCGGGGGTTCGAATCCCTCTCCCCACACTTGACGCAGCGCCCGGGCACCCGCCCGGGCGTTCGTCTTTTCTGGGCGATCGCCCCGCCGCCCGATAACGAATCCATGGCGCTGCCAGCCACGCAACCCCAGCCTCTGACCCATCGGGGCCTGCTCGCGGAGATCGACCGTTTCCGCACCGCACTGGTCGATCAGGCCGCCAAACGCTGCGCGAGCGCCGGTTGGACCACCATCGCTCTGTACGGCGCAGGCCGGCACACCCGCCGCTACATCAGGCAGCCCTGGCGCTGGCGGGGGGTGCGTGTCGCGGTCGTTCTTGACGACCGGCCGACGGTGGATTCGATCGACGGCGTCCCGGTCGTCACGCCCGCCGAGATCCCCCCGGGCATCGAGGCGGTGGTCATCAGCTCCGACGCCCACGAGCCCCTGCTCTATCAGCGAGCCCTGGACGCGCTCGAAGGCCGGGCTCCCGTGCTCCGGATCTACGGCGACCCGCCCCCGCTCGCCGAGCCCGATCCCGCGCCCAGCATCGACCGCCTCCGCGCCGCCGGCGTCGCCGAGGCCGACGCCCGCTGGCTCGCCGACAACCGCGCCGAACGCCACGACGCCGGCTTCGACTCGCTGCCCATCCAACGCACCGAGCTGCACCTCCGCCGCTATCTGCTCGCCGCCCGCTTCGCCCGCGGAGCCCGTATCGTCGATGCCGCCTGCGGCACCGGCTACGGCGCCCAGATCCTCGCCGAGCACGGCGCCGCATCGGTCCTCGGCGTCGACATCGACCCCCGCACCATCGCCTACGCAAGCCGGTACCACGCCAGCGACCGCGTCCGGTTTGAGACCGGCGACGCCGCCGCCTGCCCCGTCGAAACCGGCTCGATCGATCTCGTCACCAGCTTCGAGACCATCGAGCATCTTGCCGAGCCCGCCCGGCTCGTCGCCGAGTTCTCGCGCGTGCTGACGGCCGGCGGCACGCTCGTGCTCTCGACGCCCAACGACCTCGGCACCACCGAGCACCACGAGGTCAGCCTCTCCCAGGCCGACCTGGACGAGCTGCTCGCGCCGACTTTCCGCGTCGCCGGCCGCCTCGGGCAGATCGCCGGCAATGACCCGATCGAGGGCGATTTCCCGCCCGGTGTGTTCCGCCAGGCGTCGTTCGACCTTCGGCCCGACACGCTGCTCGTCGTCGCCCAGCGGATCTGAGGGGCGGTGACGGTCTCTAACCGGCGCGGCGTTCCTCGCCTTCGATGCCGAGCTGCTTCATTTTCTTGTAGAGCGTCGTCCGGTTGATCTCGAGCTGGTCAGCCGTCGCCTGGCGGTTCCAGTCGTTCGCCTCGAGCGCCCGCAGCAGGATCCGCCGTTCGGGCTCGCGGAGCGCTTCCGCGAGGGGCATCGGCTCCCAGGGCGTTTCGTCGTTTGCCCCGGTGACGGTGCCGAGCGGGTCGTGGCTCACAACATGCCGCGGCAGCGCGTCGACGCCGATCGTCGCCTGCCGCGACAGCACCGCCGCCCGTTCGATGATGTTCTGCAGCTCGCGCACGTTGCCCGGGTATTCGTACCCGCGCAGCGCCGCCGAGGCCTCGGGCGTGAAGCCGACGAGCTCCTTGTTGAGCTCCGCCCCGAAGTGCCTCAGGAAGTGCTCGGCCAGCAGGGGCACATCGCTCAGGCGGTCGCGCAGCGGGGGCAGCTCGATCATGACGACATTGATCCGGTAGTACAGGTCCTGCCGGAAACGCCCCTCGGCGACGAGCCGGTCCAGCGGCTCGTTGCTCGCCAGCACCACGCGCACGTCCACCTCACGCGTCGCGTTGCTGCCGACGGGCTCGAACCGCCGCTCTTGCAGCGCCCGCAGCAGCTTGAGCTGCATGCCCGGGCTCGCCGAGTTGATCTCGTCGAGAAACAGCGTGCCCCCGTCGGCGGCCTCGAATTTGCCGATCTTGTCCGTGTGCGCCCCGGTGAACGAGCCCTTGACATGCCCGAACAGCTCGCTCTCGAGCAGCGTCTCGGGGATCGATCCGCACGCCAGCTCGACGAACGGCCCGCCCGCCCGGTCGCTCCGCTGGTGGATCGCCCGCGCCACCAGGCTCTTGCCGGTCCCGCTCTCGCCCGACATCAGCACGGTGGTCCTGCTCGGCGCCACCGCTTCGACCAGCTCGTACACGCGCTGCATCCGCCCGTCGCGGCCGATGATCGCGTCGAGCCCATACTTCCCGTCGAGCTGCTGCCGGAGCGAGGCGTTCTCGCGCAGCAGCTGGTGCTGCGCCACGGCCCGCTCGATCGCCAGCCGGAGCTCGCCCTCGACGACCGGCTTCGTGAGGTAGTCCGCCGCGCCGAGCCGGAGCGCATCGACGGCTGACTCGATCGAGCCGTAGCCCGTGAGCATGACCATCGCGACCGACAGCTTGGCCTCGCGGACGCGACGCAGCAGCTCCATGCCGTCGAGCCCGGGCATGACCACATCGGAGACGACGGCGTCGAACGCTTCGGGCCCGGACTTCAGGCGGCTCCACCCCTCCTCGCCGCCGAGCGCCGTCGTGACCGAGAACCCCTGTGTCTCGAGCACCGCCCCGAGGGCATCGACCACGATCGGGTCGTCGTCGATGAGCAGAATCCGGGTAGCAGAGGCAGCGTTCTGGTTCGCGCGTTGCGGCATCGCAACAGCATCGGGCCCCGTTGCCCTGGATCAACACCCCCAACCGCCGCCTGGCCCCGGGCGCTTGGTTCTCGGCCCGCACAACCGACCCAGAACGATCCGAGGCCGGTTGACGCGTCCGAGAACTCAGACGCCCACAGCCTCGGCGTCGCGGTCGGACAGCATGGCGCCGTCGGACCGCTCGCGAACCGTGCCGTCACGCTTCCAGCTGCGCTCGCACCGGGGCCGATCGCGCAGGTCAACGACCGACGGCGTGCTCGCCGACGCGTTGAACGTGACCTCGCTTACGCCCAGCAGATCAGCGAGGTCCACCGGGTCGAACGCGCCGCGCTCGCCGGGCCACACCACGCCCATGTCGAGCGGGTTGTCGAGATCGGTTTCGGACTTCGACTTCTCCATCGCGAGCAGGGCGGCGTCGCGCGTCCGCATCGCCGCGGGCCAGCCGGCGTCGGGCGACACGCCGCTCGCGGGCAGCAGGGTCTCGAGATGCACGCACGCCTCGGCGTCCTTCGCATCGGCCTTCTTGAGCGCCCGCCACGCCTCGTCGGCCGTGTGCGGCAAGAGCGGCGCGAGCAGCCGGCACAGCTGATCCGTCACGCGGGCGAGCACCGCCTGCGTCGAACGCCGCCTCGGCGAATCGACGCGATCGCAGTAGAGCCTGTCCTTCACCGCCGCCAGGTACACCGAGCTCAGCGTGTCGTTGCAGAAGTCGTAGAACGCCGCGTGGGCCGTCTTGAACTGGTACGACTCGTAGGCCCTGCTCACCTTGTCCGTTAGCGCGTCCAGCTCGCCGAGCACCCACGCGTCGATCGACGCCGGCGCCACGGACTGCGGGTCGAGGTCGGCCGACTCGGAGTCATCCAAATTGCTGAGCATGAACCGCAGCGTGTTGCGGACCTTGCGGTAGCTCTCGCCCGCCTCGTCGAAGAACTGCTTGTCGACCTTTACATCGTTCTCGTACGCCAGGCTCGCCACCCACCAGCGGATGACGTCCGCGCCGTATCGGGCGAACAGGTCGTCGACCGAGTCGCCCGAGCTCTTGCTCAGCTTCCGGCCTTCTTTGTTGACCATGAACCCGTGCGTCAGCACCGTTCGGAAAGGCGGCGCGCCCATGTACCCCAGGCTCGGCAGCAGCGACAGCTGGAACCAGCCGCGGTGCTGGTCCGAGCCCTCGAGATACAGATCCGCCGGGAAGTCATCGCCGCCCGAGCGTTCGCGCATCACCGCGTTCCACGACGAGCCCGACTCGAACCAGACATCGAGGATGTCGTGGCCCTTCTTGAGCGTGGCGACCTCGAGCGAATCCGGCGCTTCAGGATCGCTCGCGGGGTCGTACGACGCGAGCAGAGCGGTCGGCGCCAGCGTGTACCACGCGTCGGAGCCCTTCTCGGCCACGACCTTGGCCACGGCGCGCACGCTCGCGGGCGTCATAAAGCTCGAGCCATCGGGCAGCGCGAAGCTGGGGATCGGCAATCCCCACGACCGTTGCCGGCTGATGCACCAGTCGGGCCGCGACTCGAGCATGCCGCGCATGCGGTTCCTGCCCCAGCCAGGCACGAAGTCGACGCCGCTCTCGGTGCTGGAGAGCGCCAGCTCGCGCAGCGACTTCTCATCGCGAGCGGTGGGGCGGTCGACGCCCACGAACCACTGCTCGGTGCACCGGAAGATGACCGGGCCCTTGCTGCGCCAGTCGTGCGGGTAGCTGTGCATGAAGCGGTGCGAGTGGAAGAGGTGCCCGCTCTCTTCGAGCCGCTTGGCGATCTGCTCGTTGGCCTTCCAGATGTTCATCCCGCGCAGCCACTCGGGGGCGGTGTCGTCGTAGGCGCCGTCGGCCTTCACCGGGCAGTACACGCCGATGCCCTCCTTGAGGCCCGTCTGGTAGTCCTCCGCGCCGTGGCCGGTCGCGGTGTGCACCAGGCCCGTGCCGTCTTCCAGCGTGACGTAGTCCGCTGACACGACGGTCCAGACCTTGTCCGTCGGCCCGTCCATCCTGGGCAGTTCGTCCCGCAGCGGGCTGCGGTACCGCACGCCGACGAGCCTGTCGCCCGTGGTCGTTGCCAGAACCTCGACGTCCTCGGCCTTGGCCAGCCCCGCGACTTTCTCGACCAGGGCCGACGCCATGAGCGTCACATTGCCGTCGACGCGCACGAGCGAATACTCGAACCCGTCGTTCACCGCGACCGCGACATTCGCCGGCAGGGTCCAGGGCGTCGTGGTCCAGATCATCAGGCTGGGCGCGACTTCCGGCCGGGTGTCGTCGTCGAGGCCGAATCGCGCGTAGACATCCGCCGCGTCGGCGCACTCGAAATCCACATAGACCGAAAGGTCCTCGCGGTCGCGGTACTCGAGTTCCGCGTCGGCGAGGGCGGTTTCGTTGTCCACCGACCAGTGCACGGGCTTGAGCGCGCGGTACACCAGTCCCTGCTCGCACAGGCCCGCCAAGACCTCGAGCACCGCCGTCTCGTACCGTGGCTGCATCGTGAGGTACGGGTCCGTGTAGTCCGCGAGCGTCAGCAGCCGCTCCATCTGGCCCGTGTGCAGCTTGTGAAACTTCTCGGCGTGCTTCTGGCACTCGCGGCGGACGGCGATCCGCCGCTGGTCCTCGGGCAGGTCCATGAGCTTCTGCACCTTGCCCGACTCGACGAGGTCGGTCATCACCCGGTGCTCGATGGGCAGCCCGTGGCAGTCCCAGCCCGGCACGAAGGGCGTGTCGTAGCCCATCACGCCCCTGGACCGGACGACAAAGTCCTTCAGGCACTTGTTCATCACATGCCCGAGATGGATCGACCCGTTCGCGTAGGGGGGCCCGTCGTGGAAGACGAAGCGTTTGCGGCCCCTTGCCGCTTCGCGCGTCTTGCTGTAGAGGTTGAGCGCCCTCCAGCGCTTCAGGCTCGCCGGCTCGTTCTGCACCAGGTTCGCCTTCATCGGGAAGGAGGTCTGGGGCAGGTTGAGGGTTTTCTTGAATCGGTTCTTGTCGGGCTTGTCGCTGGCCTGGGTGTCGGTCGCACCGCTCATGGATCTGCTCCGCTCGCCGCACGATCCGCGGCGGTTGGTCAAGTGTTGAACGCCATCGTAGGAATCACGCCGGGCCGTGCCCGAAAGCCCAGTGGGCACGGCGTCAGCCCCGGCGAGGGCCAGGCAGCGGCGTCCGCGGCATGTGCGTGCGGCGATGCCCAGGCCGGCCCTCAGCGGGGCAGGCGAATTCGCTCGTCGAAGTGAACGGGGCGGATCGTCATCGCTGCAAGTATCGGCGATGAACCGGGCGGAGCCAAGAGGCCGGCGCGAATTCCCTTGCTATTTGTATTCAAATAGCGACTGCGACCGCAGCACGAACCCCCCGGCGGCGATCAGGTGGTACGCCTGCACATGAACCTGGTCGCGAAAGGTCTGGACATCCAGCAGCGACAGGTTCTCGCCCGCCTCGCTCGTCCAGCCGAACGAGTCCGATTCGGCCTCGGCGATGTGCTCCCGCATCTCACGCAGGGTGGCGGCGTACAGGTTCTCGCTGAGCGTCTCGGTCTGCACCGAGAGCATGTAGATGACCTTTGACGCCCCAAAGCCGTGCTCGAACTCGTGCTCCCCGGCGCACAGCAGGGCGGACACCACGCCGGCCTGCGGCAGCCCGTCCTCGCGATCGATCAGCAGTTCCGTCGCGCACTCGGGCCCACGCTCGAAACGAACCAGGTGGCACCCCGGCATCAGCCAGGTTTCGAGCTCGGCGGACGCCGAGGTGTGCACCCGGCGTGAGCGGAGATCGAACAGCTCCGGGTGCAACGCCCGGTCGTACAACACCGCCTGGTACGACTGCGTGCTGATCGGTTGAGTCGGCATATCCATGCGTTCGCTCCCGTGGATCGTCAGTGATCCACCCTCGTCACATTCCCCACACCGGTTCGATCGCCTCGCGTGCGAGGGGAGCGAACCCTCTGATTGAGCCGACCGCGCACAGAATGGGTTCAGCCCACTGGCAGACCAAGCACATCAGTTCTGGTCCAACGCGCGCCCCACAAGCCATCCCGGACGCGTTGCCACAGCATATTGGGTGCCGAGAGAAATGGAACCCCCATGTCTACCATTTTCTGATAATCTATGCATTCACGGATATTTCGGGGTTATTCGAGTACGCAAATGCCGCCAAGGCCTCATCGTGCCATCAAGAACGCGGAACTCGCCCTCGGCCGCGGTGACCCCGGGGAGGCCGGCGCGCACATTCGCGCGCTGCTCGACGCTGCCGATGCGCTGCGCCACACGCTGCCCGCGGCGTCGCGCAACGATCCGGTCGGTGTTCTCGAGCGTCTGCTCGCTCGCCGGGCCAACCGCCAAGCGGATCGAGCCGAGCGATCCGCCGCCGCGGCGTTTCACAGTCTGTCCCCGGCCGATCGCGGCGAGGTGCTGCGGCGCGTCGCGCCGCGGCGGCGCCGTGTGGTCGCGTCGCTGCTGACGAGCGCCGAGCCAGCCGAGCGCCACGCCGCGCTCGCGATCCTCGCCGCCAGCTGCGACTGGTCGCTGGTCCCGCAGGCGGCCGGGCTCATCGGCACCGCTCCGGCCGACGAGGCGTCCGCGGCGGTGGATGCCATCGCGGCGTGCACCGCGCAGCTCACCGACGAGCCCGCCCCGGTGTCCCCAGCCTTCGAGCGGGCGCTCGCTGCCGTCCTCGACGCGGCGGCGCAGCACGGCACGGCCCCGGGCACCAGCGACACGCCCGAACGGCGAGCCATCGCTCTTGCGCTCGGCCTGCTCACCCCG
Source organism: Phycisphaerales bacterium (assembly GCA_036751825.1). GTDB lineage: Bacteria > Planctomycetota > Phycisphaerae > Phycisphaerales > UBA1924 > JANQQZ01. The sequence continues at coordinate 27,319 of DAIOTV010000001.1, forward strand.
GCGGCCCGAGCGGGCTGCTTCGGGCCGGGGCCCGACGCGTGGCTGGACAACGCGCCCCAGGATCTTGAACTCGCGATCCGATCATCGCTTCGGAGGCTCGCCGGCCCGCTCGGCGCGGCCCGGGCGTTCGAGCTGATCGTCAAGCCGGGCGTCCGACCCGCCGCCGTCGATCGCGTGGCAAACGCCGAGACCGGGGAAGAGCTGCTCGCGCTCGTCGGTCGTTCGCACCTCGGTCTCCGCCCGCTCCGGCGATCCGCGTTGCGGTCCCGCCTCGACCCCGCGGCCCGGCAGCGTCTCGCCGACGCATGCCTTTTGATCCCGACGGGCAGGCTCGGTGCTCGGGTCGCGCGATCCATCCCGAGGTGGATCGAGCTGCTGGGACCACCGCTGGCCTCCAGAGCGCCCCTGCTCGAGCCGCTGCTGGCTCATCCCGACCCGGTGGCGCGGTTCGCCGCGGTGCTCGCGGGCGGTGAGCAGCTCCGGCTCGATCAGTCGCTCGACGAGTGCGAATGCGTTGCCTTGTCTGCAGCGCTCCGGCTGGCCCTGCCGGGCCGGGATGATCCCGCGGCGTGCCTTGTCGATGCCGACGCCCGCCGGCTGCTTCGCCGCTCTCCGCACGCCTCGGTCCGTCGTCTTGCGGCCCGTCTGCCCGCGAGGGGCGAGCTGCACGCCGCCGCGGTCGTTGCGATCCGGCGTGAGTTTCAGCGCGACGCGGCCCGTGTGATCGATTCCCTCGCGGGTCGCATCGAAGCGGGGGACGGCCGGGCGATCGATCTGGCGGCACGCCTCGAGTGCGCGGACGAGCTTCTCCCGTCGCTCGAGGCCACGCTTCGGGCCGACGATCCGATGCTGGCGGCCCGCGCGGCCCGCGCGCTGGCATCGGCGCGAGACCCGCGCGCCGACACGCTGCTGCGCACGGCTGCCGATCACGAGGTTCCGCGGGTGCGAGCGAACGCGATCGAGGCCGCCGCCGCGCGGTCGCGGCGCTGGAAGCGGTCCCCGCCGCTGCTCCGCCCGGACGACCCGCACCACCGCCCGGCCGCCACCTCGATCCGGCTCCAGCTCGCCGATGGGGTTGGCGACGAGCAGACGACGACCCGCATCCAGCGGCTGCTCGCCTCGCGCGAGCCCGACGCGCGCGGGGCGGGGCTCTGGCTGACCGAGCGCGCCGCCGCCGAGCTCAAGCCGGTCGCCGGGCCCCGCTGGCCCGAGATCGCGGCGCGCGTTGCCGAGTCGGCCCGGCACGGCGAGACCGCCCGGGAGCGCCGACGCGCCACCCGCTGCGCCCGCCGCATGCTCGCCGTCACGACCGCCTGATCAAGACATCCGCTCAGTCTTCGGGCGGAGCCGAGGCCTCGGCGAGCGGCGCTTCGCCCCGCAGCCGGCGGGCGAGGTCCGCCATGATGCGGTCGTCGGTGGTGATCGAGAAGTGGCTCATCACCTTGGTGCCGCCCGTCCAGATGGGCTCCTGCCCGGGCGGGGCCGAGTTTGTCGCGCCGACCCACGTGTCGTTGAGGTGCGCGTAGGGCACGATCTCGAACTCGTGCGTGCCGAGCTGCGCGTTGAGGTACTCCATGAATTCCGACCCGGGCCTCATGGCCCGCGCCGCGTTGTCGGGGGCGATCTTCTCGGCGAGGATCGCGCCCTCGTGCGGCGTGCCCATCGTGTAGAGCGTGCGGATCTTCAGGCGTCGCTCGCGTGTCTCATCGCCGGCGGGCAGACTGCCCAGGGGCAGCGACGCCGTGCGTGCGACGAGGCCGCCCATCGAGATGCCGATCACATCCACCTCGATCGTTTCGTCGGGCGTGTCGCTCGGCCATCGCTCTTCGATGCGGCGGGTCACAAGTCCGGTGATCTGCTCAATGTCTCCGGCGAACATGAACGAGATCGGCAGGAAGTCGTCGGAGTTGCCGCTCGTCACGGGGAACAGTCGGTAACGGACGCCCTGGGCGAGCATGGGCCACGAGCGGTAGCCGGCGAGCACGACCACGGGCCGCTGCAGCGGGATCGGGTTGGCCCGCATCCGAGCGAGGTCGTCCTTGGCCTGTTCGAATGTGACGGGGAACGCCGGGTTCTCGACCGGGCGATTGACGGAGCAGCCGAGCTGATACGTCACGACATAGATCGTTCCGGCGAGCATCAGGAGTCTCCACCAGTCGGTTTTCACACCAGCCTCCGCCGCCGGGCACCCAACCGGTGCGCGAGCCGCCTGTTGTTCGGTCGAACTAGATCTTGCTTTCAAGCCCGTCCACGGTCAGGCTCGTGCGAGACTCGACCCGGCCCGCGGCGATTTTTTCGAACCCTGAGCCGAGCTCGCCGATGGGGTCGGGCGGCACGATCTCGACCTTCTTCTCGCCCAGCTTCACCTCGCCCGCCAGAACCGCCCGCTGGAACGCCTGGCACTCGGCGAGGAGCCGGTCGAGGATCTCTTCTTCGGGGATGTTGGCGACCTTCTCGCCCTGCACGTAGATGATGCCGCGCTTGTTGCCGGCGAACACCGCGACATCCGCGCCCTCGGCCTCGCCCGGCCCGTTCACGACGCAGCCCATCACCGCGACCTTCATCGGCACCGTGATCTCGCTGGCGAGCTTTTTCCGCACATCTTGCACCAGCGTGAACAGGTCGACCTGGATGCGGCCGCAGGTCGGGCAGGCGATCAGCTCGGCGCCCTTGCGCTCGCGGAGCCCGAGCGAGTACAGCAGCTCGAGCCCGTCTTCGACCTCGTAGACCGGATCGTTCGCGTAGCTGATCCGCACCGTGTCGCCGATGCCCTGGGTGAGAAGCCCCGAGAGGGCCGCGATCGAGCGGATGGTCCCGGTTTCCTTGGGCCCCGCGTGCGTGACGCCCAGGTGCAGCGGCTCGTCGAACCGCCTGCTGACTTCCTGGTAGGCAGCGACGGTGAAGGCCGCGTCCATCGACTTGCAGCTGATCGCGAGATCGAAGAAGTCGCGCTCGTAGAAGATGTCCATGTACTCTTCGAGCTTGGCGATGATCAGCGCGAGCAGGTGCGCGTGCTTGCCGCCCAGCTGCGTTTTGACGAAGAACTTGCCGAGCTCTTCCATCCGCTTCTGCTTGTCCTTGCGCTCGATGATCGAGCCCTCGTTGACACCCACGCGGATCGGGACGCCCGCGTCGCGGCAGGCGTCGATCACGGCGTGGACCTCTTCGCGGTCCTGGATGTTGCCGGGGTTCAGCCGGATCTTGTGCACGCCGGCCTCGACCGCCTCGAGCGCCCGCTTGAAGTGGAAGTGCACATCCGCCACGATGGGCACGCGGGTCTGCTTCAGGATCTCGGCGAGCGCCTCGGTGTCTTTCTTCTCGGGCACGGCGACGCGAACGACATCCGCCCCGGCCGCGGCGAGCCTGTTGATCTCGGCCACGCTGGTGTCGACATCGTGCGTGTAGCCCGCGGTCATGGTCTGGACGGAGACGGGGGACGGCTCGGTGGGCGTGCCATCTTTCAGCGGCAGCCCGCCTCCGACCTGCACGATGCCGGTCCGCTCGTTGCCGATCCAGATCGGCCGCGTCGGCTTGCGGGGAAACATCGAGACCGGCGCTGTCTCAGGCCGGCCGTTCTTCGGATGGTTGGGCTGGTTCGGCATGGTCATCCACAGTAGGTTCGGCGTCCGGCCGCGATTCGTTCGCGGATTCGTCCCCGGGCCGATCGGGATTCGCAAATCGGCACCGCATGGCGCCCAGGTAGCTGAGGGTTTCGAACACCAGCAGGCCCGTGAACAGCCCCGCCGCGGCGAAGGCGGAGTGCGCCGGCACCAGGTCGAGCACCCACCACCGGTCCAGCGACGCATACCAGGGCCGCAGCACCCCGTGACCGAGGAACGCGAACACGACCGCCAGGAGCCCGGCCAGCACCCAGCCGTAGCTGGCGTGCGACGTGACCGCCCGCGCGATCGCGGGCGTGATCCGCCCGCCACGCCGGTTGCCGAAGAACCGCAGGCCCGCTCGTTCAATCGCCGTCAGCCCGCGCAGCAGCGCGTACGCGCCCGGGGTCAGGATCAGCAGCGCCCCGAGCAGCCCCGCGAGCGAGCCGCGGGCGTGCAGAAAGACTTCGTCGATGCGGTCCTCGGCGAAGGCGGCGGCGAGGAGCAGCGCGGCGAGGGCGAGATTGATGCGGAGCAGCCAGTCGGCGTCGTGCCGCCCGATCCGGATCGTGTCGAAGAGCTCGCGCCAGCGGGCGAGCGCCGCCAGCGTGCGCAGCCACGAGGCCACCGACGGTTGCCGCTGCCAGTCCGACCCGATCCGGGATGCCGGCAGCGACAACGCGACGGCCGTTCCGCACTCCGGGCACGAAGGTTCGGCGGGGACCTCGTCCAGCGGGTACCCGCAGCGTGCGCACAAGAACGAATCAGGATCGGGGGTTTCCCTCGGCACGCGTCATGATTCGCAGCGAATCCGGCCCGCGGTTACCAGCCGGCGTCGCGCAGCATCGCAGCCGCCCACAGCCCGGCCGTCATGGACCGCATCCACGCCACCAGCCCCGCGAGAGCGCCCCCGGCGGGCAGCGTGTCCGCGAGGATGCCGTCGAGCCCGAGGAGCTTGACCGCGGCGACGATCGCGAGCGTCGCCGCGCCGCCGAAGGCGAGGCCCACCGTGGAGATCGACGCCACGCGCGACCCCACGAGCCCCGCCTTGCCGACATGCATAATGCGGGCGACGAGGAACACGGCCGCCTGCTCGAACAGCACGAGCAGCGTGCCGATCGAGCCGAGCGTCAGCGCGATCACGAACACGAGCTGGAAGAGCGTCGTGACGGCGCTCAGCGGCTCGGCGAGTGCGCCGCGGATCGGGTCGATGAGCCACGCCCAGACGATCGCCCCCGCCGCGAGCGTCGACGCGGCTCCGAGGTTGACCCAGAGCCGTCCGAGGCTGTCCTGCTCGCGCCAGACGAGCGCCAGGACGCCCGTTCGGGGCGCGACGACCAGCCGGGCGGTCTCGATGGACCGCGACGGTGCCGCCTCTCCCCGGTTGCAGCCGCACTCGGGGCAATCGGTCGTCTCAAGGCCGCGCGCGGGATACCCGCAGCGCACGCACAGCGGCGGCTGGTCGGCCATGGCCTGCTCCAGTCTGAAGGCTTCGTTTCACACCGGCGAGGACGCCCCCGCGGGGATAGGCTGACCTATCGGACGCGAGTGGAGCCGGCTGAAGCCCGAGAACAAGATTCGCGGCTCTGTTGCTTCCGGTTGCCTGCTTGCCCGCGCGGAGTTTCTGGCGTGATCAGCTACACAACCATCACCACCGACCACCCGCTGTACCCGGGGGAGTGCGACCTCCGCGAGCTCGTGCTGCTCCGGCCCATCGGCTACGACATGGACCGGTTCCGGGCCGAGTACCCGGGCGTCGAGGACCGGTTTGTGCACTTTGTCGCGGTGGTCGGTTCACCCGGGGGCGACCGGGTGGTCGGGTGCGTGCTGCTGCTGCCCGAGACCGACACCCCGGGCGTGGGCAAGCTCATGCAGATGGCGGTGCACCCGCAGCGGCAGGGCGAGGGCATCGGCAAGCGTCTCGTGGTCGAGGTCGAGAAGCACGCGTTCTCGGCGCTGGGGCTGAAGTCGCTCTACTGCCACGCGCAGGTGCAGGCCGTGTCGTTCTACGAGGCGCTGGGGTGGGACACGGTGGGGGAGGTGTTCCTGGAAGCGGGCATCCCGCACCGCAAGATGACGATATCCGATCAAAGGCCGATCGGCGAACCGGAGCCGGTGCCCGATTGGTAGTCCGGATCGCGGCAGGGGCTGCGGCTTCGAAGCCGTTCAAGCCGAGCGGTTGGAAAAACTCACGAGGATCTATAGTATTGGGTCGTGATCGCATCGAAGGACATGCTGCCTGAGGACGAGGTGCGAGCTTTGCTGCGGGAGCACGGTCTGCGTGCGACTCGGCAGCGCGAAACGCTCTACGCCGCGCTAGCGGCGACTACGTCTCATCCGACGGCGGACGAGCTCTTCGCGTTTGTGCGCGACCAGCAGGCGGGGCTGAGCTTGGCCACGGTGTACAACACGCTCGAAGCCTTTGTTGAGGCGGGTTTGTGCCAGCGGATCCACGCGGGCAACGCCACGCGGTACGACGCGAGCACGGGCGACCACGGGCATGTGCAGACCAGTGACGGCCGGGTGCTCGATCTGCCCGAGGCGCTCAGCCGCAAGATCCAGCGGGCGATCGACCCGGCGGTGCTCAAGGGCATCGAGGATGAGCTCGGTGTGAGCATCGCCAGCATCAGTTTCGGCGTCCGGGGGCGTTAGGCCTTCGAGCAGGCTCGGCGGGGTCGGTCCGGTTCTCTCGGCGAATCGTGCGCGAGCCGCGTGGGACGCTCATGCAGGACGCACAACCGTCCGATACCGCACAGGCCGCCCCGCACGGGGCTCGATCGATCACTTCGGGAGCGACGCATGCCTGCAGACACCATCAACCGCCGCCGATTCGAGCGATTCGCCCTGTCCCCGATGTACAACCGTCTCGCCGTCCGCTTTCTGGAAACGGACACCTTCGAATTCGAGGGCCATGGGTGGGATGTGTGCGAGGGCGGCATCTGCTTCGAGCTCGACCGTCCGATCGCGCCCGGCACGCCCATCGTGATGCAGATCGATCTGCCGCACCACGCGGACGGCACCCCGCCCATGGGCGGACCCGGTCGCAGCGTGTTCGTCTTTGCGAACATCGTTTGGCTGAATGAGGACGACGGCGCGGGTCCGTCGCGGATGGCCGCCGCTTTCACGCGTTTCGCCCGGGCGGGCGACAAGGTGCGGCTGATCCGGGAGTTCTGCTCGGGCCGATACGCGCGGGCCGCGTGACCCTTGGGGCCGCCGCCCCGACGGGCTATCCTGCGGCGTGTTTGTTGATCAGGCCGAGATCGAGGTCTTTGCGGGCGACGGCGGCGATGGCCGCGTGTCGTTCTATCGAGCCAAGTTCAATCCGAAGGGTGGCCCCGACGGGGGCGACGGGGGCAACGGGGGCGATGTCATCGCTCGTGCGGACCCCAACATCAACACGCTGTTCGAGTTCCGCGGCAAGCACCACTGGCGCGCCGAGCGGGGCGGGGCGGGCGACGCCGGCAGCCGGACCGGCGCGTCGGGCAACGATCTTGCCGTGCTCATGCCCCCCGGAACGATGATCTACGACGCCGACACCGGCGAACTGCTGGCCGACCTCGGGCCGGGCGAGGAGGCCGTCGTCGCCGTCGGCGGCCGGGGCGGGTTCGGCAACGAGCACTTCAAGAACTCGATCAACCAGGCGCCGCGCTCGGCTACGCCTGGTGAGCCCGGCCAGCGCCGCCGGCTCCGGCTCGAGCTCAAGCTCATCGCCGACATCGGCCTGGTCGGTCTGCCCAACGCCGGCAAGTCGACGCTGCTGCGCGCGATGACCCGAGCCAACCCGAAGGTGGGTGACTACCCCTTCACAACGCTCGGCCCGCAGCTGGGCATCTGCACGCTCGACGAATCGCGCCGGCTCGTGATCGCGGACATCCCGGGCCTGATCGAGGGCGCCGCCGAGGGCCACGGGCTGGGCCACGAGTTCCTCCGCCACATCGAGCGGACGCGTGCGATCGTGCACCTGCTCGATCTGGTGCCCAGCGATGGCTCGACGCCGCTCAAGAACTACGAGACGATCCGCAAGGAGCTCGCGGCGTACTCGTCCGTGCTGGCCGAGAAGCCCGAGGTGATCGTGCTCTCCAAAGCCGACTTGCTTCCCGACGAGCACGGGCGGGCCGAGGCGGTCCGGGAGATCCGGACGACGCTCAAGCTGGGCCGCAACGACGAGGTACTGGTCGTCTCCGCGGCCGCGGGCGAGGGCGTGGCGGCCCTGGGCGAGGCTCTCTGGGGTCTGCTCGCCAAGAAGCCGAAGCAGGGCTGGGCCTGATCGGCTCCGGCGTCATCGGCCTGGCGTCGGGCTCACGGCGTGGGCGATCCGCCCGCCGGTCTGCTCACCGTCGTCGTCGTCGTCGCTCGCTTTCGCGGGGGACACCGCCGCCACGGCGACGATCGCCGCGATCAGCAGCATGGGCAGAAACTTCCAGGCCGCGTCGCGCGACCCGTCGAAGACGGCCCGGGTCCGCTTGAGACTCCTCGAACGCATCTGGTGCACGGTGTTCTCCTTCATGTCGCCTCGCTCAATCCGCTCTCGCGTAGCCCTGCTGTCGTCGCTGTTGACGCCGAGCGCGTCGGCGATCCGCTCGCGCTCGCACGCCTCGGGCCACGACGCCGCCAGCTTCGAGCGCACCTCCGCCGACACGCGCGAGCGGAGCGCGTCCAGCCCGGCGCGGACCGTGTCCGTTCGCTCGAAGGCGGCGGGCGCTGCCTTCGCGCTGCCGAGGGCTTCGATGACTTCCTGATCCGCGCTCTGCTCACGCGTGCGGACGCGGGTCGCCTGGCGGACCCTGGCCAGATATGCCCAGCGGACCAGCATCGGCAGCGCCCCGTGGATGCGTTCGATCGCCTGGGCCTCGCACGCGCCCTCGACGACGACCGGGTTCGGCGCGGTCTCGATGAGCTTCCACACCCTGGCGTCGATCCACGACACCATGTCGTCGGGGTCCACGGCGTGTCCGAGCCGACGCGCGTGCGCGACGCACGCCTTCTCGATCGTGCCGCGGAGCTGGGCTTCGTACAGCTCCCAGAAGCGTTGCTCGTTGAGCGTGGGCAGGCTCATGCCGCACCCCCGATCGAGTCGAGCCAGTCGAACAGCCGGCCGAGGGCCAGGCTCTCGCTCGCCATGTCGCGCAGTTCTTCGTCGTGCGCGAGCCACGCGGCAAGGTCGGAGTCCGCGCCGAGCATCGGCGCGATCTCGAGCAGCGAGGCGAAGACGGATTCGGCCTCGCCGTGGCGGCCCGACCGGTGAAACGCGGTGGCGCCGGTGAGGAGCACGGGCACGCTGTACGGGGCGGCGTCCCACGCCTGGACGAAGTAGGAGATGGCCTGGTCGGCGTCGCCGAGCCGCAGGTAGCGTGCGGCGATGTTGCCCGCGCTGACCTCGATGCGCCTGGGCGTGTCGGCGTACTTGAGTGCGATCGCCTCGGTTCCGATGGCGTCGGCGGTCCGCCCGAGCGCCGACTGCACGAGCGCGCGCTGGTTGGGCCTGGCCCACGCCGGGTTGGCGTGGCCCTCGCCGTCGGTCTCGTCGTAGCGGGCGAGCAGGCGGTGCAGCTCGCGGGCGACGGCGGCGAGCTCCTGCTCATCGCCCCGGGCGCGGACACGGTGCGCCATGTTGCACCAGTCCATGATCGACGCCTCGAGGGGGCTCAGGCGTTTCGGGTCGTCGGTGGTCACGATCGTGGCCTTGCGGTTGCTGTCGTGGTCTGCCATCGCGGCTCCTTCCCGGGCAGACCGTGCGGTCGGCCCTGTGTGTTCCCGCCCGGTGCCGCCCGGTCTGACAGGTGACCCGGCGATCCGTGGCAGAAATGTGTGAACACTTACTAAATTACGCCTGAGCACGGAATCGGTGTCATCGGGCGCCGGAATCCGCGCGATTCCTCGTCGGAGGCGGCCCGTTGAACGGATTGTGTTCGGATCTCCGCCTGAAGAAGCTCAGAGAAAGGGGATTTCAGCCATGAGACGCAGATGCACAGGTCGATCGGGGGTGCTCGCCGCGGCGATCGTCACGCTTGCGGCCGGCGCGGCGATGCCCGCCGCCACCGCTGACGCGCAACGCGGCTCTGGGGGAGAGCGAGGCCATTACGACGAGGGCGGGTGGGGCACGCTCTGCATCGGCCGGTCGACCCATGAGTTCTCGTTTGCCGGCTCTCCCGCGTGCGGCATCGTGGACGCGTTCCGCAGCTGCGGCTACGACGCTTGGATCAGCAAGGGCTCGATCGTCGTGCGTTACCACGGCCATCGGCCACGGTTCACGCTCCGGGTGCCGGGTTATTCGTTCGGCGTCCGGTACGACCGCGGGTGCGTGGTGATTACGCCCAAGTGCCTCGCGCCGCCGCCGCGGGCGACGATCCGCTACCGCGTGCGCGACACATGGGGCAGCGGAGACGCCTGCCCGCCGCCGCGGCATGCGCCGGGGCCGCGTTGGGGCTGGCAGGTGCAGTGGAGCTGGGGCCATCAGGCGAATGCGCCGAAGCACCGCGGCTGGTATGGCTCCGGGCATTGCCGGTAGCGATCGCGGGGTGATGTCCTTGAGACCGCGTCTTCTCTTTCAGCGCCCGCCGGCGTTCACGCGCCGGGGGCGTTCTGCACAGCGAGCAGCGCGAGCCACTCGGCGTTGCCGCGCGATTTGCTCTTGCTCCGCTTGCCGCCGCCGAGAATGGGCGATTTGGTGACGCCGAGCACGCCGAAGCCCATCGCGCCGATCTCGCTCATGACCCGCTCGACCACCCGCTCGGCGTCGGCTTCGTCGAGCACGCCGGTCGGCGGCAGGGCGTTCTTGTCGGCGTCGGACAGCTCGTAGTGGGGCTTGACAAGGCTGATGATCCGACCGCCGGCGTTCAGCCACTTCGCCGCCGCCGGCAGCGCGAGGCGCTGGGGTGTCCAGCTCAGATCGAGCACGACGAGGTCGACGAGTGCGTTCGGCTCGGCGTGCAGGGCGTTGGTGCGTTCGCGGACGGTCACGCGGTTGTCGGTGCGGAGCTTCCAGGCGAGCCCACCGTAGGCGGTGTCGACGCTGACGATTGACGCGGCGCCGTGTTGGAGCAGGCAGTCCGTGAAGCCGCCGGTGGAGCAGCCGAGGTCGGCGCAGGCGTATCCGGCGACATCGAGTTCGAAGGTGCGCAGGGCGTGCTCGAGCTTGAGCCCGCCCCGGCCGACATACGGGTGCTCGGGGTCGATCACGCGTCGCTGGCCGAGGGTTCCGCGGCGTCTTCCCGCCGAGCGTGCCGGCGCGACGCGCCGATGGGCACGCCGACGACGGCGACGCCCATCTCGTCGGCGAGATCGAGCATGTAGGGCTTGTCGAGCATGATCACATCGCCGGCGGCGAGGGCGAGGCACCGCCCGCCGGCCTCGTGCAGCCGCTTGATGGTGTCGATGCCCACTGTCGGCACATCGGACCTGCGGTCGTGACCGACGCGGGCGCCCTTGCAGAGTGTCCACCCCTTCGACTTGCAGAGCGCGCCGGATCGCTCGATCATCCGGTCGGTGCCCTCGACGGCCTCGACGGCGATGACATCTCGATCGCGCACCGAGATCGCCTGTCCGATGTCGAGCCGGAGCGTCTCGGTGAGCAGCGGCCAGACGAAGTCGATATCGGCCTGCTGCTCGGGGGTTGGCTCGCGGCGGGTCATGGTGCCTGCGGAGGCGATCTGGTCCGGGATGGGCGCGGTCGAATCGATCAGGCTGACTCCGTTGCGGTCGAGTTCGTCGGCAATGGCCTTCAGCACAGCGTACGACCGCCGATCGTGGCGGAGGTCACGATACCACACCTGAAGCGTGCGCAGATCCGGGATGTGCCGGATCAGCTTGAAGGGGTCGTGCATCAGCTTGGCCTTGTCGACCTTGCCGACCATGATGGCGTGCTTGACGCCGATGCGACGGAGCGTGGGCCCCCAGGTGCCCACCCGCAGCAGGCCGATGGTGCGGAAGGTGTCGCAGAGCAGAGGCAGCTCGGGCTCGTACATGCCGCTGAGGCCAAGGCCGTGCACGGGGTGTCCTCGTTCGCGGAGCCCCTCGGCGACAAGAACCGGCAGCCTTCCGCCGGCGGCGATGAGACCGACCGCGGTCGGCGGCGGCGGGGGGTCGGGCAAAATCGTGAGCGATCCAACCATGGGCAGCAGCTGACATTCCGCGGCCGGCGACCGCCGGCCGGGTCCACTGTAGATCGGGCCGAGGCTCGCGGCCCCATGATTCCCGAGGAAACCACGAACACCCCCCGGCTGTCGCGACGGATCATCCCTCGCCGATACATGGATCATGACGATGCCGGCCAAGGACCCCGCAGAAAGGCCCTATCTCCGCGTCTATTTCGCCTGCGCCAACCAGTATGTCCGCGTGTACCGCCGCCCCGATCAGCAGCACTACCTCGCCCGATGCCCCAAGTGCAGCATGACCAAGCGGTTCCGCGTCGGGCCGGGCGGCACCGACAATCGGTTCTTCGAGCTGACCTGCCAGTAAGCCCGCCTGTTCGCACGGAATACACTCTCGCATGGCCGCCGCCCCATCGATCTCCATTCCCCGCTGCACCGGCCGCTGCGCCGCCGACGGGCGCGATCTCGAGCCCGGCGAGGCCATCGTTGTCGTTCTCAATGAGTCCGGCGACGACGAGGCGCTGGTGCGCACCGACTACTCGCTGGCCGCGTGGGAACGCGAGGGCATGACCGTCGACGCGGGCCGGTTCGCCTCGTGGAAGGCCCACGCGCCGCACCCGGACAAGAAGAACGACGCTCTGATCTCGGCCGACGGGCTCCTGGACCTGTTCGAGCAGCTCGAGGCCACCGACGACCCGAGGCGTCTGGGCTTTCGCTATGTGCTCGCGCTGCAGCTGATGCGCAAGCGGGCGCTCGAGTACGCGGGCGCCCGCGAGGGCGTGCTGCTCGTCAGGCCCCGCGGTGCGGATCCCGAGGCTGATCCGATCGAGGTGGTGGACCCGCAGTCCTCGGGCGGGCTGGATGAGGCGGCGCTGGCGGACCTCGCCGAGCAGGTGGAGCTGCTGATGGACACCGGCGATGAGGGGTAGCCTCGTCGCCGTCGCGGCTTCGGTGCTGGCGTTGGTCGCCGGCTGCACGAGCACGCCCGAAACCCCGCTGCATGTTTCGGACCGCCCCGCGGCGGCGTTGCCGACCTACGAGACGATCTATGCCGGGGCGGAGCGGCGCATCGGCACGCTCGACAAGCTCTGGGCGCGGTCGGTCACCAGCCTTCGGTACACCGACGCCGAGGGCGAGCGTCGCCGCGACCAGGGCGAGGGGCACTTTCAGCTGCAGCGTCCGGGTTCGCTCGCGGTGTTTGTCGGCAAGCTGGGCGAGACGTACCTGATTCTCGGCTCCGACACCTCGCGGTACTGGTGGATCGAGCTGCTCGACGAGCGGCTGGCGTACGTGGGTGATACGGACCAGGCCCGGTCGTCGTCGGTCGAGGCGATCGGCGTGCCCGTGCTACCGGGCGACATTCTGCTCGCGCTCGACCTCGAGCGTTGGCCCGAGCCCGGGTCGCCGCGTGTTCTCGGCGTTGATTGGTCGGCGCACGCGGATCTCGACCGGTCTCGGACGCTTGCCGTGACATTCGACGAATCGGGGCGGACGCGGCGGGTGCACGTCGACGCGTTCTCGCTCGACCCGCTTGCGGTGGAGCTGATCGACGACGCGGGTCAGGTGTTCGCGAGGTCATCGCTGTCGCAGCACGGCCGGGTGCTGAACCGGGTCGGCGCGGCGGTGGAGCCGCGGATCCCGATGCGGGCCGAGATCGATCTGCCCGCGGCGGATGCCCGCATCGAGATCTCTCTTTCCGACGCCGCGATGGACCCGCGCAAGCCCCGGCCCGTGGTGTTCGACTTCGAGACGCTGCTGGATCGGTTCGGGGTCGACACGGTGCGTCACCTCGGTTCGGCCGGGGCTCAGGCCGCCCGGGATGCGGGCGATGCCGATCTGTAGTCGCCGCGTGTCCGCTTTCCGACTGTGCCTGATCGCTGCCCTCGCACTGTCGGCGTTGATCGTCCGGGCGGAATCCCCTCCGGCCCGCTCGCCGCACGCGTGGGTCGTGATCGATGACCCGGTCGAGTTCGCGCCCCGCGGCGGGCGTGGGGCCGAGGCGGATGGTGCTGAGGAGCCGGAGTCCGAGGCCGCCCCGGCCTCACCCGCGAGTGTGCTGCTGCACCTGCCGCCCCGCGTGCCGGTGGCGGGCGCGAGCCCGGCGCCCGATCTGCGCGTGGCTCGGGTCGCTCGGCTGGCCGTGGCCCCGCAATGGCTCGTCCCCGTGGGCGACACAATGTACGCCATCATGCCCGCCGACGAGCAGGGCATCCACCGCGTGGGCCGGAGCCGGGTGCACGCGCGCGGGCTGCGTGACCTGTGGGCAGCGAGCCCCGTCCGCCGGCTCGAGGTGCTGCCCGCTCTGAACGCGCCGGTGCTCGGGGCAACGACGGACGGCACCTCGCCGATCGTTCTGACGCGGGAGCAACGGGTTGCTCAGGCGCTGCGGTTCGAGAGCGAGCAGTGGTCGCCGATGGCGCCGCCCTTTGAGATCGGATCGAACGAGGTGCTCGGCGTGGCGTGGTGGCGCGACGGGCCGGCGGTTCTCACCGCAGAGGCGGAGGGTCCGGCGTGGACACGCTTTGACGGCGAGGCGTGGGTGCGGTCGGCCGCGATCGTTCCCGACGGCCTTGGCGCCGAGACGCCGCGCGTCGTCGGTGATTGGCAGGGCGAGTTGATCGCGTTGGCGGGCGCCCCGGGCGGTCCGTCGCGGGTCCTTTCCCTCGCTCCCGACGCCGCCCGCGTGATCGGCAGCGTTCCCGCCGGCGACTGGTCGGCCGCGGCGATCCTGGCGCACCCCGGCCGGTTGGTGCTCGTCGCCACCGCCGCGGAGGCGACCGAGGACGCGCAGACGGCCCTGCCCAGCCCGGGGCTGAAGCAGCGCGCGGTGACCGTGGCGGAGTTCAGCCTCGTGACGGGCACGATGCTGGCCTTTGGCGAGGCGACGGCGTCGTCGCCCGTGTCACGGGGGGAGTTCCAGTCGCTGGCGATGCTCCTCGTGGCCGCCATGCTGCTCGTGCTGGTGGTGGTGGTCCGGCCCTCGCCCGCCGCCGCCGAGCCGGTGTTGCCTCCCGGCACCGCGATCGCCCCGTCGGGGCGGCGGCTCGTGGCGTCGATTGCCGACCTGGTTCCCTCGCTCGTTGTGACGAGCATGCTGCTCGACATCACGCTCCTGAAAGCGCTCGGTCCGATCGCGCTGCCCGTCACCGGCTCGATCGACATCGTGCCCCTGGTCGTGGCGCTGGCGATCACGGCGCTGCACAGCGCGCTCGGCGAGATGCTCACGGGCCGGAGCCTGGGCAAGATGCTGACGGGCATCTTCGTGGCCCGGATCGACCCCGTGCCCGGCGTGGCCCCGGAAGCGGGCCGATTCCGACCGCCAACACCGGGAGGGGCGGTGCTCCGCAACATCGTCAAGTGGTTCCTGTTCCCGGCAACTGCGATGGTCCTGAGCGACCCGTCGGGCCGGCACCGGGGCGATCTGATCGCCAAATGCGCGGTGCTTTGCCCCGTGTCGCCGGCGGACTAGCCACCCTGCGCCGGACCCGATCGGCGATTTCTGCGCGTAAAGCGTGAAGTCCGCGCGGCCGACATCCCGATAACCCGTGTGACCACCGTGCAGCGGAGGCGCACAAGCTGTCCGATGAAATCCACAACCGAGACCCCAGGCGCCACCGCTCCTGGCGAGAGCTCTGGCAGCTCCCGACGCTGATGCTCGCCGGCGGGCTGCTGGTCGGCGGCATGGCCACGATGGTCCTGACCAGCCCGCGCCCGAATGTCGAGGGCATGGTGCAGCGCGCCGAGCAGTTGCTTGACGCCCAGCAGCCGACCGAGGCGCTCGCGATCCTCAACGACCGCGTTCGGCCTCTGCTCGACGAGCCCTATGTCACCGCCGACATGCGGCAGCGCTTCCACGCGGGCCGGGCGAGGGCCATCGCCGTCGGGATCCGAGCGCTCGAAGTCCAGGCCCTGGCGAACCACGAACGCATCGTCGACGAGTATCAGAAGGCGGAAGAGGCGGGCCTCAAGCTGCCCGTCGACGACATCACGCTGCTCATCCGGTCGCAGATCCGCTTGGGCCAGCTGCCAGAAGCCGCGGAGCGGATCGATCGGCTGTCCGACGAGGCGGCCGAGGCCCGGGTCGAGCTCCGCCGTCAGCTCATCGAGGCGGCTCTGGAATCGCCCGGTCAGAGCGAGCTCGCCGACGCGCAGCTCATCCGCCTGAACGACGACGGTGCCATCAGCGTCGACGACCGCGCATGGATCGTCGCCCGCCAGAGCGAGCGACGGTTGAACGACGGTTTCACCGAAGAGGCGATCGCCCGGCTGCTCCGGGTCATGCCCCGCGTCGCGACCGCGAGCGATGACATCCGCGGCGAGCTCTTTCTGCTGCTGGGCGTGGCGTACGCCCAGGCCGACGCCGTCGGCGAGGCCCGCAAGCAGCTCGACCGCGCGTTCGATCTGATCGAGCCCGGCAGCGCGGTCTACGCGAGGGTGCTCTACGAGCGAGGCGTGGTGCTCGGCGCAACAGGCGACACCGCCGAGGCGCGCGAGCACTTCGAGACCGTGGTGGGGTCGTACGCCACCTCGCCCTCGTTCCTTCCCGCGGCCCTCGCGCTCGCGGAGGTCATCTCGCTGATCGCCGAAGAGGACCCGGCCTCCGCGTCGGTGGAGGACGCCATCGGCGCGTACGCTCGCGCGGCGCAGGAAGCGGTGTTCGCCGAGGCGTCCGCCGGTTTCGTCGGCGACCTGACCGCGAGCCTCCTCCGCCGGTTTCATGAGGAGTTCGGCCGATCCGAGTACAGCCTCGCGAGCCAGTACATCCAGATCGCCGAGGATCTTCACGGCCTGGCCTCGTCCCCGCCGGAGGTGCTCGAGGCGCAGGGCCGGGTCAGCCGTGCGCTCGCCGATGAGCTCGTGAGCGATGCCTCGGCGACCGCGGGGCGGGCGCTCGATCTCGGCGATCTCGACCCCTCGACCCGCATCCAGGCGCAGCGGCAGTACATGCAGGCGGGCGATTACTTCCGCCGCCACGCCGACGCGATCGCGGGCGAGAGCGACGACGAGGCGTACGCCGACAGCGTCTGGAACTCGGCGATGATGTTCGATGCCGGGGGCGACACCGCCGAGGCCATCGCGTCGTTTATCGAGTTCGCCACATCGATCTCCAGCGACCGCCGACTCCCCGAGGCCCGGTTCCGTCTCGCCCGGGCATACCAGGCCGCGGGCCAGTATGAGCTCGCCGCCGAGCACTACGAGTCGCTCATCGAGATTGCGCAGGACCCCGAGCGGGGCACGGGTGTCGGTCCGTTCGCTGTGCTGAGCTACGTGCCTTTGGCCGAGACCTACCTCGAAGACGCGGACCCGGGCAACGACGAGCGGGCGTCCGACCTGCTCGACGCGGTGCTCCGCGGCGAGGCGGGCGGTGTTGAGAGCGAGACCTTCGCGGACGCGCTTGTGGCGATGGGCATGGTGAGGTATTACCGGGGCGAGTACCCGCGGGCGATCGAGACGCTCGAAGAGGCCGTCGCTCGGGCGGACCACCCGTCCCGCCTGCTGCGGCTCCGCTACCTGCTCGCCGACGCGTACCGGCTCGAGTCCGAGGCGATCCTGCGGACCCTCGGCGAAGGAGCCGTCGCGCCGACGGTCGCCCGCGGCCTGCGGGACACGCGCGAGTCGCACCTGACGCGCGCGATCGAGCTGTTCGCGCAGGTCCGCGACACGGGCGTCAACATCCCCGTCGCCCGCCGGTCCGCGACCGAGAACATCTACCTCCGCAACGCCCACTTTTACCTGGGCGACTGCGCGTTCGACCTCGGCCGATACGACGACGCGATCCGGTACTACGGCTTCGCGAAGGACGCCTACGCCGAGGACCCGGCGTCGCTCATCGCGCTCGTGCAGATCTTCAATGCGTACCTCGAGCTGGGCGACATCGAACGCGCCCGGACCGCGAGCGAGCGCGCCCGGCGGTTCTACGAGCAGCTGCCCGACACGGTCTGGGACGACCCCACCCTGCCCGTCGGCCGGGAGGATTGGGAGCGGTGGCTTGATTCAACCTACGAGCTCGCGTCGCTGCGTGCCGCGAGTTTTTCGGAGTAGTCCACGTCACGCCCGTCGGAGACGGGCTCGAGAGGGTCAGGATGACCGAGACGAATCACACAGACGGGCGCCACGACCTGGTCCGACTGCTCGATCAGCAGATCGACCTCTACGGCACGCTCGACGAGCTCAGCAAGCGGCAGCACGGCATCGTCGAGAGCGACGACACCGACTCGCTGCTGCGCATCCTCTCGCAGCGGCAGGACGTGATCAACCGCATCGCGGAGCTCGCCAGCGAGCTCGAGCCGTACCGCGCCGACTGGGATGCCAACGTCAACAAGCTCCCGAACACCGAGCGCGCGAGGATCCGGGGCCGGCTCGACGACCTTGCCGTGATGATGGAGCAGATCTCGCGGCGGGACGAGCACGACCGCGATGTCATCGAGCAGCGACGCACCGCGATCGGCGCGGAGCTCGGCGGTGCGCGGCGTACGGGTGTGGCGCTGTCCGCGTACGGCGGACAGGCCAAGGGGCCCCGCTTCCAGGACCGCGAGGCGTAAACCGTGGGCGTAACCGACACCGACAACCCGAGCACCCTCTCCCAGGCGGACCTGTCGCAGCTCTTCGCCGCCTTCAACGACGTGACCGAGCGGCTCCAGGACACGCACGAGAAGCTCACCGGCGAGGTGGCCCGCTTGCAGGGCGAGCTCCGGCGGGCGAACGACGAGCTCGAGCGATCACGCCGGCTCGCGGCGCTCGGTGAGATGGCGGCGGGCATCGCCCACGAGATCCGCAACCCGCTCGGATCGATCGGGCTGTACGCCGAGATGCTCCAGGCCGACCTGCCGGCGGGGCGCGAGCACGAGGTCGCGTGCAAGATCCTCCGCGCGGTGCAGGGGCTCGACGCGGTGGTCAACGACGTGCTGGCGTTCAGCCGCGAGATGCGCGTGGAGCCGGTTCTGCAGTCGTCGCAGGATGTGTTCGGCGGCGCGATCGATTCGTGCCTCGATGTCATCGGAGGGTGCCCGGTCGCGATCGAGGGCGACGAGCCGATCGAGGCGGACGCGAACCTGCTCCAGCAGGCGCTCGTGAACCTGATTCGCAACGCCGCCGACGCGGTGCGCAGCCGCGACGCCGCGGGGCACGCCATCACGCTCGCCGCGTGGCGGGCGCGGACGGCCGAGGGCGACCCCGCGGTCGTTCTGTCCGTGAGCGACACGGGCCCCGGCATCCCGGATGAGCTGCGTGAGCGGATGTTCAACCCGTTCTTCACGACTCGGGCCGCGGGCACGGGGCTCGGCCTTGCCATCGTGCACCGCATCGTGGATGCGCACGGCGGCGTCGTCCGCGTCGCGAACCGTCCGCCGACCCCGGCGGATCCAGGCGGCGCGACGATCGAGATTCTGATCCCCCAACCCAGAGCGCAGTCGGTCAGTGCCGACCCCAGGAGCGCAGCATGAAGACGGTTCTCGTGGTCGACGACAAGGAGATGATGCGCGACAGCGTCGGCTCCACCCTGCAGCGAGCCGGCTTCGGTGTCGTCACTGCCGCCAGCGGGCCCGCCGCCCTGACCGCGATCGCCAACCGCCGGCCCGACGCCGTCGTCAGCGACCTCAAGATGCCCGGGATGATGGGGACCGAGCTGCTCGAACGCATCCGCGCGATCGACGCCGATCTCCCGGTCGTGCTCATGACCGCCTTCGGCACGATCGAGACCGCGGTGCACGCGATGAAGCTCGGGGCGTTCGACTACGTGACCAAGCCCTTCCAGGGCGATGAGATCGTGATCACGGTCAAGCGGGCGTGCCAGCACGCCGAGTTGGTGCGGGAGAACGCGCTGCTCCGCGCGTCCGCGACGCCGGCGGTCTCGAAGCACGGCACCGCCGATCGCATCGGCCTCGATCGCCTTATCGGGACGTCCTCCGCCATGCGACGCGTGCGCGAGCAGGTGGCGGCGGTCGCCGACAGCCAGGGCACGGTCATGGTTGTGGGGGAGTCGGGCTCGGGCAAGGAGGTCGTGGCCCGCGCGGTGCACGAGTGCAGCTCGCGGGTGAGCGAGCCGTACCTCGCGGTCAACTGCGCCGCGCTGAGCGAATCGCTGCTCGAGTCCGAGCTGTTCGGCCACGAGAAGGGCGCGTTCACCGGTGCGGACAGGCTCCGCAAGGGCCGGTTTGAGCTCGCCGATCGAGGCACCCTGCTGCTCGATGAGATCAGCGAGATCCCGCCCGCTCTGCAGGCCAAGCTGCTGCGCGTGCTCCAGGAGCGTTCGTTCGAGCGGGTGGGCTCGAGCATCACGATCGGCACGGACGTCCGCGTGGTCGCTACCAGCAACCGCGATCTGCCGAAGTCGGTCTCGAAGGGCGAGTTCAGGCAGGACCTGTTTTTCCGGCTCAACGTGCTGCCCATTCATCTGCCGCCGCTGCGTGAACGGCTCGATGATGTGCCCGAGCTCGCCGAGCACTTCATCGCCGAGGTCTGCGCCCGCGAGGGCATCGAGCCGCTGTCGCTCGGGGGCGACGCGATCGAGCTGCTGATCGATTACCCCTGGCCTGGCAACGTCCGCGAGCTGCAGAACATCTGCGAGCGTGCTGTCGTGCTGGGGCGGGCGTCGGGCAACGGCGCGGTGCCGGCGGCCATGGTGGGCTCGTGGCTTGGTCTGGGCGGGCCGCTCGCGGCGTCGAGCACCGAGCCCGGGCCCATCCCGACCCTCAACGAGCATGTCCGTGTCGACGCCGCCGTCGCCAACGGCTTCGTCAACGCCGCGGCCACGCTCGGCTTGGCCGGCCACGCGAACGGCCACGCGAACGGCCATGCCAACGGGACCGGCGTCGACGGGCAGGACCTGCGCTCGATCGCGCACAAGCCGGTGACGCTTGAGGAGATCGAGCGCGAGGCCATCATCACGGTGCTGCAACGGAACAACGGCCACAGGCAGAAGACCGCCCGCAGCCTCGGCATCGGGGTGCGCACCCTGGGCCTGAAGCTGAAGAAGTGGAAGGAAGAGCAGCTCGTTCCGGAGACCCTCTAGAGCCCGAACGCCCGTTCTGGCTCGCCGTTTGCGAAAGGCCCGAGGCGATGACCCTGATCGATCATGTCACCAACGCCGGTGCGCTGCCCTCCCTTGCGTGGTCGATCCAGTTCGCCGCGCGCCGGCAGTCGCTGATCGCTCACAACATCGCGAACGTGTCGACGCCGCGTTTTCAGCACAAGGATGTGTCCCCCGCGGAGTTCCAGGCCGCCCTCCGCGAGGCGATCGACGAGCGCCGGGCGCGGACGAGCGGCACCCACGGAGCGCTTCGGCTCGAGAGCACCCGTCACATCGGCGTGACCGACGAGGGCCTCCGGTTCACGCCCGGAACGCAGGCCGGCTCGGGCGTGCTCGCTCACGACCGCAACAACCGGGATCTCGAATCGCTGATGAAGGACCTGACGGAGAACCAGGCCGCGTTCCGCGTCGCGACGGAGCTGATGCGGACCCAGGCGGGCACCATGCGCGCCGCGATCAGCGAGCGGGCCGGCTAAGACTCGGGTAAACCATGTACGGATCTCTTGATATCTCGACCAGCGGCATGATCGCACAGCGGACACGGCTGGATGTGATCTCAGCGAACATCGCCAACCGGGGCGCCATCCTCGACGCCGAGGGGAACTACAACCCGTTCCGGCGGCGGCTGACCCTGCTCGCGCCGGGCAACCCCAGCGCGAGCACCGCCCGCGGGCGCGAGCTCGGCGTGCAGGTCAAGGAGATTGCGCTTGACCAGTCGCCCTTCCGGCTCAAGTACGAGCCGAGCAACCCGCACGCCGACGATCAGGGCTACATCCGCGAGCCGAACATCGACAGCACGACCGAGCAGATCGACGCGATGGAGGCCGTGCGGGCCTACGAGGCCAACGTTGCAGCCGCAGAGGCCCAGAAGTCGATGCTCGGACAGGGGCTCAGGCTTCTCGCCTAGCCCGCACGGAGTAACCGCTCATGTCTGACCCGGTCGGACTCATCCACAGCACCGGCGGCACGGGGCCCGCGAAGGCGAACCGCCCTGGCGAGCAGGCGGCTAACGCCGACGGCTTCCGTGACCTGCTGATGGCCAACATCAACCAGGTCAACAAGCTCCAGCAGGACGCCACCCGCGCCATCGAAGACCTCCAGACCGGGCAGCGCGACGATGTCGAGGGCGTGCTGCTCGCCACGGCCAAGGCCGACACCGCCTTCCGCCTGCTCCAGCAGGTCCGCAACAAGGTGTTCGAGGCCTACCGGGAGATCCAGCAGATCCGCGTCTGACGCCGCAGCTTTGCTGACGCGCGAAATCGGCATCTTCTGCGCGGCCAATCTTGCGCGTCGCATTTCGTGATGCGCAAGTTCAAGCAGCGTGCGCACTCCTGCCGACATCGTTCGTGGTGATGGGGCTCGCCCGGCGGCGCAGCGCGCCGGACCTGAACGAGGATCGTTCAGCCCCCACCCCGGCACGGAGGCCCTGTGAACGCGATCCAGCGGATCATCCGGAACATCGGCGAGCAGCTCGGCAAGCTGTCGCCCACGACGCGCCTGCTTATCGCGTCAACCGTTGTGATCTTCGTGATGGCCTTCATCATGGTGGGCCTCTACGCGGGCTCGCCCGACCGGGCCGAGATCTACCAGGGCGCCGAGGCCTCTGTAAAGCAGCAGGCCGTCACGCAGCTGCGGTCCAAGGGCATCCACGCCGAGCTCGACAGCCAGGGCCGGCTGCTGGTGCCGCCGGGCGACGCCTCGCTGGCGATGGGCGTTCTGGCCGAGGGCGGCGTGCTGCCCGCGGACGGCGCCGTGCTCTTCGGCAACCTTGCCGAGCACATGAAGTGGACCAATCCGCGCGAGATGAACCAGCAGATGATGCGGATGGCGCTGCAGAGCGAGCTCGAGCGGACGATCGCGAACTTCCCGTCGATGCGGTCGGCCCGGGTGTTTCTCGATGTGCCCGAGCCCGTGGGCATCGGGATGGCGGCCCGCATGCCGACCGCGTCGGTCAGCGTCATGACCTCGGGCGGCTCGCCCGTGACGCAGAACCAGGTCGACGCCGTCGCTCGGCTCGTGGCCAAGGCGGTCTCGGGCCTGCAGCTGCGCGACATCTCGGTGATCGACGCGGCGAACAGCCGGTACCTCTCGCCGCGGACGGACGACGAAGCAGTCGCGACGAGCTACCTCGAGCACCAGGGCAAGGTGGAGCAGCAGTTCGAGCGCAAGGTGCGGAGCCTGCTCTCGCACATCCCGGGCGTTGCCGTCGCCGTGACCGCGGCCGTGGACGTCAAGAAGGTCACCAGCCGCCAGGAACGGTTCCTCGACGACGGGAAGGGCACGGTCTCGGCGCTCGCCGAAGAGCAGACCAACGACGAGACGCAGAACTCGAACAACACCGCCGCCGAGCCCGGCGTGCGGCCCAACACGGGGGCGGACATCAACACCGGTCCGTCGGGCGGCCCCGAGTTCGTGAGCGCCGACGCGACCACGCGCTTCGAGACGCGCTTCGGCTCGGAGATCACCAGCACGATCGATCCTCGCGGGATGGCGACGCAGATGGCGGTGTCGATCCAGGTGCCGCGCAGCTACATCGCGGCGTTGCTCGCTTCCGCTGGCGGAGACGGGGCCGACGAAGCCGCCGCGCCCGACGAGGCCGCGATCCTCGAGCGGTTCGAGGCCGAGCGTCGGAGCATCGCCTCGCTGATTCAGCCGCATCTCCCGGCCGTCACCGCGGCAGACGGCACGCTGGCCCGCGCCGGCGAGGTCGCCGTCGGGCTCATGGCGAGCGATCCGGCGATGCTCGTCGCCGGGCCCGGCTCGGGCGCGGGCGTGGGCCTTGGCTTCATGTCACCCGGCGGCTCGTCGGGCGTGCTCGGCATCGGGGGCGGGCTGATCGAGAAGGCCGTGCTGCTGGTGCTCGCGGGCGTCGCGGTCGGCATGATGCTGCTGATGGTGCGCAAGGCGACACGCAAGATGGAGATGCCGTCGGCCGAAGAGATCGTTGGCATCCCGCCCGCTCTCGACGGGCTGGGCGAGATCGTCGGCGAGGCCGACGAGTCGGAAACGCCCATGGAGGGCATCGAGGTGTCGCCCAGCGATGTGAACGCCAGCCGGTTGCTTCAGCAGGTGTGTGAGCTGGTCAGCGAGCGACCCGATATCGCCGGCCGCCTGCTGAGCCGCTGGGTGGATCCCGACAACTGAGCACGATCGCTCCGGAGTTCTCGCAATGCCCCGTCGGCCCGGCGAAAAGCTGCCCACCAACCCCGAAGAGCTCGAGGGCCTGACCAAGGCCGCGATTCTCCTGCTCGCGCTCGAGCCTGAAAAGGCGTCGTCCGTGCTGAAGTCGATGGACGCCGAGAGCGTCGAAGAGGTGACGCGCGAGCTGGCGGGTCTGGGCCGGGTGCCGCCTGAGCTGCTCCGCGCGGTCGTGGCGGAGTTCTACGCCACCGCCTCGGCGATGCAGCACGCCGCCGAGGGCAGCCTCGAGCACGCCCGAACGCTGCTCAACGAGGCGCTGGATCCCAAGCTCGCCGCCAAGGTGATGCAGCAGATCCAGACGCAGGTGCAGAAGACGCCGTTCTCGTTTCTCCAGCGCGCGGAAAGCGAGAACCTGCTGACGTTCATCCAGGACGAGCACCCGCAGACGATCGCGCTGATCACCTGTCACCTGCCGCACCACAAGGCGAGCGAGGTGCTCATGGGCCTGCCGATGCAGAAGCAGATCGAGGTGATCAAGCGCATCGCGAACATGGAGCAGACGAACCCGCAGGTCATCCGCGAGGTGGAGAAGGGCCTCGAGAGCCGCCTGAGCTCGATGCTCGTGCAGTCGACCGAGAAAATGGGCGGCGTGCCCACCGTCAGCGAGATCCTCAACCTCGCCGACCGCTCGACCGAGAAGTCGATCCTCGAGGGCCTCGAGGCCGAGGATCCGGACCTCGTCGAGCAGATCCGACGGCTCATGTTCGTCTTCGAGGATGTGCTGCTGGTCGACGACCGCGGCATCCAGTCGGTGCTCAAGGAGGTCGACAACGAGGAGCTCAGCCTCGCGCTCAAGACCGCGAGCAAGGAGCTGCAGGAGAAGATCCTTGGCAACATGTCCGAGCGCGCCGCGCAGATGATCAAGGAAGACATGGAGTTCATGGGCCCCGTCCGCGTCAGCGACGTCGAGGCGGCCCAGCAGCGGATCGTCGACATCGTCCGCCGCCTGGAAGAGGCCGGCGAGATCATCATCCAGGGCCGGGGCGACGCCGAGCTCATCGTGTAGCGATCGAGGAACCGCATCATGCCCGTGCTCAAAGCCAACTCATCGGCCTACGCGACCCACGACGCCGTCGTGCTCGATCTTGCCGACATCGCCCACCAGGGCGAGGCGATCCTGCGCACCGCGCGAGACGAGGCCGCCCGCATCGTCGCGCAGGCCCGGGAAGAGCGGGAGCGTCTCATCGGCGACGCGTCGGCGGTGGGCCACCGGGAGGGGTACGCCAAGGGCCTCGCCGAGGGCCGCGAAGCCGGGAATGTCGCCGGCGAGACCGCCGCCCGCGCCGAGCACGCCGAGCGGCTGCGTGCGCTGCAGTCGGCATGGTCCGAGGCGCTCGAGGAGTTTCTCTCGCAGCGTGACCATCTGCTCGTCACCTGCAAGACCGATGTGCTGCGGCTCGCGCTCTCGATCGCCGAGCGGATCACGCACCGAACGATCGCGACGAACGAGTCCGTCGTGTGCGACCAGATCGAGGCCGCGCTCGCCGTGATCGGGAGGCCCTCGCGCGTCCTCGTCGCGGTGAGCCCGGACGACCTCGAGCTCGCTCGGGACACTCTTCCCGACCTCGCCGCCCGCCTCGAGACGGTCGAGCACGCCGAGCTCGTGGTGGACGAATCGCTCGCGCCGGGGTCCTGCGTGGTCCGCACCGCCGACGGCGGGCTGATCGACGCGTCCGTGCAGACGCAGCTGCGGCGCATCGCCGAGCTCATCGTTCCCGGCTCGTCCGCCTCGGTCGGCGCGCGGCCGGCGGACGCGTCGGACGACGGCGAGGCCGAGTCTCGCGGAGAGCTCGCCGCGTGAGCGCGCTCCGAGGCCAACTCGACGTCGCGCAGGCCGCCCTCCCGATGCTCGTGTCGGGACGCGTCGCAGCCCTGCGGGGCCTGACCGTGCTCGTGACCCAGCTGCCGCTGCCCGTCGGCGCGACCGTCCGGATCATGCCCGCGGGCGGCCGCCCGCCCATCGCCGGCGAGATCGTGGGCTTCACGCACGAGCAGGCGATCGTCATGCTCTTCGGAGCCGCCAGCGGCGTCCGCCCGGGGGATCGCGTCGAGGGCGTTCACGCCTCCCCGGCCGCCCCGATCGGCGCGAGCATGCTGGGCCGGGTCGTCGACGCGCTCGGCCGACCGATCGACGACAAGGGCCCCGTCCGCGACACGGCCATGCTGCCCATCGACGCCGCCCCGCTCGGCGCGATGCAGCGTTCGCGGATCGAGGACCCGCTCCACACGGGCGTGCGTGCAATCGATCTCATGACCACGATGGGCCGAGGCCAGCGCATGGGCATCTTTGCCGGGCCGGGCGTCGGCAAGAGCACGCTGCTCGGCTCGATCGCCCGCGGCACGTCCGCCGACATCAATGTCATCGCGCTCGTGGGCGAGCGAGGCCGCGAGGTCCGCGACTTTCTGGAGGGCTCGCTGGGCGACGAGGGCCTGCGCCGGTCGGTCGTCGTGGTTGCGACGGGCGACGAGCCGCCGCTGATGCGCATCCGGGCGGCGTGGCTGGCCTGCGCGGTCGCCGAGTTCTTTCGCGACCAGGGGCGCGATGTCATGCTCATGATGGACTCGGTCACCCGCTTCGCGCACGCGCAGCGCCAGGTCGGCCTGTCCGTCGGCGAGCCGCCGGCGACCAAGGGCTACACGCCGAGCGTTTTCGCGCAGCTTCCCGTGCTGCTCGAGCGTGCGGGTCCCAGCGAGGCCACCGGTGGCTCGGTGACCGGGCTGTACACGGTGCTCGTCGAGGGCGACGACATGACCGAGCCCGTTGCCGACGCGGCGCGGGGCATCCTCGACGGGCACATCGTGCTCTCGCGCAAGCTCGCGCAGAAGTCGCACTTCCCCGCGATCGACGTGCTCGATTCCGTCAGCCGCATCGCCGACGCCATCGTCGATGACCAGCACCGCGTCGCCCGCAACCTGCTGCGTCAGCTGATGGCCGCGTACGCGAACGTCGAGGAGCTGGTGCAGATCGGCGCCTACGCGCGTGGTTCCGACCCGGACGCCGATGTGGGCGTCGCGTACCAGAGCCGCATCAACGACATGCTGCGTCAGCCCGCCGACCTCCGCGCCGACTCCGCTCAGTCGCGCGAGCAGATGCTCCGCATCGCCATGGATGCCGGCGAGCACCTGCGGCGACTCCGCGCTGCCACGAGCGCCGGCGCTGCCGGCGGGGCGGCGTGACCGTGGCGCGGTTCCGCTTCAAGCTCGAGCCTGTGCTCCGCCAGCGGCAGATCGCCGAGCGCAACGAGCAGCTGCGTGTCGCGGCGATCGAGCGGCAGCGGCTGGAACTCGAGGCGGCGCTTCGCGGCCAGCAGCGGCGCATCGAGGCGGAGGAGCGCGCGCTCGCCGACCTGACCCAGGGCGGGCGCAGCGACGCGGGCACGATCCGCTGGCAGGGCGTCGCGCTCGCCGCGGCTCGGGCGGAAGCGCGGCAGACGGCGCAGCGGCTGGCGGGCGTGCTGCGGCAGCTGGAGCAGGCCCGCGGCGTGCTCGCGGGCAGGGCCGCCGAACGCCGGGCGATCGAGCTGCTCAAGGAACGCCAGCGCGCCGAGTTCAAGCGGGTCGAAGACGCGGCGGAGACGCGCGCGCTCGATGATCTGGCGTCGGCCGCCGCCGCGAGCCGTGCCCGGGAGATCGACGAATGAAGGCACTGTTCACTGCCGTATCCGTGCTCGCGATCCTGCACCTGATCGCCGTGCTCGGCTTCGTCGGGTGGTTCGTCGGCACGGGCCGGGTCGACGATCGGCGTCTCTCGGCGTTGTCGTCGATGGTCGCCGAGAGCACGGCCGCTCGCGACGCCCGCGAGGCCGACGAGGCCGCGGCCGCCGAAGCCGAGGCCCTCGCCGGCCGGGCCGCCGAAGCCGACATCCCGCTGACCGCCGAGCAGCAGATCGACCGGAAGCTCACGCTGAGCGAGGCGGACCGGCAGGTCGTGCAGCGGATGCGCCGCGAGGTGGAGGATCTTCGTCGGGCGCTCGCGGCCGAGCGTGACCTGCTCGACGAGCAGCGGGGCGCGTTCATCGCCGAGCGCGACGCGTTCAACCGCGAACGCGACCGCATCGTCGCGACCGAGGGCGACCAGCAGTTCCAGCAGGTCCTCGCGACGCTCAAGACCATGAAGCCGGACCTGGCGCACGAGCTGCTCTCAACGACAATCGTCCAGGAGCCCGACGGGGAACGCATCGCCGTGGCGTACCTCGACAACCTGCCCCCGCGCAACCGCGCGAAGATCATCGACGAGTTCAACACGGAAGACCCCGCCCTGGCAGCCCGTTTGCTCGAGCGTCTGCGGACCCGCGGCACCCTCGCCGCCGCAGACGGACCCGAGTGAATGACCCAGATCGCACCAACCAACAACCAGAGCCGGGGCAATCGCGGCGATCCGCGGGCGATCCCGTCCGACGGCGATGCCCAGGCCTTCCGCGACGCGCTCGCGCAGCAGTCGCTGAACCAGCTGTCGGCTGCCCTTAATCCGAGCGCAACCTCGAGCCTGCCCGGCGCGGGCGTTGCGCTCGCCGAGGCGACGGCTGCGCCCCCGACCGACGCCGCGAGCACCGCCGCCGCCGAACTCGTGCGCCAAGACCGCCAGCAGACCATCCGCGACCGGGGCCTCGACGCCGCGTCGGCTTCGCAGCACGAACTCAGGTCCCGCACGCCGGCTTCCGCGGATTCGCAGCCGCCTTCGGCCTCGGCCGAGCCCGAGCGGACCGCATCGGAAAGCGTTGAACAGGCCGCTTCGTCGCGCCCCGTGACGGAGCAGCCCTCCAATCAGTCGCCATCGAACGCGCCCCGGGCGTCGTCGGGTCAGCCCGGCGTGACCCAGAACACCGCGCACGTGCCACCGACGGCGTCCCCATTGGCCCTGCCCGAGGCCGCCGGCGCTGCGCCGATGGCGCAGCCGGCCGCCGCGGGCCTGGCGGCGTCGGCTGCCCGATCATCCGCCGCCGTGCAGGCCCTCAGCCGCATCAGCGCAGCCTCGGCTCCGACTAAGCAGAACGCTCCCACGGCCCAGCCCTTCTCGATTGAACGGTCGGCGGCTCGAAGCGATCGCGCGGCGGATGCCAAGCCGGCGCCGGCGCCGGCGCAGCGATCCGATCCAACCGCGCAGATCCAGCGCGGGCTCGCGCAGGTCCTGCGACAGCAGGGCGGCACGCTGACCATGAAGCTCACGCCGCACGAGCTCGGCGAGATCAGAATCGCGCTTCAGATCCAGCAGAGCCGCGTCACCGGCACGATCGACGCGCAGACCATCGCGGCACGCGACTTGCTCAGATCCAACATGGACGCGCTGAAAGCGTCGCTCGAACAGCGGGGCGTCACGGTGGACCGCCTCGAAGTTCGGCTGCAAGGAGCGGCCGAGAGCGATGCGCAGGCTCGAAGTGGGGCGGAGCCCCGGCACGAGCACGCCAGCGCCAGCGCCGACGCCGGAGGCGGTCGGCACTCAGGGTCGGCCGGCGGGGAGGATCGCCGCGGCGGCCACCGGGGCGGAGCGCCCGGCGAACCTGATCGCAGCGACGACCGCGGAGCGGCCGCGCCAGTCAGAGACGATGGGCACGGACGCCCCGATGAGCCCGCTGGACAGTGGCTCCGTCTCGACACCACGGCTTAACCAGACACGCTGGCCCCCGCACGGACGCTTCGGCCTGGCACAGTGACCCGTGCGCGACCGTTGCGCACGCAGGGGTATCGCCATGACCACGGCCGGCGCTCTCGGCGCGAACACCGGTCTCGATCCTGCCATCACGCAGGCCGAGAAGGGGTTCGGCGCACTCGATTCCGACGAGTTCACCAAGATCATCCTTACCGAGCTCGCGAATCAGGATCCGCTCGAGCCCAACGACACCGGCGCGCTCCTCGAGCAGCTGTCGACCATCCGTTCCATCGAGAGCGACACCCAGCTGAACGAGACGCTGGGCAGCCTTGTCGACCGGTCCGACTTCTCCGCCGCGGCATCGCTCATCGGATCGCAGGTGACCACGACCGACAACGGGCTCACGCTCCGAGAGGTCGTGAGCGTCACGCAGAACGGCGACGGCATCAGCGTGACGCTTGACGACGGGTCGTTCGTGCCCATGTCCTCGATCGTCAGCGTGTTCGGGCCGAACGCCGCCGCGGGCGCCGCCTCATGACCGGCACGCCCATCGACATCGTCGGGCTCGCCTCGCTCGCCACCGGAGCCGCCAAGCGGCTCGCCGGCGCGGGGCAGTCGTCGCCCAGCGCCTTCGCC
>DAIOTV010000001.1:57469-66162 GCA_036751825.1 Phycisphaerales bacterium
TTCGCCGACATGCTCGGCAAGGCACGGTCCGACACCCTGCCGTCGGGCCAGCCGGTCGGGCTCGCGCGGGGCGTCGAGGTCGAACTCTCTGCCGATCAGCTCCAACGACTCGCGGTCGCCGCCGATCGCGCCGAGCACCAGGGCGCGCAGACGGCCGTCGTCATGATCGACGGCCGGGCGCTCGAGCTCGACGTTGGCCTGCGTCAGATCACCGGCGAGGTGAACCCCGACGAGGGCATCCGGCCCGAGATCGATACGTTCCTCTTCGCGCCCCCCGCCGAGCGGCCCTCGGCATCCGTCCCCAGCGGCGCCCCGCAGAACCCCGATCTGCTCCGCATCCTCGCCCAGAACGGCGCCTTCCCGTCCGATGCCTAACCCGCAGGAAACCCGCCCATGGCTTCCACCACCAGCCTGTTCATCGGTCTCAGCGGCCTCAACGCCAACAGCCGAAACATCGATGTCATTGGCAACAACATCTCGAACGTCAATACCAACGGATTCAAGTCCGTCCGGCTGAACTTCGCCAACAGCCTCAGCCGAACCGTCTCGGAAGGATCGTCGCCCGGCGATGCCCTCGGCGGCTCCAACCCCACCCAGTTCGGCCAGGGCGTTACCGTCGCCGGCACGCAGCGCAACATGACCGACGGCTCGCTCACCGGCACGGGCGATTCGCGCGACCTCGCGCTCGAAGGTCAGGGGTTCTTCATCGTCGAACGCGGCACCGACCGCCTCTACACACGCGTCGGTGCCTTTCGGACCGACCGCGAGAACTTCCTCACGTCGATCGACGGCAACTACGTCATGGGCTACGGCGTCGACGACAACTTCAACGTCCAGCAAGGACAGCTCGAGCGCATCCAGATCCCCGTCGGCGACCTGACCATCGCCGAGGCGACGGCGCAGGTCAACCTCTCCGGCAACCTCAACGCCTCCGGCGCGGCGGCGACCAACGGTTCGCAGCACACGCTCAGCGGCAGCGGCGGCGTCGGCTTCGGGCTGATCGCCGGCGCCACCACGCCGACCACGCCGCCCAACCTCCTCGAAGACATCAGCCTGCTGACCGAGATCGAGTCGCCGACGGCGCCCGGCTCGGGCGCGCCCGCCTTCTCGGCCGGACAGACCATCCGCGTCGACGGCGCCGAGAAGGGCACGCAGCTGCTGGGGCCGCGAGGCTTCCTTGTCGAGGCCACCAGCACCGTCCAGGATTTCCTGGGCTTCCTCAACGATGCGCTGGGCATCCAGACGGGCATCGGCGCCAACGCCGACGGATCCCAGCCCGGTGCCGCGCTCGACCCGCTCACCGGCAGGCTCGCGATCACGGGCAACCAGGGCGAAGCCAACGACATCGCCATCACGGGCGAGGACATCCGCGTCTTCAACGCCGACGGCACACTGAGCGGCCAGCCGTTCCTCGTCAACCGCGACGCGTCCGCTGCCGGCGAGAGCGTCCGAACCTCGTTTACCGTCTACGACTCGCTCGGCACGCCGCTCCGCGCCGACCTCTCGATGGTCCTTGAATCAAAGACCAACACCGGCACCACCTGGCGCTACTACGCCGAGAGCCCCGACGATACGACCGACGGGCCCCGCGTCGGCACCGGGCTCGTCAGCTTCGACAACTTCGGGCAGCTCGTCAACCCCCAGAGCGCCGCCGTCACCCTGGACCGCGACGGCACCGGTGCCGCCACGCCCCTGAGCTTCCAGCTCAACTTCAATGCCGACGGCGACCGCGTGACGGCGCTCAGCGACACCGAATCGTCGCTCGTCTCCACCTTTCAGGACGGCGTGCCCATCGGCACGCTCAGCAGCTACTCGGTCGCACCGGACGGCATCATCACCGGCACCTTCAGCAACGGCCTGCTGCGATCGCTGGGCCAGGTCGCCGTGGCCGACTTCACCGTCCCCGAGGGCCTGGTCGAGATCGAGCAGAACCTCTACCGCCCCGGCCCGAACTCCGGTCCAGCCATCATCACCGAGCCCCTCGAACTCGGCACCGGCCGCGTGGTCTCCGGGGCCCTTGAGACCAGCAATGTCGACCTCGGAGAGGAGTTCATCGAGCTCATCCTCGCCTCGACCGGCTACTCCGCCTCGGCCCGCGTGATCCGAACCAGCGACGAACTGATCCAGCAGCTGCTTGTTCTCGGGCGGTAACTCTTCGGGAGCCAGCCGTGATCAATCTCACCAAACTCAACGGCACCGCGTTCGTTGTCAACGCCGAGCTCATCAAGACCATCGAGTCCACGCCCGATACCATCGTCACCCTGATCAACGGCGACCGGCTCATGGTCCGCGAGACCTCGCGCGACGTCGTGGAACGAGCCATCGACTACGGCCGCCGGCTCCGCACCATGCGCCCGCGGACCTAGTCCCGACTGCGACTCCCCGCTTCCGGCGGTCCGATTCGACGCCCATCCCGCGCGAGCCCGTTCAAGCCCGCCCCCGAAACCCCCGATTCACTCCGTGGCCTTCCGACGGAGCGGGACGCCTGTGTCGATGTGTGCCAGCTGGAGGGCGCGGGTGGATATCGGAACGGTCATCGGACTTATCGTCGCCGTCGCCGCGATCGCACTCGGCGTCGCCTTTGGTGGCAACCCGCTCGCGCTCATCGACGTTGTCTCGATCTTCGTCGTGCTCATCGGCACGGCCGGCGCAACCATCATCTGCTTCCCGCTCTCGCGCATCACCAAGCTGCCCGCCGTCATCATGCAGTCGATGTTCTCGTCGCCTCCCGATCCGGTCGAGATCATCAAAGACCTCACCAAGTACGCCGAGCTCGCCCGCCGCGAGGGCATCCTCAGCCTCGAGAACATGGTCCCCGAGATGAAGGACCCCTTCATCGTCCGCGGCATCAAAATGGCCGTCGACGGCACCGATCCCGAGCTCATCAAGGACATCATGGACACCGAGCTCGAGGCCCTCATGGACCGCCACTCCGCCGGAAAGGGCATGCTCGATGCCATCGGCAAGTATGCGCCCGCCTACGGCATGATCGGCACACTGCTCGGGCTCATCTTCATGCTCCAGTCCATGGATGACCCGGCCGCCATCGGCCCCGGCATGGCGGTGGCGCTCATCACCACGCTCTACGGCGCCATGCTCGCCAACCTCTTCGCGGGGCCGATCGGCGAGAAGCTCGCCGCCAAGGACGCCGAGGAGGTCCTCGTCAAAACCATGATCATCGCGGGCGTGATGAGCATCCAGTCGGGCGACAACCCCCGCGTCGTGCAGGCCAAGCTCGCCACCTTCCTGCCGCCCAGCCAGCGCGATCAGGTCCTCGAAGAAGCCGCCTGACCCGGCGGAAGGGAGCCCAGCCGCGATGCCGAAGAAGCGCGAGAAAAAGAGCGCCGACATCCCCGAGTGGGTCGTCACCTACGGCGACCTGATGTCGCTGCTGCTCTGCTTCTTCATCCTCCTCGCCGCCTTCAGCGAGCTCAAGCAGGAACGCGACTTTCAGGACGTCATCAAGAGCATCCAGGAGGCGTTCGGCTACCAGGGAGGCGTCGGCGAGATCGATGTGGACACGCCCCCCAACCAGTCCAACATCAGCGACGCCGTCGAGTTCATTAACCGCGTCAATCAGGAAAAAAACGCCAGTGACAACCGATCGGTGGCGCCCTCGGGCCCCGACCCCTCCACGCGCCACCTCACCGAGGGCATGAGGACCGTGGTGGGCACCGAGCTGACCTTTGCGCCCGGCTCGGCCGAGCTGACCAACGCCGCTCGCGACCACATCGTCCGCGAGGTCATCCCCAAGCTTCAGGACGTCAAGTTCAAAGTCGAGATCCGGGGGCACGCGTTCGGGCGTCAGGACCGCGCCGAGGCCGGTGATCTCGACCGCATGAGTTACGAGCGTGCCAAGGCCGTCAAAGACTTCATGGCCACCCAGGGCATCGCCTCCAGCCGCCTCATGATCTCGGCGATCGGGAGCTCGGAGCCCAAGACGGTCGATGTCGGCAGCGCCGCCGGCATGGCCGCCAACCGCCGCGTGCAGATCATCATGACCGAGATCCTTCCGGACCAGGTTCACCCGGACCCGAACTTCACCAACCCTGAAGCGCGTTAGCAGAAGGCATCGCCATGGCCAAAGAAGCCCAGACCGACACCACCGAATCCACCGGGGCCTCCAGCAAGGGGATGCCCAAGAAGGTGTTGATCATCGTCGCCGGCGTGATGGCGCTCGAGGTCGCCGCCGTCGGGGCCTTCCTCATGCTCTCGGGGGGCGGCGCGAGCGAGGCCGCCGCCGACATCGAGCTCGACCCCGAGAGCGATCCCAACGCCCTCGTCGAGATCCCGATCATCTCCGACCGCTTCCAGAACATGCACACCGGCCGGGTCTGGCAGTGGCAGTGCGATGTCGTGATCCAGGTCAAGCGCCGCGACGAGGAGAACGTCACCAAGGCGCTCGAACGCCGCACCGCCGAGGTCACCGCGGGCATCGCCGAGCTCATCCGCAAGGCCACCCACACCCAGCTCCGGGAGCCGGAGTTGCAGTCGATCAAGCGGAAGCTGCATGTCTACCTCACCGAGGTCTTCGGCGAAGACGCCGAGGGCGAGAGCCGCGTCCGAAGCGTGCTGATCCCGATGCTCCGGGGTTCGCCCGCCGACTTCTAGGCCTCGGCCGCGCAGCTCTTGCGCCCGTTCAGGCGGGGCGTGCGCCCACGCGCAAGAAATGTGTGCCCGCCCCCGCTCGCCCGCCGATGGCACTCCCAGAGACGCGTGAACCGCTTGACGGAGTCGAGCCATGGCCGAAGAGCAGGATGCCCCGCAGCCGACCGGCGATCCGCCGCGCGAGAGCGGTGCCGACAAAGCCAACTCGGACGCCGCCAACGCCGCGCTCCAAGCCGCGCAGGCCGCCATCAGTGCGCTCGGGGCCGAGACGGCCGCCGCCGGTGGTGGGAATGGCAGTGGTGGTGGTGGGGGCCGGGCCTCCGCCGAGCCGATCGCCTTCGCCCCGCCCGCGTTCGCCCCGGTCGAGTTGGAGGAGCTTCCCAAGGGGCTCGATCTGCTCTCTGATGTCGATGTCAACGTCACCATCGAGCTCGGCCGAACCCGCATGCTCGTCGAGGATGTGCTGAGGCTCGCCGAGGGCGCCGTGGTCGAGCTCGACAAGCTCGCCGGAGACCCCGTCGATGTCTTCGTGAACGAACGCCTCGTCGCCCGCGGCGAGGTGCTCGTGCTGAACGACAACTTCTGCATTCGTGTCAACGAGATTCTCGACGCTGACGCCGTCGAGGACGACTGATTCCACCATCGATAACGCGCCGCAGGATGCGGCGTTGCCACCAGCCAAGGACGGCGCATGGCGCGACTGATCATCATCCTGCTCTTGGTCCTGCTGCCGGCGACCGTCGGCGTGCA
Source organism: Phycisphaerales bacterium (assembly GCA_036751825.1). Taxonomy (GTDB): domain Bacteria; phylum Planctomycetota; class Phycisphaerae; order Phycisphaerales; family UBA1924; genus JANQQZ01. Next base: position 62,828 of record DAIOTV010000001.1, read on the forward strand.
TGCCGCCGCGCAGGTTGAGTCCAGGCCTCTCGGACAGCCGAGCGCAGAGCGGTCGCCGCTCGGCGGCGCTCCGTCGGGCGCGACATCGGTCGGGTCGACGGTCGCATCGCTGGCGGCGGTGGTCGCCGTGATCGTGGCGTGCTTCACGGGCTACCGGCTGCTGGCCGCTCGTGCGGGCGGGCTCGCCGGTCAGGCCGCGTCGGCCGGCGCTCCCGCGGGCATCCTCGATCTGCTGGGGCGTTACCCGATCGGCCGGGGCCAGACGCTGCTGCTGCTCAAGGTCGACCGCCGCGTGCTGCTCGTGGCGCAGTCGGCCCCCTCGCGGGTCGGGTCGGCGCCGGCGATGAGCACGCTCTGCGAGATCGCCGATCCCGACGAGGTCTCGGCCATCCTCCGCAAGACACGCTCGCCCGAGGCGCCGTTCAAGGAGGTCATCGCCACGCTCCAGCGTCCGGTGCCGACCACGCGGGACGACGGCATCGAGGTCGTCGACCTCACCCGCGGCGAGAGCCCCTTCGCCAGGCTCGGCCTCGGAAGGAAGCGAGCGTGACCGCCGCACTCTCCCGCATCGTCGTGCTGCTCACGCTGCTGGCCGCCGGTCCCGCGCTCGCCCAGTTCCAGGGCCCCATGCCCGGCACGAACGAGCCCATGAGCCCGACCTTCGCGCCGACATCGATCGATGCGATCGACCCGAGCAACCCCGCCGCCCTGCTCTCCGCCGCCGGCCAGATGCTGCCGACCGACGGTCCCTCCTCGTCGCGGGCGCCCGACCAGGGCGGGCTGTCGGCCGCCCTCAACGTCATGATCCTGCTCTCGGTGCTCACGCTTGCGCCGTCGATCATGCTGATGACCACGAGCTTTGTGCGCATCCTGATCGTGCTGGGCCTGCTCCGCCAGGCCCTGGGCACGCAGGGCCTGCCCCCGCCCCAGGTCCTCACGGGGCTCGCGCTCTTCATGACGCTGCTCATCATGGCGCCGACCTTCGAGCGCGTGTACGACGAGGCGATCGTTCCGTACAACAACGGCGAGATCCGCGACTACGACACGCTGTGGACCAACGCCAAGCAGCCCATCCGCGACTTCATGTTTGACCAGATCGAGGCCACCGGCAACTGGTCGAGCCTGTACATGGTCCTGAACTACCGGGGTGTGGACACCTCCGACCCGCAGTCGCTCACCCGCGCGGATGTTGACATGGTCACGCTCGTTCCCGCGTTCATGCTGAGCGAGCTCAAGACCGCGTTTCTCATGGGGTTCCGGGTGTACCTGCCCTTTCTCGTGATCGACATGGTCATCGCGGCGCTGCTGATCTCGATGAGCATGATGATGCTGCCCCCCGTGCTGATCTCGCTGCCGTTCAAGCTGCTGCTGTTCGTGCTGGTCGACGGCTGGCAGCTCGTCACGGGCGGCCTGCTCGCCTCGTTCGCCCGCGAGGGCTTCTCGCCACGCCTGTCCGCGGTGTCCGCCGTCGCCGCCGATGTTGCCGCCGTTGCGCCGCCGGGATAGCGGCAGGGGGGTCTACGAATGCCATACGACGAATCGCTGATCGCCCTCGTCCGCGAGACCGTGATGATCGCCCTCAAGATCGTGCTGCCCGTCCTGGGCGCGGGCGTCGTCATCGGGCTCGTGGTCAGCATCATCCAGTCGATCACGTCGATCCAGGATCAGACGCTCACCTTCGTGCCCAAGATCGTCGTGATGATGGCGGTCATCATCATCCTGACGCCCTGGATCTTCATCCGCCTGATCGACTTCGCCGCCGAGCTCTTCTGGCTCGGCAATCCCGTCGGGGCCGGCTGATGCTCGAGCTGAACCCGCTGTTCCAGCACGGCATCGCGGTCCTCGTCGTCGCGTTCCGCCTCACGGGCCTGCTGATGTTCAGCCCGATGCTCGCCGGCGCCGCGATCCCCCGCGAGGCCAAGGTCATCCTTGTGGTCACGCTCGCCTTCGCGATCTATCCCGCGCTGCCCGCGACCTGGCAGATGCCGATGCGCTTCAGCCTGCTCACGGTCGCCCAGTTGTTCGTCACTGAGACGCTGATCGGCGCCGCCATCGGGTTCATCGCCAGCCTGCCGATCCTGGCGATCCAGCTCGGCGGGCAGATCATGGGGCAGCAGATGGGCCTCGGTCTTGCGCAGGTGTTCAACCCCGAGCTCGAGACCAACACGGGTGTCATCGATCAGTTGCTGTTCTACACGGCGCTGGCCGTGTTCATCTCGTTCGGCGGGGTCGAGGCGACCTTCGCCGCCCTCATGAACACCTACGAGTCCGTCCCGCTGGGCGCGATGACGCTGACCGCGATCCCGCTCGAGCTGATCGTCGGCACGCTCGCCGCCGGCTTCGAGCTCGCGCTGCGCGTCGCGGCGCCGATCCTCGGCATCATGATCATCGAAACCGTCGCCACCGGCGTGCTCATGAAGACGATCCCGCAGATCAACATCATGTCCGTCGGCTTCTCGCTCAAGACCCTCGCGGGCCTGTTCGGCCTCGCCGCCGCCGTCGCCACCATCTTCGTCGTCTTCGTCGACGAGGCCGGCCGCATGCTGGCGTCGCTGCTCGAGTGGACGACCCGCGTTGCGCCCCTCGCCGGAGCGGTCATCTGATGGCCGAGCTCGGCGAGAAAACCGAGGAGCCGACCGGGCGCAAGCTCGCCGACGCACGCCGCAAGGGGCAGGTGCCCAAGAGCCAGGATCTCACGGGCGTGCTCAGCCTCATCATCGCGTTCGTCACGCTTTTCCTCTTCGGCACCTTCATCACCGGACGGATGCACAACATGCTGGTGAAGGCGCTCTCCGCCGACGCCTCGGGCTTCATCGCTTCGACCGAAAGCACCCTGTCTCTGGTCCGGTCGACCGCCATCGACGCCGGCGCTGCGCTCGCGCCCGTCATGCTCATCATGTTCGTCGGGATCACCCTCGCCATGGTCGGCCAGACGGGCCTGCTCTTCACCACCAAGCCGCTGACCCCGGACCTCAAGCGTCTGAGCCCCATCGCGGGCATCAAGCGCGTCTTCGGCATACGCGGGGTCATGAAGACCGTCATGAACCTCGCGAAGCTTTCGATCGTGGTGCTCGCCGCCACGATCGTGATCGTCCGCAACGAGTCCAAGCTGATCATGCTCGCCGTGCTCGACCCCGTGCAGGCCGCCAAGGTCATCGTGCTGATCACCCTCGAGGTTCTCGCGTGGATCCTGTTCCTGCTGCTCGTCATCGGGGTCGTCGACTTCATGTACCAGAAGTGGCAGCACCGCAAGGACCTGCGCATGACCAAGCAGGAGGTCAAGGACGAGTTCAAGAGCATGGAGGGCGATCCCGAGACCAAGCGCCGGCGGATGA
>DAIOTV010000001.1:66172-76347 GCA_036751825.1 Phycisphaerales bacterium
TGAAGATCGCCCAGCAGGTCGCGTTCCAGCGGGTGCAGCACGATGTTCCGACCGCCGACGTGATCGTCACCAACCCGACCCACTTCTCGGTCGCGCTCCGCTACAGCGACGCGGACGCCGCCCCGCGGGTCGTCGCCAAGGGCGCCGACCATCTGGCGCTGCGGATCCGCCAGATCGCCGCGGCCCACCGCGTGCCGATGGTCGAACGCCCCCCGCTCGCCCGCGCGCTGTTCTGGGGCACCGAAGTGGGGGACCTGATCGCGCCCGAGCACTACGAGGCCGTCGCCGAGATCCTGGCGTACGTCTACCAGCTCGACGGCACCGCTGCCAGGCGACGCACGCTGCGAGAGGAGGCGCTCGTCTGAGCTGACCCGCCGTGGCCACGACTCCAGCACTCAACCAGAGCAGCGGCCTGACCTCGTTTTTCGAGCGCGTCGCCCGCTACCGCGGGTTCCTCGTTCCCGTGGGCTTTATCGTCGCCCTCGGCGTCATCCTGATCCCCCTGCCCCCGATGCTGATGGACCTGCTGATCAGCATCAACATCGCGCTCGCGATTGTCGTGCTGCTCACCACGATCTACATGAGCAAGCCGCTGGATTTCAGCGTCTTTCCCTCGCTGCTGCTCGCCACCACGCTGCTGCGCCTCGTCCTGAACATCGCCTCGACTCGGCTGATCCTCACCGCGGACGCTTCGAGCCCCGAGGAGGCCATGGGGGTCGCGGGCAAGGTCATCCAGGCCTTCGGCGACTTCGTCTCGGGCGACTCGCTCGCCGTCGGCGTCGTGCTCTTCCTCATCCTCGTGCTCGTGCAGTTCCTCGTGATCACGAAGGGCGCGACCCGCGTCTCCGAGGTCGCCGCCCGCTTCACGCTCGACGCCATGCCCGGCAAGCAGCTGGCCATCGACTCCGACCTCAACGCCGGCGTGATCACCGAAGAAGAGGCCCGCGAGCGTCGCGAGCAGATCCGCCAGGAGGCCGACTTCTTCGGCGCCATGGACGGTGCGTCCAAGTTTGTTCGCGGCGACGCGATCGCCGGCATCCTCATCACGGTCATCAACGTGCTCGGCGGCTTTGCCATCGGCACCCTCGAGCGGGGCTGGCCCGCCGGGCAGACCGCCGAGGTCTTCACGCGTCTGACCATCGGCGACGGCCTGACCAGCGCGATCCCCAGCTTCGTCATCTCCATCGCCGCCGCCCTCATCGTCACGCGCTCGGGCGCAAAGGCCGATCTCGGCACCGAGATCACGGGCCAGCTCGCCAGCCAGCCGCGAGGCCTCTACATCACGGCCGTCTTTCTCGCCGGCCTCGCCGCCACCCCGCTGCCCACCATCCCGCTGCTCGCGAGCGCCGCCATTCTCTCCGTCGTCGCCTTCGCCGTGAACCGCGCCGCACGCCTCGCCGAGTCCCAGGTCGAGGACGAGCTCCAGCAGCAGAACGCCCCCGAACCGCCGGCCGTCGAGAAGCTCCTGAAGGTCGATACGCTCGAGCTCGAGGTCGGCTACGGGCTCGTTGGCCTTGTCGACGCCGGTCAGGGCGGCGACCTGCTCGACCGCATCAGTTCCACCCGCCGCCAGCTCGCACTCGAGCTCGGGCTGGTCATGCCCCCCGTGCGCATCCGCGACAACATGCAGCTCGAGCCGCAGAGCTACCGCATCAAAATCCGCGGTGCCACCGTCGCCGAGCACCGGGTCCAGCCCCAGAGCCTGCTCGCCATGGATCCCGGCTTCGCCTCAGGCCCGATCGAGGGCATCAAGACCACCGAGCCCGCCTTCGGCCTCGACGCCTGGTGGATCGACCGAGGCCAACGCCAGCGCGCCGAGGCCCTGAGCTACACCGTCGTCGAGCCCACCAGCGTCGTCGCCACCCACATCGCCGAGGTCGTCAAGCAGCACGCCGACGAGATGCTTACCCGCGAAGAGGTCGGCAACCTCGTCGAGCAGCTCAAGGACTCCGCGCCCAAGCTCGTCGAAGAGGCCATCCCGGCTGCCATCAGCCTCGGCGATCTGCAGAAAGTGCTCCAGGGGCTCCTCCGTGAGGGCGTGCCGATCCGCGACCTCGAATCGATCGTCGAAGCCATGGCCGAGTGGGCCCCGCGCAGCAAAGACCCGGCCGTCCGCGTCGAGTATGCCCGCAACGCGCTCCGCCGATCCATCAGCTTCAAGCACGCCGCCGAGTCCGCCGACGGCGGCAAGCCCGTCATCCGCTGCATCACCCTCGACACCCAGCTCGAGGACCAGGTCCAGGGCTACGTCGACCGCTCGGGCGACACCACGGCGGTCACCATGCCCCCGCGCACCGCCAGCCGGCTCGCCGCCGCCATCCTCGAAGCGTTGCGCCCGCTCACGAACGCGGGCCACCCGCCGGTGATCCTCGCCTCGCCGCCCGTCCGGGGCCCGCTGTTCGAGATCCTCAAGCCGCACGTGCCCGACCTCGCCGTGCTCGGCTACAACGAGATCGTCCAGGGCATCCAGATCGAATCTCTGGGCTACGCCCGCTGGCCCGACGACGCGACCGCGCCGGCGAAGCCGTCCGTCGTGGGCGCGGCCTGACCCGGCCCGGACGCGCGCCGCCGATCGCACTTGCTGCTACCCTCCGCTCAGGAATCCGGGCAGATCCTGCCGATGATCGAAGCACACCGCGAGACGCAGGACGCGTCCACCATCGCGAGCCACGGAAGGCGACCATGGCCCTCAAGGTCTACCGCGCACGATCCATGAACGACGCCCTCGCCGAGGTCAAGCGCGACCTCGGCAGCGACGCGGTGATCCTCCACACCCGCAACTACAAGGCCGGCGGGCTCTTCGGCCTCGGCGCCCGCACCATCGTCGAGATCACCGCGACCACCGACGACAACCCGCCCACCCGACGACCGGCGACCGCGCCGCGCCAGCGCGCAGCCCGCAACCCCGATCCCGCGCACGATCGCAGGCCCGAGCTTCGGCCGCTGACCGGGGCCGAGCCGAAACCCGAGCCGAGGCCCGCCCCCGGGTCGAGGCCCGCGAGCTCGGCGGCGTCGAACGACCCGGTCGACTTGTTCGCGGGCCTGCTCGTCGAATCGCCCGTGACCGTGGCCGCCCCCCCGCGCCACCCGGAGCCCGCGCCGCGTCCCGAGCCCCGGGTCATGCCCGTCGCCCGCTCCAGATTCGCACCGCCCGCGCCGACCGACGACATCCAGACCATAAAGCGGATGGTCTCGAGGCTGCTGCAGTCCAACGCCCCGCAGAGCGCCGGATCGATGTCCAACCCGCTCTTCGAGCACTACCTGCGGCTTCAGGAGAACGCGGTCGCCTCCGAGATCGCCGACGACATCGTCGGACGCGTGCGCGACGAGCTCTCCGCCGCCGAGCTCGCCGATGAAGAGATTGTCCGCGAGACGCTGCTGCGCCACATCGCCTCGCTGCTTCCCGTCGCGAGCGACACCCCCAGGAAGCAGCGTCCCGCGGACGGCCGGCCCCGCACCGTCGCCCTCATCGGGCCGACCGGCGTCGGCAAAACCACGACGCTCGCCAAGCTCGCCGCCACCGCCAAGCTCCGCCACGGCCGGCGCGTCGGGCTCATCACCGCCGACACCTACCGCATCGCCGCCGTCGAGCAGCTGCGCACCTACGCCGACATCATCGGCCTCAAGCTCACCGTCGTCGCCGGTCCCGCCGAGATGCGGCCCGCCCTCGAGGCCATGAGCGACCTCGACGAGATCCTTATCGACACCGCCGGTCGGAGCCAGCACGACGAGCAGCGCCTCGCCGAGCTGCGGACCTACCTCGACGAGGCCGACCCGCACGAGATTCACCTCGTGCTGTCGTCCGTCGCGAGCGAGGCCGTGCTCGAGCGCGCGGTCGACAACTTTGCCCAGCTCGGGCCCAACCGCCTGATCGTCACGAAGCTGGACGAGGCGGTGAACTTCGGCGTGCTGCTGGGTGTCGTCCGTCGGCTCGGCGTCAACCTGAGCTACGTGACGACCGGCCAGGAAGTGCCCGATCACATCGAGCCAGGCCGGCCCGACCGCCTCGCCCGACTGATCCTTACCGGGAGGCTGCCGTCATGACGCCGCTCTCCGAGCGAGCCCCGCGCGCGAACGCGAAGCGGCCCGAGCGCGACGATCAGGCCACGCGCCTCCGCCGCATGCTCGACCAGGCGTCGCCCCCGCCCGCGTTCGGCACCGAGCCGCCGCCGCCGCCCGACCTGCACGCCCCGCCCATCATCACGGTCGCCTCGGGCAAGGGCGGCGTCGGGAAGTCGATCCTCGCGCTGAGCCTTGCGGCCTCAATCGCGCGGCGCAAACGCGTCACACTGCTCGACGCCGACTTCGGCGCGGCCAACGCGGATGTGCTGCTGGGCCTGGCGCCCCTCCGCCGGCTCGACGAGTGCTTCCTGACTCGGTTCGCCCCGGGCCGGCGGCCCGCCGACATCGCGATCGATGTCGCCGACCGTCTGCGGCTCGTTCCCGGCATCGTCGGCGGCCGGCACCTGCCCGACGCAAGCGAGCGGCGGGGTCTGGTGGCGCGGCTCGTGGACTTTCACACGACGGCCGACGCCCTGATCATCGACGCCGCCGCCGGCGTGCACCCCGCGGTGCTCGACATGCTCGCCGCCGCCGACTGCCCGGTGATCGTGACCACGCCCGAGCCCACCGCCGCCGCCGACGCCTACGCGCTGCTCAAGAGCCTGGCCAAGGCCTCGCCGCACGCCGCGTCACGGGCCTGCATCGCCGTCAACCTGGCGGACGACCGCGGGCAGGCCGAGCGGGTGTACCGCCGACTCGCCGCCGTCAGCGAGCGGTTCCTCGGGTGCCGTCCGATCCTGGTGGGCGTCGTCCCTCGCGACACGCGGATCTCGCGAGCCGTCCGCGCCCAGCAGGTCGCGACGCTTCGGCAGCGGCCCCGGCTCCGCAGGGCCGTCAACGGCATCGCATCCGGGGTGCTCTCCTTCGCCACCGAGGCGCACGCCTTGCGCGTGGCCGTCCGCTGAGCGGATCCCCGGCCTCTGGCACCGCGTTTGAAGCCCTGTCCGGGTCGGGCTGTACCGTTTCGCGCGACAAAGCCGGGCGAATTTCTTTTCGCGGGCTGAAGTCAGGCGTTCCCGTGCCGATAGCGAGGTTGGATTGGCCGACACACACGAGAACCCGAATCTGACCACCGGAGCCGTCTCGCGCGTCTACGCGGGCGTCGGCGGCCTTACCGCGTTCGTCATCGCGGTCGTTGTGGGCCTCGAGGCCCAGAACGGCGCGGCCCACATCCTGCTGAACGCCATCGTCTGCATGATCGCGTGCTACCTCGTCGGGTCCCTGCTGGGCGCCATCGCCGAGCACGCGATCCGGGCGCATCTGGTGCGCGTCAAGGCTGAGAACCCCGTCCCCGAACCCATGCCGGCCGTGGCCGCCGACACTGCACCCGCTCGCCGAATTTCATGATCCGCCCGCTGGCGAAAGTTGCGCTGCACCGTTATAGTGCACCCGCTCAAGGATGAGCACGAGAACGCGAAGGCAGGGGGAGCGAGTCCATCTCGCCGGCCAGCGCGTTCGGGCAGACAACTGACTTTCGTCAGTCGCGGGTCAAGGAGAGACCGATGACGACGGCCAAAGCCGCCACTTCAAGCAATCGTCCCCGTGGGGGGGGTGGATCGACTTCGGGCTCCGGCAAACGCCGGAAGACGGGGGCGGTTCTCGACGCCGTTCTGAGCGAGCGCCCGGCCGAGGAGCTCTGGGCCGAGTACGCCACGACCCGCAGCGAGCCGATCCGCAACTTCTTCATGGAGAAGTACTACCCGCTGGTGCGCTACCACGCCGAGAGGGTGCACTCTCGCCTGCCCGACGAGGTCAACATCGAGGACCTCGTGCAGGCCGGCGTCTTCGGGCTGTGCGACGCCATCAACGCCTTCGACCTGGAGCGACAGGTCAAGTTCGAGACCTACTGCGCCCCCCGCATCCGCGGCGCGATCCTCGACGAGCTCCGGCTCATGGACTGGGTCCCCAGGCTCGTCCGCCACCGATCAAGCAAAGTCGAGCAGGCGCGCCAGGCCATCGAGATGTCGACCGGTCGCCCCGCCAGCGAAGAGGACATCGCCAGCCGCCTCGGCGTCGACGGCGAGGAGTTCGAGAAAATCCGCCGCGACTCGTCCGCCGTCGGCACCTTCAGCCTCACGCGGAAGGCCTACTCCTCGGACGGCGACAAGGACGTCCGCGAGATCGACGTCATCCGCGACGACACCCAGATCAACCCCGTCCGCACGCTCGAGCGCAAGGACCTGCAAGAGCTCATCACCAAGGGACTCAGCCGGGCCGAGCGGCTGATCGTCATCCTGTACTACTTCGAGGGCATGACCATGAAGGAGATCGGCACCACCCTCGACCTCTCCGAATCACGCGTCAGCCAGATGCACTCGAGCATCCTCGCTCGCGTCAAGGCCCAGGTGCAGCACCGCATGGGCGAGCTGGAGCCCACGCCCGAGTAGCGGCCAATACACTCAGGGCGTGACCATCGCTCTTGTGGCCATCGGATCGAACCTCGGCGACCGCTCGTGGAACATCGAGCGGTCGCTGTCCGCCCTCGACGCTCTCCCCGGCGTCACGATCCTGCGCGCCAGCACCGTCATCGAGACCGACCCCGTCGGCCCGCAGGATCAGGGCCCGTACCTCAACGCGGCGGCGGTCCTCGAGACCTCCATCGACCCGTTCGAACTGCTCGAGTGCATGCTGGGCGTCGAGCGGTGGCTCGGGCGAGACCGCTTCCGTGAAAGGCGATGGGGGCCCCGGGCCATCGATCTCGATCTGCTCTCGCACGGCGACGCCGTGCTGACCACTCCCAGCCTGACCCTGCCGCACCCCCGGCTGCACGAGCGGGACTTCGTCCTCCGCCCGCTCGCCGAGATCGCACCCGGCATCGTCATCCCAGGTCTCGACGAGACACCGGCCCGGCTGCTCGCCGCGCTGCGGGCCGGAGCCGGCGGATGATCGAACTTCTGCTCATCCAGCCAACGCCCGTCTCGGTCGCCGACGCGCTCGACGCGATGCACGCCGCCCACGCCGCCGGCACCATCGCCGACCGCATGACCTACGACACGCTCCGCAGCGACGGCACCTTCGACGCTGTTTCGGCCGTCCTCCGCATCGACAACGGTGACACACGCCGGCTGCGATACGAGACCAGCGGCTTCGCCTTCCTCGCGCAGCCCGGCACGCTCACCGGCGCGGGCCTCGGCCCCCCAGAGCCACGCCGCGTGCTGGTCGCCGAACGCGAGGGCCACACCGCCGACGAATTGCTCACCGGAATCGTCCCCACCGGCCCGCTTCCCCAGCTCTGGTCGCCCGATGGACCGGTGGTCTCCGATCCGGCGTTGGGCGTCATCCGCTTTACTGAGGCGTCCGCCGAGCACGGAACAACGACGATCACCGGCGACACCGCGCTGGGGCCGATCCGCATCGAGACCGACGCAGCGACGGGCCGGCTCATCACCCTGCGGGCCTCGCTGCGCGACGGCTCGATCGAGCTGCGCGCCGGTCCCGTCGAGCCGGGCGATCCAGAGGCCTGGGCGATCGCGACCGGCAACCGCCGGATCGTCTCACGCATCGATCAGCTCGCGCCCAACCTCGCCATGCTGGAAGCGGGCGAGGTGCTGCCGGACCTCTCGCTTCAGCATCCCGACGGCACGGGCGTCACGCTCGCCGACTGGCACGAGGCGCCCCCGGAAGGCGCGCCGCGAGCGCCGTGGGTTCTGATCCTCTTTGCCGACGCGACATCCGCCGATCCCGCCATCGCTCTCCGTCGGGCCAGCGACACGCTCGCCGACATCCGAGCCGAATCGCTCCGGCGGCGAGCCGGGGCCGAGCCCGCGGAGCGATTCTGGCTCCGCTTCCGTCCGCTCATCGTGCTCGTGCTGGCCGAGGACGAAGCTCTGGACGCGTCCGGCGTTCGGCCCGACCTCGCCGAGGTCGAGGTGCTGTACTCGACGCGACCGGATCTGACGATCGATCGTCTGCCCCTGGCGCCGATCCTGGCGGTCGGCATCGACCGCGACCGGGTCATCGGTGTGCTCAGCGCCGCGGGCACGGAAAGAGACAGCGGGGCCGGGGCCCCGCTGGATGTGGACGATGTTGTCGAGCAGCTCACGGCGCCGTCGCGCAACGAGCCGGAGTGATCAGGCCGACTCGGCCCGGGGGTGGGCGTTCTTGTACGCCTCCTTCACCCGCTGCGTCGACAGGTGGGTGTACACCTGTGTGGTGCTCAGCGACTGGTGGCCCAGGAGCTCCTGCACGCTGCGCAGGTCAGCGCCGTTGTCGAGCAGGTGCGTGGCGAAGCTGTGCCGCAGCGTGTGCGGGCTGATCGAGGGGTCGAGCCCGACCTGCCGCAGGTACTTGTCCAGCTTCCGCCGAACGCTCCGGCTGCTCAGCCGCTCGGCGTGCTTGTTGAGGAAGAGCGGCTTGCCGATGCCGCCGTCGGCCCAGGCGAGCCGGAAATGCGGGTCGCGCTCGGCCATGTCGATGTAGCTGCGGATCGCACCGATCGCGTGCGCGCCCAGAGGCACCATCCGTTCCTTGCGGCCCTTGCCCCGCACACGCATCGCCTCGCCCGCGAGATCGAGATCGTCGCGGTTCAGCGACACCAGCTCGCTCACCCGGATGCCCGTGGAGTACAGCGTCTCGAGCATCGCCGTGTCCCGGCAGCCCAGCACGTCCTTGCCGCCCGGGGCCGAGAGCAGCTGCTCGACCTGCTCGATCGTGATCGCCTTCGGCAGGCGCTTGCTCTGCCGGGGCGTGCGGATGAGCGTCATCGGGTTCTTCGGCGCGACGCCCACGCGCTGCGCCCACTTGAAGAACGAGCGCAGCGTGGCGATCTTGCGCGCCATGGTCGCGGCGGAGTACTCCTTCTGCGACAGGTGCTCAAGGAAGCCGCGGATCAGGTCGGCGTCGGCGTCGAGCAGCACGGTCGTCAGCGTCCGCGACGCCTCGCCGGCGTTGCCGTTCTGCCGACGATCGAACTCGGACTGCTCGCGCCCCTGCGCGATCTGCAGGCCGCTGTGCACGGTCAGAAACTCGATGAACTGCCGCAGGTCCGCGCCGTAGCAGCGGGCCGTGTAGGGGCTGAACCGCCGCTCGTCGACGAGGTAGCTCGCGAACCGTTCTGTCACAGGGAGCGTTGCCATGCCTCGAGTTCCTTCTCGCTGCGCTGTCCAATGGCGACGGCCCAAGACACGGCCCGCCGCCCGATCCGTCCTGCCCGCTCCCCGCCTCGCCGGGGAAGGACCCCGCCTATCGAGAAGACACCTGCTGCGGCACACGCTGTCGGGCGAGCCGGAGCCGCTCTTCATCGAGCAGCCGGCTCACCGCGGCGTGTGCCGCGAATTCCGTAAACAGAGGCATACTTGAGAGATACGTCCGCCACCCCAGCGCTGATCCCGCGTCGTGCCGGCCCAGGGCGTACCGGCGGAGTTCCATCTGCGTCGCGTGGTTTCGGCCGCTGAAAACCGCCGCCACGCTTGCCGCGGGCCGCTCGGCGTACCTCGCCGTTGCGCCCGCCTCGCCCGCGCTCGACCCCGACACGCCGCCCCGCAGCCCGTCCAGACTCAGCCCGCCCGACTCGACGAAGCTCTCGCCCGTCTCCAGAACGAGGCTCAATCCAAGCGTGGGGGGCTCGTAGGGGTCGTAGTCCGAGACCGTGCCCACGATCAGCCCGTTCACACCCAGACGCGCGGCCAGAGCCGCCGCCTCCTCGGGCGAGCCGATCGAATCCATCCCCAGCCCCCGCATCTCCGCAAGCGTGCGGTTCAACGGCAGGCACCGGATCCCCTCGATCTGCTGGCACGCACGCACCAACGCGTCGCTGATCGCGTCAAGCTCGATGATCGTCGTGCCCGACTCGTTCATCAGCGGCGCCACCGCCCACAACGCCTCGCCGCGGGCCGAGTCGTAGGGCGACACCAGCACATTCGGCGGCGTCAGCGTCGAGCGCTGGCACCCGCCGAGCGTCAACGCGACGGCGGCGAGCGCCGCGGCCCATCTCATTAGCATGCTCTCTGCACTTGTCATGGCGTCCGTGCCTCGCTTCGCGCGCCCTCCGTGGCGCGCTGATTCGATCCCGAAAGCGTCCCGCGGCCCCGTCGAGCCGCGGGAGCGTCACTCCTCCGAAGTCACTCGTTCTCGACCGGGAAGTTCGCCACCGCCGGCTCGCGGCTCGCGCCGAG
>DAIOTV010000001.1:76357-88375 GCA_036751825.1 Phycisphaerales bacterium
CCGAGGAACCCGCCGGCGAACAGGTGCTTGCCGGTCATGTCCTTGCGGTTCACCGGCTGCGCCGACGGCTGGTTGCGCGTCGCCGTCCGGGGCATGTTCACTCCGATGAACGGATCGCCCGCCGCCAGCACCGCCTCTTCGCCCGCCAGGGCCCAGATGTTGTCCGTGCCCGAGCGGTCGCTGATGAAGAAGATCTGGTTGTTCTCGCCCCACGCCGGCATCAGGTTGACCGCGTCGTCCGCCGTCAGGTTCGTCTCGCCCGTCCCGTCGATATTGACCATCCAGATGTCGGCGCGGTCCGGCTTGGCGTTCGCCGTCACCGCGTTCAGCGGCACGGCGGCGTACGCCACCCGCTTGCCGTCGCGGCTCCAGGTCGGGTTGATCAGCGCGGTGTCCGATCGGCTTGCGATCTCGGTCAGGAACCCCGCGTCCTCGCCCAGGATGTCCATCGACCACACGCTGAAGAGCCGGCTGCCCCGCTCACGCGCGCGCTGGAAGACGATCCGGTCCGCGCCGTTGGCGCCCACGCCCGGCACCGGGCAGAACTCCGGGAACAGGCCGAAGCCGATCTGCTGCTTCACCATCGGGTTGTCGACGTCCACCAGCCACAGCTCCCAGCGCTGGCTGACGGGCCCGAGGCGGCAGTAGACCAGCCGTCGGCCGTCGGGCGACCAGCTCGGGTGCAGCTCGTGGGCGGAGTCCTCGGTGATCGGCCGCGCCTGCCCGCCGTCCGCCGACGACACATAGATGTTCCAGTTCCCCTGCCGGTTGCTGGCGTAAGCGATCCGATCGCCGCCCGGGCTGATCGAGGGCATCACATCGTGGCCCGGGTCGGTGGTGATCTGCGTGACCACCCGGCTCTGCACGTGCTTGCGGTAGATGTCCGCCGTCTCGCGGTGACGCGTCGACGCGAAGTAGGTGTACATCCCGTCGTTCGAGATCACCGGGTCGAAGTCGGCGCCCACCGTCGAGAAGCTCACCCGGCTGAGATCCGAGGCGTCGTAGGCCTCGCTCGCCGCCGGGTTCCCCTGCGCGAACGCCCGGCCCGACACGTCACCGAACACATCGACCGGGGGCGTGCCCGCCCCGCGAGGCACGCCGACGTCTTCCGTTTCGCTGTTCTGCGCCACAAGCCCGCCCCACGACGCGCCCTCGGAGCCCTCGGGGTTGGTGCCGTTCATCGACACCGCCGGCGCCCGGCCGTCGTTCGAGCCAGCCTGCTCATTCCAGGCCGAGTCGGAGGTGTAGCTGCAGCCGCCCGCCACACCGGCGAGAGCGAGCATCGTCATCAATCGGGGCATCGTGGTCATCGCGTCGGCTCCGTGCAGCAACCCTGCAGTCCAGGGCGTGGGTGTCGTCAGTCCGCTCCTCGTGCCGCTCCGCAGCCTTCAGCCACTCGCTCGCGATCGGGCCCGTTATCGGACACCCGTCACTGGGAGATCGGCTCCCGCATCCCGCGGTGTGCAGCAAATCGGACGTTCGGCGACGCCAGATAAGTCGAACGTCCACTTCTGCGCAATTCCGACACGATCCCGAGCCGCTCGCAGGCCGACGCCGCCGTCCGGCAAAGAATGCAAGTCCAGCTTTCGCATGGCGTTGCGTCGACTCGAGTCCGCGGCGCAGGCGGCGACGCGGGCGTCGACTCAGGCAGCGCTCTGGGCGAAGATCACAGCCGGCGCATCGCCCGGCCGCTGCCAGACGGCATCCCGCCCCCTCGGCGACTGGCTCGACACGAGGTGACGCAGATAGAGCCAGAGCTGTTCGTCGGTGAACTGACTCAGAAAGTGGGGCGTCGCCGTCGGGTTCAGACCCACAATCTGCACGATGACGGTGTCGCGATCGCGGGCGATCGGCGTCGGAGCGGGCATGTTGCCATCGATCACCCCCTGGTCGCGGGGGGCGAGATCGTCAAAACCGAACAGCGTTTCCATGCGAGGTGGCTCCGGCGGCAGGCAGCTTGCGAACACCAAGCCATCGGCTCCGCCGGGGCATTCAATAGGGTGTACTCTCGGCCATCCCGTCCGCTTCGCTTGAAGCCGTCGATCCCCGCTCTGACATGAAGACCTCCGCCACGCATCTTCTGCCGACGAACCACTCCGGCCCGGTCCCCGGCTTCGGCCGGTTCACGACCGACAACCCCGCTCACCTGATCCGTGCAACCGACACCGGCGAACGGCTCATCGCCTGGGCTGGATGGCTGGACGACGCCAAGGCCGACCCGGCACGAGGCCGATTCGATCCCGATTTCAACGCCTGGTCGCCCGCCGGGTGGCAGGCGCTCCGCGACGGCCTCGCCGCTGCGGCGGAGTCCCTGCGGACGCACGACGCCACGCTCTGCCTCCGCCCGAACGCCGGCTGCGTGCTCTCCGACCCGCAGGGCTGCCTGAACTTCCTTCGCGATGACCCGCCCGGGCGAGTCGAACTGCTGCTCGATCCCGTCGCGATGCTGACCCCGGCGATGCTCGACAAGGCCGAGGACCACCTCGCCCGCGCGTTCGAGGCCCTCGCCGACCAGCCGGCGGTCGTCGGCTGCGTGCTCGCCGCCCCGGCCGAAGCCAAGGGCCGGGTCGTCCACGCGCCGCTCGCCGACCACCCCGCCTTCGCGGCGATCCTCACGGGCCTCTGGCGCGCCAGCCCGCTCGCCGATCGGCCTGCGCTGGTCACCGACCCCCGCGACGCATCCGCCTAGGCTTGCCCCAAGGAGACCTTCACATGGCCGACGCCGCGAACAGGACCAGCCTCGACCACCCGACCTTCGCCGTCGTCAAGCAGGCCTTCCCCGCGAAGAAGTTCCGCGCTACCGAGTTCCGAGGCGAGGCCTCGCTCATCGTCGCTCCCGAGGATCTGCACGAGGTCCTCGCGTTTCTCAAGAACGACGAACGCTGCAACTACCAGTTCCTGTCCGACTGCTTCGGCGTCGACTACCTGAACTACCCGGCCGAGATGCCGGGCCGCTTCGGCGTCATCTACAACCTGTGCAACTACGACAACGCCACCCGCTTCTTCGTCAAGACCTACCTCGACCCCTCGCTGCCCACCGCCGGCATCGAGGAGGACCCCTCGCTGTATCTTGACAGCGTGACCGACCTCTGGGCCGGCGCCGAGTGGCCCGAGCGCGAGGTCTTTGACATGTTCGGCATCCGCTTCCGCAACCACCCCGACCTGCGGCGCATCCTCACCTGGGAGGACTACCCCGCCCACCCGCTCCGCAAGGACTATCCGGTCAAGGGCCTCGGCGAGCGCGAGCGCTACCGCGTCGTCGACCGCACCGACGCCTAGATCGCTCGCACCTGGCGCGGCGTCAGCGGGGTACAGACACAGGGCTGGGCCGGACGACCTGGATCCGCCCCGTGTCGACGTTCCACTCGAGTTCCGCGGCCGTGATCGGCGTGGACTGGCTCGTGCTGAAGAGCGTCACCCATCCGCCGCGAGCCGCCGTCGCGCGAGAGAGGCCGGTCGCGGGGTCGTAGCTCATCGCGTCGCACAGCATCTGCTGCTCGCCCGACCGCGCCCAGACCGCGCCGAGCGCGTCGACGGCGAGCAGCTCGCGGCTCTCGCTCGGGTCGGTGAGCCGAACCGCGCCACCGCTCTCGAACTCGGCGTCGAGCCGTTCGGACTCGAGCTCGACCACGGCGCGCTCGCCGCCATCGTCAACCGGCCGGTGCACCAGCCTGACGCGGCGCAGCATCCGGGCCGTGCCCGCGGGGCGGTCAAGCTCCATCGAGCCCTCCCAGTCGAACAGTGCCGAGCCCCGGCTGCCGTCCGGATCGCTGGCGTCGTCCGTGGCGACACGCGAGTCGGACACCACCAGGCGACCCGGTCCGGGCACGCGCAGCACGCCGGCGGCGTTGTCGGCCTCGATCGTCTCGCCCACGATCGCCGTCACCCGCACGGGCTGCTCGTCGCCCGGACCGGCGAATCGCAGGAATTCCGCCGACGCCCGCGCGTCCTCGGTGCCCGTCGCGATCGCGCTGACCAGCCGGCGGTCGCCGCCCAGCCGCTCATCGCCTGATTCGTCGCCGTCGATCGCCTCGACCAACGCCACCAGTTGCTCGCCCCGGAACGAGTCGCGCACCAGGGGCGACGAGGTCGACACGATCTCGACATCGCCCGCGGTCTCGAGCTGCCCCGTCGCGTCGCTGTACCGCATCGAATCGGTCCAGGTGGCGACCACGGTCTCGCGTCCCTGCTCGTCGGCGATGGTCAGCCGGCCGCGGCTCGGCGTGACGATGCTCGCCGTCGCGTCGTCGAGCTCGATCCGCTCGGCTTCAACGGTCGCGCCGCCCGACGCCACGACGCCCGGCATGCCCTCGATCACTGCCTTCTTCTCCGCCGCCGCGATCGACGCGACCCGGCCGACGGCGTAGGTCCCGTCGTCCCGCTCGTAGCGGACATCATCGCGAGCGCGGGCGAACGCCACCTCGGTCTCGCCTTCTTCGCTCTGCACCAGATCGGCCTCGATCTGCTCGGCCCACGCGCGCTGGCCGCCCTGCTCGCCCCGCACGCCGCCGGTGGCCACCGCCAGCCTCGGCCGCGACTCGCCGCCGTCGACCGCGAACCGGACATCGACCCGGTCCGCGTTCAGCCGACCATCTTCGGTCGACGCATCGACATCGCCGGCGAGCACGACGCGTTCGATCACCGACTCCTCGCCGGCCTCGGCGAACCGCGCGTTCAGATCCTGCGCCGTCACGCGCGACGAACCATCGACCAGCTCGACACCGCCCGACGCGATCGCCTGTTCGAGCGAACCGGTCATCCACCCGTCGCGCACGCGGAAGACGACGTCGGCCTGCTCCCGCCACGCGACGGCCGAGCCGGCGTCCACACCCTCCAGCCGTCCGGGCCCCTTCGCCTGCCCGATGCCCGTCGACAGGCCGACCGTCACCAGCTCGGCCACCAGCGTTCCGCTGCCGGCGACCCTCGTCCGCGTCGGCTGCTCCGGCGAGCCGCGCAGCGTGAGCAGCTTGCTGGTGAACGCGTACTCCACTTCGTCCGCATCGCCGATCGCGTCGAGCTCGTCGTCCTCGAACTCGACCCGGTTGCCCTCGTCGACCTCGAACCGCAGCGCGAGATCATCGCCCGAGCCCAGCGGGGCGGGCGTGGTGCTCATCGGGATCACGGTCGCCGACCCGGTGCACCGCAGCTCGATCGGCTCGTTGAAACCGAGGTCCTCGCCGCTTGCCCGCTCGGGCTGAGCCGCCAACGCCATCGCGACCAGCGACGCCTCGATCGGCATCAGCGGGCCCCCGGGCAGACGGGAGAAGCCCTCGGTCGCGATCGAATTGTCCTCGAGCTTCACCCACGCCCGCGCCCGATCCGACCGGATCCGCCGACCCGGCTGGCTTACCACCACATCGCCCGAGAGGGTCGCCGCGTAGTACTGGATCGCCGGGGCGTCGGCCGGCTCGGCCGGCGGGGGCTCGGATCCCGCGGCGGCGCCGGGGCGACCGGCCCGCGAGGGCGTCGGCTCGCCCGAAGCCGCAGACTGCGCCGGCGAACGGTCGCCCGATTGCTCGGCGGAGACCGGGGTGATCACCGCCACGAGCCCGCCCGGCGCCTCGAAAAACTCGAGCCGCTCGTCGACCTCGTTCAGCACGGCACGGAAGCCCTGCGTGTCCGCGACGACCCGCTCGCCCTCGATCCGAACCGGCGCGGTGGTGGCGATCTCACCCGCCACGGCGTCGAACTCGATCCAATCGGTCGTCACGCTGATGTCCGCCGCGTCCTCGCTGTCTGTGCTGACCTGGCGGAGCACAACGCCGCCCTCGAACCGGCCCGATTCGGGCTCGCCGGTCACATCGGGCATGACGAAGCTCGCGCGGTCGGCGCTGATCAGGATCACGCTGTCGCCGTCGATGAAGTACCGCGCGCGTGGCTCGGTCAGCTCGTACCGGTCCGTGCCGGCGATCGGCTCCGAGGCCGCGCTCTCGACGACCCATGCGATCCGCGAGGGATCGTTGCGGTCCTTGAGCGTCAGCCGGGCGTTCGTCGTTGCGCCGATCGTCTGCTGCTCGCGCATGTCGGGGACGGCGCCCACCGGCCCGGTGATGTCGGGGATCTCGTCTTCCGCGACGGCCCGCCGTTCGGGCGTGGACCCCCCCCGGCCGCCGCTCACGAGCAGCACGATCGCCACAAGAATCAGAGCGATAGCGAGCGCAACAAGCGCCGCCCACATCCCAGCGCCGCGTCGTGTCATCACAGCCGGACTCCGTCCCGATCGTTGCATCGTGTCATCCTACCAGCGTGCGATGCGACGCACGCGCCTAGCCGCGGTAGCGGTCGGCCGCCGCGTCGAGCATCCCCTTGGCGGACAGCAGGTGCTCGATCAGCTCCCGGATCGCGCCCCGCCCGCCCTCGGTCTCGCACCGGTAGGCCACGAGGCCGTGCAGCAGCTTCGAGGCGTCCGCCGGGCACGCCGGGTACCCGACCCGCTCCAGCACCGGCAGGTCGTTCCAGTCGTCCCCGATCGCGGCGACGTGCCTCGGGTCCACCCCGGCCTGGGCCAGCACGGCCTCCAGCGCCTCGGCCTTGCGCTTGGCGCCCTGCACCACCGTCGCGATCCCGAGCTCCTTCGCCCGGGCCAGCAGCGCCTGGCTCGATCGCCCCGTGATGATCGCCACCCCGAAGCCGAGATCCTGCCACACGCGGAGACCCAGCCCGTCCTTGATGTTGAACCGCTTGACCTCCCGGCCCTCATGATCGAGCGCGATCGAGCCGTCGGTCAGACAGCCGTCGACGTCGAGCACGAGAAAGGTGATCTCTTCTGGCCTGGCGTGCGGCATCAGTCACGCACCAGGCGCATCGCGATCAGGTCCTGCACATCGAGCAGGCCCACCGGCGTGCCGCGGGGGTCCACGATCGGGATCTCGTCCTGCCGATGCTCGCGGAAGAGCGTCACCGCGTCGCGCACCAGCGCGTCGTCGCGGAGCGTCCGGGGCGACCGCGTCATCACGGCCGAGATCGGCTCGGCCAGCTTCTCGGGCGATTGGACGACGAGCCGACGCAGATCGCCGTCGGTGAAGATGCCGCTGAGGGCGCCGGCGGCGTCGACCAGCAGCAGCGCGCCGGGCCGGCGCGTGCTCTGACGGTTCGCCTCGGTCAGCGCTTCGCTCACGCTCATCGAGTCGGGCACCAAGGGCAGGTTGTCTCCCGCCCGGAAGCGGATGACATCGACCACGGGCCGCAGCATCCCGCCGAGCGATCCGCCGGGGTGGCGTTTGGCGAAATCGGCGTCGGTGAACCGTCGCCGCCGCGCCGCGGTGAGCGCGAGCGCATCGCCCAGCGCGAGCGTGCAGGTCGTGGATGTGCTGGGCGCGGGGGACCCGCCGGCCTCGTCGCCCACGCCGATGTGCAGCGCGACATCAGCGAGCCGATCGAGGCTGCTCGGCGCCTCGCCGCCCCCCGTGATCGAGACGATTTTCATCCCGTCCTGCCGGAGGATCGCCGCCAGGTTCACAACCTCGTCCGTTTCGCCCGATTTGCTGAGCGCGATGAGGATGTCCCGCGATCGGAACCGCCCGAGATCGCCGTGGCTCGCCTCGGCGGGGTGAACGGCGTGCGAGGGGATGCCCAGGCTCGCCAGCGTCGCCGAGATCTTCGAGCCGATCAGCCCGCTCTTGCCGAGCCCCGACACGATCACCGAGCCGTCCTGCCCGGCGCACCACACAATCAGGTCGACAGCCCGTTCGAAGCTCTCGCCCAGGCGGGCCGCCATCGCCGACACCGCACCCGCCTGCTCCTCGAGCACGGCACGGGCATACTCGGTCTCGGTCGTCGCTCGGTTGGCTGGAATCGCGTCGGTCGTCCCCATCTGCCAAGCGTACACTCACCAACGCCGGCGGAGCCCGGCCCAGCGGCACGGAGGCGAACCGATGGCAGACGCATCTGCACCCCCCTCGACCGGCGACTACCGCGTCCGCCTCCAGGACTTCCAGGGCCCGCTCGACCTGCTGCTCCACCTGGTCCGCCGGGCCGAGCTCGACCCGGCCGACATCTCCGTCGCGCAGATCACCGATCAGTACCTCACCCACATCGACCACGCCACTCGGCGGAGCGAGGGCCCGCTCGATGTCGAAGTGGGGGGCGAGTTCCTGGTCATGGCCGCGACGCTCATGGAGATCAAAAGCCGCACGCTGATGCCCGCCGAGGACCGGCCGAGCCACGCCCGCCAGACCAAGGCCGACGACGGCGATCCGCGGACCGCGCTCATCAACCAGCTGCTCGCGTACCGCCGGTTCCGCGACGCCGCCGACGCGCTCGAATCCCGACGGCAGCAGTGGCTCAGCCGCTACCCGGCGCGCCGGGTCGGCATCGACAAGGCCGCCCTGGCCGAGGCCATCGCCGGGGCTGAAGAGCCCGACCTCGAAGACCTCGACATCATGGACCTCGTCGAGGCGTTCGCCCGTGTCGCGGCGGCGGTCAACTTCGACCGCCTGGGCGAGCACCACGTGCAGTTCGACGACACACCGATCGAGCTGCACGCGGCCGACATCCTCGATCGTCTCAAGCGAATGGCCGAGCGCAACGCAGAACCCCGCCCCCGGATGACCTTCCGCGAGCTCTTCCACGGGGCGAGCCGCGGCGACATCGTGGGCCTGTTCATCGCCACTCTTGAGCTCACCCGCCAGCGCAAGATCACCGTCGAGCACGACGAGGAATCGGGCATGATCACCATCCAGGCCCGCGAGCCCGACGGCGACCAGGAGAACGCCATCGCCGAGATCCCGTCGTCGGCCGGCAGCGCAGGGAACCCGGAGTCAGCCGAGTGAGTCGACGAACGCCGCGAGGCGGTCGCATCCCTTGCTGATCGTCTCCTCGCCGCAGGCGAAGCTCAGGCGGATGCAGCGGTCGCCGCAGCCGCCGAAGTCCTCGCCCGGGACGACGGCGAGCTTGGCCTCGTCCAGCAGCGCGCCGGCGAAGCCCATGGCCGAGTCGATCGTGGCGCCCGCCGGCGTGGTCTTGCCGAAGTGGGCGGAGACGTCGGCGAACACATAGAACGCGCCTTCGGGCGAGGGGAACACGAGGCCCGGGATGTCGCGCAGACGCGCTTCGATCAGGTGCGCCCGCCGCTCGAACGCTTCGCGCATGGTCGCGACGTCGTCGCTGCACTCGGCGAGCGCGGTTCGGATCGCGGGCAGGATGAACGACGGGATGTTGCTTGTGGTCTGGCTCTGAAGCCGTCCGATCGCCTCGATGAACTCGCGCCCCCAGTCGCCGCTCGCGGCGCAGTAGCCCACGCGCCAGCCGGTCATGCTGTAGGCCTTGCTCAGCCCGTTGCAGGTCACCACCCGGTCGGCGATCGAATCGAGGGACCCCATCGACAGGTGCTCTCGCCCGCCGAAGACGATTTTCTCATAGATCTCGTCGGTCAGCACCACGAGCCGCGGGGCGATAGTCCGCGCCGCCTCGGCCGCGACCGCGGCGATCGCCCGCAGCTCATCGGGCGCGTACATCGTGCCGCAGGGGTTGCTGGGCGAGTTCACCACCAGCACCCGGCTCTCAGGCTTGATCGCCGCGCGGACCTGCTCGGGCGTGACCTTGAATCCGCTCTCGACCGAGGTGGGCAGCTCGCGCACCACACCGCCGCTCAGCTCGACCTGGGGCGCGTAGCTCACCCACGCCGGCACCGGCAGCAGCACCTCGTCGCCCGGTTCGAGCAGGCACTGGAAGATGTTGTAGAGCGAGTGCTTGCCGCCGACGCTCACGGCGACATTGGCGGCCTCGACGCCCCGCAGCCGGTTCTCGTGGGTCAGCTTGGCCGCGATCGCCGCCCGGGTGGCCGCGTCGCCAATGGAGGGGGAGTATTTGGTCTGGCCCTCGTCCAGGGCCCGCTTGGCGGCCTCGACGATGGGAGCTGGGGTTGGGAAGTCCGGCTCGCCGGCGGCGAAGCCGAGCACATCCTCGCCGGCCGCCCGCAGGGCCTTGGCCCGCTCGGTGACGGCAAGCGTGGAACTGGGCTTGATGCGCCTCGCCCGCTCCGAAATGCCGGGCCCGGCCGTTGTGGTCTCGCTCATGCCCGAGTCTAGATCTGGGCCTCTGGGTTCGCCGGCCGATCGGATGCCGGACAAGCCGGGGCCGCGCCCGTCAGTTTCCCTTGCGGAACCGTTTGATCGATTCTTCGCAAAGAACTACGCTTCGGTCTGGCGGGGAGTCACCTGCCTACGGAGAACGTCTGTCCATGGCACTGACCGCAGAGACCCGCAGCCAGATCGTCAGCGAGTACCAGCGCGAGGGAAAGGACACCGGCTCGCCGGAGGTTCAGATTGCGATGCTGACGGCGCGGATCAAGCATCTCGCGCAGCACCTGCGTGACCACAAGGCCGACCACCACAGCCGCCGCGGGCTGATCATGATGGTCGGCAAGCGGAACCGGCTGCTCCGGTATCTGCAGCGGACCAACCGAGACAGCTACCTCGAGCTGATCCAACGGCTCGGACTCCGCAAGTAACCCGAGTTTCTCGAAGCCCGTCGGTCGCAACCGGCGGGCTTCTTTGTTCTTCGATTCCGCGCGCCGCCGGCCTGTTCCGAAGGCAGTCGGCAGCGGTCAGCCGATCCTGAGCCCCCGTCAACCGCTCGATCGCTGCTGGCCGCTGCCCTCTGCCACCGGATCCAGAGTTCCGGCCAGCGGCGCATCAACCAGGCCGCGGGTCCCACGCTCAGTTGGGTTTCATCGCGGCGTCTGCGCACCAACGGCGCAGAAGATCCATGGAGCGCCACCCAATGGCCAACCACCCCCTCGCAGCGCACCGCGTCGAGAAAGACATCGCGGGCCGCACCCTCGTGCTCGAAACCGGCAAGATCGCCAAGCAGGCCACCTCGGCGGTCCTCGCGACCTATGGCGGCTCGACCGTCATGGCGACCGTCGTCCGCGCCGACCCCCGGCCGGGCCTCGACTTCTTCCCCATGCAGGTCGACTACCGCGAGAAGCTGACCGCCGCCGGCAAGTTCCCGGGCGGCTTCCGCAAGCGTGAGGGCGCGCCCAACGAGAAGGAAATCCTCACCATGCGGCTGATCGATCGCCCAATCCGCCCGCTCTTCCCCGACGGATTCATCGACGAGGTCCAGATCCAGTGCTGGGTCATGAGCCACGACGGCGAGAACGACACCGATGTGCTCGCGGGCGTCGCCGCCTCGGCCGCGCTGGCCATCAGCAACGCGCCCTTCGACGGACCGACGGGCATGGTCCGCGTCGGCCGGGTCTGGACCGACGACGGCGCCAGCTTCGTCATCAACCCGACCGGCACGCAGATGGACTACAGCGATCTCGACCTCGTGCTCGCCGGCCACAAGGACGGCATCAACATGATCGAGGTCGGCGCCGCCGAGATCCCCGACGAAGACGTGCTCAAGGCCATCGAGGTCGGCTACGACGCCGTCAAGCAGCAGCTCGAGCTCATCGACGAGCTCGTCAAGCTCTGCGGGCAAGAGAAGGTCATCAAGAACCCGCTCAACCTGCCCAGCGACGAGATCATGGCCAAGGTCAAGAGCCTCGCGGGCGACAAGCTCACCGAGCTCCGCCAGATCAAGGGCAAGCAGGAGCGCAACGACGCGATCAACGAGCTCCGCAAGTCGATCCTCGACCAGCACTTCGCCGAGAAGACCGACGGCACGGTCGAGCAGGCCGAGAAGTCGCGCGGCGACCGCGCCATGGCACGCGAGGCCTTCCGCACGCTCGAGAAGAAGATCACCCGCAAGCTGATCGCCGAGCAGGGCGTCCGCGCCGACGGCCGCAAGCCAAAGGAGATCCGCCCCCTCGAGTCCGCGGTCGGCGTCTTCCAGCGCACGCACGGCTCGGCGCTCTTCCAGCGCGGCGAGACCCAGTCGCTCGTCACCTGTGCGCTCGGCACCGGCAAGGACGAGCAGATCGTCGACGGCCTGATGCCCGAGTACAGCAAGAAGTTCTACCTGCACTACAACTTCCCGCCCTTCTCCGTCGGTGAGGCCGGGCGGATCATGGGCCCCGGACGCCGCGAGATCGGGCACGGCGCGCTCGCCGAACGATCGCTCCAGGCCATC
>DAIOTV010000002.1:0-66078 GCA_036751825.1 Phycisphaerales bacterium
AGTTGGCTAGCGCGCCTCGTTGACATCGAGGAGGTCACAGGTTCAAGTCCTGTATCGCCCACTTCCCGCACGACAACCGTGGCGTCTTCCCGATGCCTCTTCCGATCTCTGTCAGGGGTTGAGACGTGCTCTTTAACGATGGTGGCCGAGGATCCGAGATTCGCGATCGACGGCCTCGTTCAGTGTTGCGCCAACGAACGTGATGTGACCCAGCTTTCGGCCCGGCTGGGCGGCCTTGCCGTAATCGTGCCAGAACGTGCCGATATCTTCGGCGAAGCCGGGGCGTTCGGGCAGGGTGCCGATGAGGTTCCTCATGACGGCATGACGCGTGGTGGCTGTCGAGCCGAGCTCCTTGCCCAGCACCGCCCGGATGTGGTTCTCGAACTGCGAGGTTTCGCTGGCTTCGATCGTGGCGTGCCCCGTGTTGTGCACGCGCGGGGCGAACTCATTGGCGAGCAGCCCTTCGGGCGTCACGAACAGCTCAAGGGCGAGCACACCGACATAGCCCAGGCGGTCCAGCAGGGCGGCGGCCCACGTGCGCGCCGTCGCGGCGAGTGATTCGTCGATGCTTGCTGGCATCTCGGATCGGACCAGGATGCCGTGCCGGTGCTCGTTGCGGGCGAGAGGGTACATCTCCACCCGCCCGTCGCTGGCTCGGCAGGCGATGACGGATACCTCGGCGGTCAGGTCGACCATGGTCTCTGCCAGGCACGGCACCCGGCCGAGTGACTCCCAAGCCGCCTCAGCCTCAGCGGCCGATCGAACCACCGCCTGGCTCCGCCCGTCGTAACCGCCAGAGCGAGCCTTGAGCAGCGCGGGCAACGGCAGGCTCCGCATCGCGGCGGCGAGCTCGGCGTCGGTCGACACCGGCCGGTACTCCGGCACGGCCATGCCGACCGATCGGAACAGCTCCTTCTCGCGCTGGCGGTCGGACGCGAGTCGGAGCGATTCAACGCTCGGCCGAACGGTGACGCCGAGTTGCTCGGCCTGAACGAGCGTCGAGGCCGGCACGTTCTCGAACTCGAATGTCAGGGCGGCCGCCCCGTCGATGAGTCTGTTGAGAGCAGCCGGGTCGTCGAACGCGCCGGTGATCAGTTCGCATGTGCGCGCGGCGCACGCATCTGGCGCTGGATCCAGCGCTCGGCAGCGGATTCCAAGGCGCTCCGCGGCAGCGCCGAGCATCTGGGCGAGCTGGCCGCCGCCCAGGATCGCCAGAACCTGGCTCATTGCCCGACCGGCCCGTCGGGCACGCCCGCGGTTTGCTGCGCTCGGAACTCGACGAGCCGCGCAGCCACGCCCGGGTCCTGCAACGCCACGATCTGTGCGGCCAGCAGGCCCGCGTTGGTCGCGCCGGCGGCACCGATGGCCAGTGTGCCCACGGGCACACCCGCCGGCATCTGCACGATCGACAGCAGAGAGTCCATGCCGGAGAGCGCCTTGGACTCAACCGGAACGCCCAGCACCGGCAGCGTGGTCATTGAGGCGATCATGCCCGGCAGATGGGCGGCCCCGCCCGCGCCCGCCACGATCACGCGGAGGCCGCGGCCCAGCGCCGACTCGGCGTAGCCCACCAGCCGAGCGGGTGTCCGGTGCGCGGACACGACACGCGCCTCGTGCGGCACGCCGAGCTGCTCGAGCACGCGGGCGGCGTGCTCCATGGTCAGCCAGTCGGACGTCGACCCCATGACGACGCCAACGAGCGGGGGCGTGATCGTGTCGCTCATGCGGGCACAATACCCCGGCCGGACGCGCCCCGTCGTCCGATGCGCACGCCCCGGCCCGCGCTCAGCACCCATCGTTGAAGTTGCTGATCCAGGCGTTGAAGTCGGCGGGCGTCAGCAGCCCGTCGCCGTTGACATCGGGCAGGCAGGCCGCTGCATCCGAGCAGAGCACGCTGTGCACCGCCGCCCCGATCCGCACGCCGCGTGCGGAGCCCAGGGGGCCCGGCCCGGGCTCGGTGAGGACGACGAGATCATCGTTGAGGACCACCGCACCGCCGGTTCCCGCCGCGTCGAACTCCCGGACCAGGACGGGAACATCCGCCGGCTGCGTCGGCAGATTCTCCGGAAGCGAGAAGCCGATCGCCCCCGTTTCCACGAACAGATTCGTGAGCTAACGAACCGCCCGCATGCCGGTCGCGTCGCTCGCGACCACGGCGATGTCCAGGTCCCCGTCGTCGTCGAGGTCGGCGAGCGCGATCGAACTCGGCACCGGGTCCGGATCGCCCGGATCGGTGCGGAGCGTCCACTCGATGCCGGCGTCGAACGATCGGCCTCCAGGGCTCGCGGCATCGGCGATGTTGACAAACACGGACACCGTGCCCGATGTCTCGTTGATCGCGGCGATGTCCGGGAAGCCGTCGTTGTTCAGGTCGGCCGCCCGGATCTCCGTCGGGTTCGAGGCGGGCGAACCCATCTGGATTGCCTGTCTTGAACGCGACACGCTGCGGAAAAATAAAAAGCGGAGGGGCTCCCCTCCGCTTCGGTGACCGGATGGCGGCCTGCGGCTAGCGGGCCTGGAGGGTGACCTCGAGCGTGATCTCCTCGCCGTTGCGGAGCACGCCGATGTTGATGACATCGCCCGGCTCGTGGGCAGCCAGCAGCGGCATCCAGCCCTCGACGTCCGTCAGCTTCTGCCCGTCCCAGCGGACAAGGCGATCACCGGCCTGCACGCCCGCGACCTCGGCCGAACCGCCCTCGGCCACCGACGCGATGCCGATGCCGGGGCCGTCGGAGCCGTAGCCCGGCGACACACCGAACCGCACCTTGATGTCACTCATCGCCGACCGCTGCGTGGAGCGATCGCCCGCCGACACCAGCTGTGGCCTCTCGCTCGACGACAGGATCATCACCATGTCGTGATACAGATGGACCGTGTGCGTGGCGTCTTCCGTGTTGATCTTCCACACGACATCCTCGGGCGTGTGGTAATCGTCGTGGAAGTCCGCGATGATCGAGAACAGCACCGGCACGCCCCGAGCCAGGAACGAGCTGTGGTCGGACGCGCCGTTCATCGAGGTCGGGATCACGAGCTCGAGCTCGCTCCGGTCCATCGCCGGCTGGAGCA
Organism: Phycisphaerales bacterium; assembly: GCA_036751825.1. GTDB lineage: Bacteria > Planctomycetota > Phycisphaerae > Phycisphaerales > UBA1924 > JANQQZ01. Next base: position 3,067 of record DAIOTV010000002.1, read on the forward strand.
GGTCCTGCAGCCCCTCTCCGGTTTCGAGGCCGGACAGCAGCACGCGGTCGTCCGTGATCCGCCCGATCATGTCGAAGTTCGTCATGAGAGCGTGATCCTCGATCGGCGCGATCGGGTTGTTCACATAGTACCGCGAGCCGTTGAGGCCGGATTCCTCGGCGTCGAAGGCGATGAACACGACCGATCTCGCGTCGGCGTCCTCGGGAAGCTGGGCGTAGGAGCGAGCGAGCAGGTCGGCGAGCAGCAGCACGCCGGCGGTGCCGGATGCGTTGTCGTCCGCGCCCGGGTGCAGCTTGCCCGAGCCCCAGCGAGAGCCGAAGTCGCCCATGCCGATGTGGTCGATGTGGGCACCGACCACGATCCACTCGTCCTTCAGCTCGCCCTGACCCCAGAGCACGCCGCCGACATTCTCCGCGTAGACAATCTCGCGCTCGACCTTCGACGCAAGCTCGATGCCGCCGTCCAGCGGCATCACCCCGTCGCCCTCGTTCGCCCTGGCGATCAGGTCGGCGATGGTCATGCCCGTTGCGGCTTCAAGCCACCGCTTGCCGGCGTCCTGCGACATCAGGAGGACCGGCTGCTCGGCGCCAGTGCCTCCGCCGCGGAACGCATCGAGCCGGTTCACCCGCTCGTCGGCCGCGCCCGGGGTGTTGATGACGACAACGCCCGCCGCGCCGCGGTCGAACGCGGCCCGGAGCTTGCCGTCAAACCCCGCCGCGTTGCTCCAATCGCCGTCTTCGGTCCAGAGGCTCATGCCCTCTTCATTCATCGGTTCGAACCGGAGCATGACGGCGAGCTTGCCCGTCAGGTCCGCGTCGTCGGGGTACGAACTGAAACCGTCCGTGCCCTCGTCGATCGAGTACCCGACAAACACGGCATCGCCCGACAGGCTGCCGTCGCCGCCAAGGCCGGTGATCACGAAGTCGCGCTCGTGCGTGAACGTCATGCCGTTCGCCGAGAACTCCGCGAGCGTCACCTCCGCTCGCCCGCCGAGCGGGAACGGCTGGCGCCAGGACGCGAAGCGATCCTCGACCTGGCTGCCGTCCGAGGCGGTGATGACCTCGGTGAACGCCGGGCTCAGCCCGGCCCTCTCGAAGGCGGTCTCGGCGTACTGACGTGCGATCTCGGCGCCCCGGGAGCCCGGCACGCGTCCCTCCATGAAGTCATTGGCCAGGTAGTACACGTGCTGCGTGTAGACCCGGTGGTCAGACTCAAAGTCCAGCACGGAGGTCGCCGGTTCGCCGGCCGATGGCACGGCGGCTGCGGCGATCAATCCAAGCGAAAGTGGGGTGCGCATGAGATGAGTCTCCTGGTCGGTCGGGCCATGGGCGGTTTCGAGCGCCGGCCGCGTCGTGGTGTACCGTTTCAAGCGGACGCGGATGCTAGCATCCTTTCGGCATGAAGCACACGAGCGTGTTCGGGCATTGGTTGAAGCGTTTCGTCACGTGCGCATCTATTCTCCTGTCGCCGGCCGCTCGGGCCGAGCACCCGCAGGACGGACCCCACGTGGATATCCGCATCGCGGTTTCCGACGAAGACGTCCGAATGACGCTCGGGCTCAACCTGCCGTTTCTTGACGAGGCCATCCCGACCCAGCGTGAGCTCGCCTCAGAGGTCGCCCCCGCGGAAGAGGCCGAGGTCTTCAAAGCCGTCAGGCAACTGGTGACCGAGGACACGACGTTCACCATCAACGGCGAAATCGTGAAGCCGACGCTCGAGCGGGTGGAGATCGAGCGGCTCTCCGAGGACAGCCTGTATCTGTTTCCGAACTCCGGCCGATCGGCGTTGACGCGGTTCAGCGTTGTCGCGGTCTACCCGTGCCCGTCGCCGCCGAAGCGGATCGACATCGAATGGTCGCACTACCCGCCCAGCGCGCTGAGCGAAGCCTTCGAGGAAGTGGGAGACGAACCGCCGCCCATGGTCATCGACGCGCAGCTCCGAGCGGAAGGACGCGCGCGCGTGCTGCGGTTCAGCGAAACGGACCGCGTCGCCACCTGGCACGCGGGAGGCGACACCCCGGAAACCGCCGTCGAGAGGCTGCCGGAGCTCGATGTCAGCGCCGGCACGCCGATCCCCCTGCTCTCGATCGGCATCGCGGTGCTGACGGTCGGCGTCGCCGGCTTCGTCGCGGTGGAGCGCAAACGCGCCCTCGCAATCGCGATCGCCGTGGCGGGACTCGGAGCCGCCGCGGCCACCAGCGGCACATTCGTGAGGCATGTCGGCGAACCCGGCATCCCCCAGGACCAGGCCGTGCGCCTGTTCGCCATCCTGCACTCGAACATCTACCGTGCGTTCGACTTTACAGCCGAGGACGACATCTACGACACTCTCGCGATCAGCGTTACCGGCGATCTGCTCGATTCGCTCTACCGCCAGATCAGGCTCGGTCTGGTGCAGGCGGAGAACGGCGGCGGCGTCGGCCGAGTCACCTCGCTCGATCTCCGATCCGCGGAGGTCATCTCCACGGCACAGCTCGCCGATGGCGTGGCCTTCGAGGTCTTCGCCGAGTGGGATGTCGAGGGCACCGTGTACCACTTTGGACACTCTCACGCGAAGCAGACGCCGTACGCCGGCATCTTTCGGGTGGCGCAGACGCCGGACGGCTGGCGGATCGACCAGGCGGAGCCACGCGAGCGAATGAATCTGTTTGTCGCGCCGAGCGACCTGTGATGGATCGTCCGCTTTCACTCGCCGACATCGTCTTCCGCCGGGCCGGCCCCGAGGCCTTCTCGATCGCCATGCCCCGGCTCGATGTCGCCTCCGGCGAGGTGGTGGCGCTCGTCGGCCCGAGCGGCTCGGGCAAGAGCACGCTGCTCGGGCTTATCGCGGGCGAGCTGCTCCCGAAGTCGGGTTCGGTGCACGTCGCGGGCCGCCGCATGGACACGCTCTCGGAGCCCGACCGCCGCGCGCAGCGGCGAGGGTCGATCGGCGTCGTTGCGCAGACGCTGTCGCTCGTCGACTACCTCAACGGGCTCGAGAACATCCTGCTCGTGGCCATGATGCAGGGCCAGGGCCGATCGGCCCGATCCCGGGCTCGGGAACTGGCCGCCTCGCTGGAGGTGGAGCATGTGCTGCGGCGCCGGCCCGACCGGATGTCGCAGGGCGAGAGGCAGCGCATCGCCATCTGTCGCGCCCTGCTGCTCAAGCCCCCGGTGCTGCTGTGCGACGAGCCGACGGGCAACCTTGATGCGGCCCGCGGCGAGCGGGCCACGCGGCTGATGCTCGACGCCCGCCAGGACAACGCGGCCGTGCTGATCGCGACACACGATGAACGGGTCATGCCGCTCGCGGATCGCGTCGTGTCCCTCGCCGAGCCCTCGCACGCACAGGAGCCCGTGTGATGTGGCAGGTCGGGCTCGCGATCCGCTATGCGCGGCGGAACCTGGTGCAAACCGGCCTGCTCGCCGTGTGCATCGGTGTCACCGTCTCCATCCCAGTGACCAGCCGGATGCTGGTGAACGGCTTCGAGCAGCGGATGGCAAGCCAGGCGAGCGAGGTGCCGCTGGTCATCGGGCCTCGCGGCAGCCGGTTCGATCTCTCGCTCGCCACCGTTTTCTTTCGCCAGCCTCCCGAGCGGACCATGACGATGGGGACGCTCGGCCGCGTGGACTCGGTCGAGGGCGCGGAGGCCGTGCCGATGAGCACCCTGTTCACCGCGCGCGGCCGGCGACTCGTGTGCGTCGGCTTCGGCTACTTCGACCGGATCGGCCTCACGCCGAGTGCCGGCACGCTGCCGCTGCTCGTCGGCGATGCCGTGCTCGGCTCGCAGGCCGCGAACGAAACCGGCCTGCGCGTCGGCGACACGATCGCCAGCGATCGGCACGAGCTGTTCGACCTCTCCGTGCCGCCGCCGATCACGATGAACGTCGTTGGTGTGCTCGAACCGACGGGCACCAGCGCAGACGAGGCCGTGTTCGCCTCGATCGAGACCGCGTGGCTGATCGGCGGCCAGTCGCACATCCATGCCGAGAACGACGAGCTCGAGGCGGACGACGTGATCGCGGCGACGGAGGGAGCCGTCGCGATCCGTCCCACGCTTGAGACGGCCTCGACCATCACGAGCGAGAATGTGCTCACGATCCACGGGCACGACGACCCCACGCTTCTGCCGCTCTCAGCGATCCTCGTGTTCGCCGACGAGGCAAAGCCGCTGACGCTCGCCTCGGCCCGTTTCGAGGGCGACGAGGCGCTCCAGGCCGTGCGTCCGCGGGCGATCGTCGACGAGATGATGCAGACCGTGGTGCGGGTTCAGGCCGTCTTCGACGCCATCATCGGTCTGCTCGCCGGCGGCACGGTCCTGCTGGTGCTGCTCACGACCTCGCTCGCCGCCCGGCTGCGGGCGCAAGAGTTTGCGATTCTCGACAGCGTCGGTGCGCCGCGGTTCTTTCGCCCGACGCTTCTGGCACTGCAGCTCGTGGTCGTTTCAATGCTGGCCGGCCTGCTGGCGTTCGCGATCACGCTGGCGGCGGTGAGCGTGTTCAGCTCGATCAACCTCGCGTGACCGTTCCCGCACCGAACGCATGCAAAAAAACCGGCCCCGCTGCGATGAGCGGGGCCGGCGAAGGATGGCCTCAGATGCGGTCCCGGCTTACGGGTTGCAGGTCGGGCCGGCGGCGCCCTGGTTGAACGCCAGGATCCAGCCGTTGAAGTCGGCGGGGGTCACGAGACCGTCCTGGTTCGTATCGGCCCGCAGGTCGCCGTTGTTGAAGTTGAGGATCCAGCCGTTGAAGTCGGCGGGCGTCACGAGCCCGTCCGAGTTCTGGTCGGCGCAGAGACGCTGGCTCGGGCAGTCGGCGGTGTCGCCGACGGTCACGAACTGCACGCCCGGGATCAGGTCGAGGTCGATCGCGCGCGGCTCGCCGAGCTGATCCTCGGTGGGCAGGCCGCCGAGCACCTGGTTGGAGAAGAAGCTGCCGTCGCCGTTGGTGATGGCGCCCGCGATCTTGATGTCGCTGGTGCCGTCCCAGCCGAGTTCGTCGAGATCGATGCTGATCTCGACGCCGGTGGTGACGTTGCAGGCGTCGCTGGTCGAGCCGCCGGGGGTGGCCTCGACACCACCGATGTTGCTGTTGTCGAGCGAGATCTGGAGCAGGCCGGGCGTCTCGAAGCCGAGCGATCCGTTGGCAAGGAAGGCCGCGGCCGCGTCGCGGGGGGCGAAGTTCGTGAAGATGTCGTCGGCCGTCCCGGGCTCGAGGGCGGTGCCGCCGCCGGGCGGGTTGTCGCCGTCGAACAGCAGCGGGTTGTTGCCCGGCGCGCTCTTGAGGCCCCCGTCAAACGCACCGAAGTCGGTGTTGAAGCCCGACACGATGTTGGGCCCGTTGAGGCGGAGCACGGCGGCGTTGGCGAAGAACGTGTTGGTGCCGCTGGTCTGGCCGCTGTTGTCGATCGCGACGAAGTAATCGGCTGTGAAGCCGGCGTCGAACGTCAGGCCGGGACCCTCGGGACCGACATCGTCCGGATCGGTGCCGTCGTTGGCGCCGAGTCGATCGAGCAGGCGGAACGCGATGTCGACGTTGTCGTTGCGGAGCGTGTTCTGCCCGTCGGTCGGATCGCCGTCGAAGAACAGGACGAGGCGGTTGCCGTTCGACTGCAGGTTGCCCGCCACGAGCAGGTTGAGGCGGTTGGCGTTGGTGTCGAGGTAGGTGTAGAGGGCGTTGATCTCAGAGCCGACGGCGACATCCGCGTCCGGGATGGTCGGCGAGAAGCCCGAGGGGCCGACACCGCCGGTGTTCGAGTTGTTGATCGAGATCTCGATGCCCTCGCCGAGGGTTCCCGCAGCGACGCTCGAGGTCAGCAGCGCCGGCGTGCCGCCGCCCAGGAAGGCGCCGGTGCCGCCGCCCGCCGTCTCGAGGGAGGCGATGTCGGCGAAGGCCTCGACGATCGGGTTGCCGAGCGTGTCGGTGCCGGTCTGGCCGATGTTATAGAAGACGACAAAGTCGGGCGCGATGCCGTCGTCGAACTGGAGCCCGGCCTGGCGGTTCAGGCCGTTGAAGCTGATGTCCGGGTTGTCATCGCGGAGGACGTTCTGCCCCTGGGGCGTCGCCGCCTCGGCGTCGACGTCGAAGTAGAGGTGCAGCTTGTTAAAGTTCTCTTCGAGGTTGCCGCCGAGCAGCAGGTAGAGGGTGTCGGCGGTTCCGTCGCTGTCGACGTCGGCGAGGGTGGCGTAGACGTTGGAAATCTCAGAGCCACCTCCCATGCCACCGTTGGTGAAGACCGGGTCGCCGTTGGTCGCGTCACCGAAGCCGGTGCCGGTGTTGCTGACGAAGATCGGCGCGCCGTACGCGGCGTCGGCGGTGCCGTCGATGGTCAGGGGGCCGGTGACAACGCTGGCCGGCACGATCAGGAACTGGTTGCCGGGGATGCCGTCCGGGTTGCCGCCGCTGGGCTCGGCGTACGACACGTTGGCCGGGTCGCCGAGGTTCGCCGACGGGCCGCCGAGGCCGCCGATGACCTGGTTCGACAAGAAATCGTTGCTGCTGCTGATGATGTGGCCCGCCACACGGATCTGGCCCGTCGGCGTCGCGCCGCCCAGGCTGAAGTTCGACAGCGGGATCGCGATTTCGACGCCCGTCGTCACATTCACGGCATCCGCGTTGTCCTCGGGCGTGCCCGACTGCGCGGTGTTGTCGCCGAAACTCGTCGGCTGGTTCTGAACGAACGCGCGGGTGTACAGGCTCGCCTCGGTGCTATCAATCCGCCCGTCGACGGTCACCTGACTCAGTGCCTGGCCGCTCAGCATGGTGAGGGCGGCGGCTGTCATCACAGTCTGCTTGTTCATCTGGACAATCTCCGGTGCCCGCCGCACGACGGCGGGGATCTCTCCTGAAACTCGTATTCGTTGCGTACCGCGCACAATGAACGCGCGATCCGCAAAGTCTAGCGGTTTGTGGGTTGAACTCCAAGCACCGGATACCGCTGTATACAGCGATTGGCAAAGAACTTGCCGCTGACGGAGGCCGCCGTCCGATCACCCGCCCGAAGCGTCCGGAAATCGAAGCGGCTGCTCCGATCCGGCGTGATCGACGACCACAAACCGGAACCAGACCGGTGGGAGGCCATCGGCGGCCCCCGACGCGGGACCGGTCGCGTTGGCGTACAGCCGCACGGTGTTCGACCCGAGCTGTCGCTCGATGCAGAGCGTGTCGCCGTCGGCCCACCAACGAGCGGCGCCGAAGCGAAGCGTCTCTCCGATATCCGGATCCTGCCGAAGCCGGAGCAGGGTCCCGATCCGTTCGGCCAGTTCCCGGTCGCCCGGCCAGACCACCGGCTTGCGGTTCTCTGGGTCATCGGCGCCCCACTCGCCCAGTTCGTCCCCCGCGTAGACCATCGGGCTCCCCGGGAGAGCCGTCAGGACCGCGTAGGCGAGTTCGAGCTTCGCGTAGGCGTCGGCATCGGGCTGGCCGCGGTCGTAGCTCCCGTCGCTCAGGCCCGCGCCGCGGTCGTAGTCGAGAATCGGGTTCATCATCTTGCTGACGAAGCGTGCCGTGTCGTGCGATCCCAGCAGGTTCACCTGGGCCAGGTTGGTGGCGGGCGCGTGCGAGAACACGCGATCCAGTTCGACCGGCAGCTCCGAGGTCGGCCGGACGCCGCCGAGCCATTCGATGAGCGGGAACGCGAGCGGGTAGTTCATCTGCGAGTCGAACGCTCGGCCCTCGAAGTACTCCCGGCCGTCGAACCACAGCTCGCCGACGAGGGTCGCCTCGGGGTTGATCGAGCGGACGTGCGACCGCCAGTCGCTCCAGAAACGCAGGCCGACCTCGTTCGCCACATCAAGCCGCCAGCCGTCGATGCCGTCGCCGGGGTCGCCGTCACCGTTCGGGTCCATCCACCGGCTGGTCACCGCGAAGACATGCTCCTTGACGCCCGGGACCAGATCGCCGTCGATCTGCCGGAACTCCGGCAGTCCGCCGTTGCGTCGATCCCACGCCTGCCATGTGTTCGTGCGTCCCGAGGCGTCGACCCCAAAGTGGTACCACGCGGCATAGGGCGAGTCGTTGCCCTGCGAGAGGACGCTGAGGAACGTCGGGTGCGCGAGCCCCACATGGTTCCACACGCCGTCGAGCACGACCCGCAGGCCGTGCGACCTTGCCGCCGGCAGGAACCGGTCGACGAAGTAACGGTCCGTGGCCGTCCACTGCCAGGTCGCGGGATCGGGCGAGAACTTCGGCCTCGTGTGGTCGGGCGTTCCGGGGTGGCCGAGCGCGGGGTCGATGTGCCGATGGTCGGCCGCGTCGTACTTGTGAAGGCTTGTCGAATCGAAGATCGGGCAGAACCAGATCACGGTCGCCCCGAGATCGCGGATGTGCTCAAGCCTCCGCTCAACCCCCTGAAGATCACCGCCGAAGCGCCGCTCGAAGACGGTGTCGTGCAGCACCGGCCGCCGGCGAGCGTGGTCGTCGCGATACCGCAGGCGCGTCGCGATCGAGCGATTGGCTGAGGCCTCGAACTCATCGGCGGTGACCTCGAACCAGTCCTGCGTCCATTCCAGGTCGGTGCCGTGCGGCCACCCCTGGTCGTTGTCCGGGTTCCCGTTGTCGAAGCGCTCCGGAAAGATATTGTACCACACGGCCCCGAGCGCCCACGCCGGTGTCTGCTCCGCTGCGGGTGTGGTTGCGGCCACTTCTCCCGGCGACACCCATCGGCCTTCGAAGCCGTCATCCCCGACCAGCCGAACGCGATCGCTGCTGCCCACACGCACCCGGACCTCCCGGCGATCGACCGCCAGCGGCACCCGGACGGTTTCGCCCCCCGGCACCCCGATCTCAAAGGCTGCCAGATTCGCGTCGGCTGGAGAATCGATGTCGTACAGGCCCAGTCCGCGATGCACCGCGGTCACGGTGAGTTCAGGGCCGATGGGGGCTCCTGCCAGGCTTGCCGCCGACAGACCGAACGCGGCGGCCATGATCGTGCAACGCATGATGAACTCCATACGGATTCCTCTCGTGGTCCGCAACAATAGTGGCGACCGAAAACGAACGCGGCCGGGCGAAGTGCCCGGCCGCGGAAGAACTCAGGCGTGGACGGCCGCTCCCGTCGACTAGCGTTCGAGCTCGCCCATGGCCTCAAGCTCCTTGCCCTTGGTCTCGGGGATGAGCGTGAGGACGAACAGGAAGCTGAGGAACGCGCTGGCGGCGTAGAAACCGTACGCGAAGCCGAGGCTGATGCCAAGCATCACCGGGAACGTCGCCGAGATGAGGTAGTTTGCACCCCACTGGGCACTGGCGGCGACGGCGAGACCTGAGCCGCGGATCTGGTTGCTGAACATCTCGCCGAGCATGACCCAGACGATCGGGCCCCATGACGCGCCGAAGGAGATGATGAACAGGTTGAGCATGACCAGCGCGAGCTTGCCCTTGCCCGAGTTGTCGCCGGTGAGATCGAGCACGCCGTTCGCGTCCACTGAGGTTTGGAAGATGTAGGCCATGACGCCGAGTGAGAGCATCATGCCCAGCGAGCCGAACATCAGCAGCGGCTTGCGGCCGATCTTGTCGACCAGCGCGATCGCGATAAACGTCGTCAGCACATTGGTCGCGCCGCCGATGGCGGTGTTGAGGAAGGCGTCGGCCTCGGTGAGACCGACCGCGCGCCAGAGCAGGTTGGAGTAGTAAAAAACGACGTTGATGCCGACGAACTGCTGGAAGACCGAGAGGCCGATGCCGAGCCAGACGATTTTCTTGAAGAGCCCGGGGCCGAGGATGTCGGCGAGCCGTGGCTTGTGCTCGGCGTTGAGCGTGCCCTGGATCTCGGCGATCTTGACGTCGGCGTCCTTGGAGCCCAGGACCTTCTGGAGCACGCTGCGCGCCTCCTCGTTCCGGTCCTTGATAACGAGGTAACGCGGCGATTCGGGGATGCTGAGCGCGAGCATGCCGTAGAGCGCAGCGGGGATCGCTTCAATCCAGAACATCCACCGCCACGCGGCGAAGCCGCCGATCCAGTCCTGCGCGGCGCCGCCCGACGCGCGGGCGATCAGGAGGTTGCTCATGAGCGCGACGAAGATGCCGATGACGATCGCGAGCTGCTGCATCGAGCCGAGCCGCCCCCTCAGCTTGGCGGGCGAGACCTCGGCGATGTAGGCGGGGGCGATGACCGACGCGGCACCGAAGGCCATGCCGCCGAGGAAACGCCAGAAGGTAAAGTCGAAAATGGTGACGGGCATGCCCGAGCCGATCGCCGAGGCGAGGAAGGCCACGGCGGCGATCATCATCGAGGGCTTCCGGCCGATTCTGTTGGTCAGCGGTCCGGCGAGGAATGCGCCGACGGCGGCGCCGATCAGCGCCAGGGCGACCGACTGGCCCACCCAAATGTTGCGCGTGCGTTCGATGGCCTCGGCGGACATTTCCGCGTTGATCAGGACTCCGGCGAAGCCGGAGTCGAGATCCGTGAACATCTCGTTCAGGACCGGCACGGCACCGTTGATCACGGCGGTGTCGAAGCCGAACAGGAAGCCGCCGAGCGCGGCGACCGTGACGATCCTGATCAGAAAGCCCAGATTGTTGTCGTTGTCGCTCACGGCAGCGCTACCCCTCGGTGTGACTGTTTCAGCTTGGACCCATCCCTCGGCGATCGCCGGGAACGGGCATAGTACCGGAACGGCCCGTCGCGAGCGACCGGGGGTCGGGCGTCACGAAAACAAGCGATCGCCGGCCGGGCATTCGTGCCCGCCGCGCCACGCCCGACACCATCGATCGGTAAACGCTCGGTCGGGACTCAGGCCCCGAACACGCCGGCCTGGACCAGCGTCTGGGCGACGAGCGCGAGCACGGCGAGCCCGCCGATCACCGCTCCGCCGATCACCACGCCCATCAACAGCTTGTGGGTCCTCGCGTTCGCCGCTTCGAGCCGCAGCTCGCGCTCGCTGTCACGCCGCTTCATGTCCGTCAGCGTGTCGCCGAGCCGCTTGTTGCTCTCGGTGATCTCCGTGAACGCGCTCGATAGGCTCTCGATCGACGACCGGATCTCCTGCTGCGAGCTGTTTGCCTCGGCGATGAGCCCCTCGACCCGGCCCAGCGACTCGATCTGCATCGATAGGCCCTTCTGGGTGCTCGCCTGCCCGTCGCGGAAGGCCTGGGCGAGCTCCGACACGGCCCCACGCAGCTCGGCCTGGCCAGCGCCGATGCTGCCGAGGCTCTCGAGCGCCGTCGGCAGACTCTCGGCGATCTCGAGCAGCCGGCGGGACCGCTCCTCCTGCGTGTCGAGGTGCTTGTCGACCTTCTCCGCGAGCGAGATGGCCATCTTGTAGCTGTCTTCGAGCTCGCTCTTGAGCGCGTCACGCACCTCGTCGGCCTTCACAAGCTCCGTCGCGGGCTCGGGCGAGCGACGCTTGGCCGGCTTGGCGTCCGTCGGGACCGTGACCGTGTTGTCGGAGAGGTCGATCTTGACCGGTTCGCTGGGTCCGAAGCTGCCGCGGCGATCGGGGGCAATCGCGGTCGCGTTCGACGCGTTTGAGGCGAACGGCGAGGGCTTCAGGGGGCCGGTCTTCGTCGGGACGGAGCCTGTGGAGCCGGCGTTCGCCGAGCCGGGGTTTGCGGAACCGGGGTTTGCGGAACTGGGCCGAGGCCCATCGGGCTCGGATTTATCCTTCCAGCTGACGACAACGGGCTGCCCGTTCGTGCCGCCGGTCGTGCTTGCTTCCTTGCCCCCACCAAAGACCTTGGCGATCGCCGAGAACATACCCATGGCGTTTCAGTCCCTTTATCCACCGGGCCACCCGTCGGCCGGCCGCGACCTCCGGCCCCGTGTCCACTCCGGCCATATCAAGAATACCGACTCGGCGCGCAGAGATCGCACCCGGCCCGCCGGAAAGCGATCATCCGACCGGCGACGGCTGTCGTTTGTCGCCTGCGAGCGCCGCGATCGGCTAGCGCAGCTCGAACGTGACAGGCTCGCCGTCGCGGCCGGTGGCCGAGATCTCCTGCCCGTCGTTGAGCAGCAGGCGGACGGTTACCCCTCGATCCGGGCGGGCCCGGTTGCCCTCTGTGGCGGCGACGCGGACGGTCACGGTGTTGCCGTCCCGCTCCGCCTCGTAGGTCGTGAGCAGATAGTCGCCTTCGAGATACTCGTAGCCGTCGCCCGAGTCCTCGTAGAGCGTTCCGGTGGCGCGCCCGTTCTCGTCGAGCGCGACGATGAGCGTGAGGGGGTCGAGCGGCTTGTCACCGACGAACTGGATCACCGGGCCCGAGGGGAGGATGGTGCCGCCCTTGAGGTAGAAGTCGGGGATGTCGGGGTTGTCGGCGCCGTGGAGCGTCAGGGGCCGCCAGATGCCGGTGGGCATGGCGGGCACGCGGTCGGCGTTGAGCGTCAGCTGCGGGTGAACCAGCAGCCCGTCGCCGATGAGGAAGAGATCGTCTTCGGTGCGGAGCGCCGGGTCGGCGGGGTCGGCGAAGAACACGGGCCGCATGATGGGCAGGCCGGTGGTGTGGGCCTCGTAGAAGAGCGTGTAGTAGTAGGGGAGCAGGATATAGCGGTTGTTGAGCGCCTGCCGGGCGGTGTTCTCGACCTCCTCGCCGAAAGACCAGGGCTCCTTATCGATGTTGCCGACGGCGGTGTGCCCGCGTGCGAACGGCAGGAGCGTGCCGAAGCCGAACCACCGCTCGAACTGGTCGGCGTTTCCGTTGCCGTTGAAGCCGCCGATGTCGGGGCCGTAGAACGGGAAGCCTGAGAGGCCCATGTTCAGGACCATGGGCACGGAGACCTCGAGGTCCCACCAGTCGGCGGAGTTGTCGCCCGACCAGCCGGCCGCGTACCGCTGGGTGCCCAGGTGCATCGCCCGGCTGAGCACGAAGGGACGCTTGTCCGGGTTGGCGGCCTGGATGCCCTCGCGCGAGGCCTTGACCATCAGGTGGCCGAACACGTTGTGGAACCGCGCGTGGTTGCCGGCGCCGCCCATCTCGGGGTCGCCGCCGTGCATGTTGTCCTCGGGCATGGTTTTGCTGGCAACATTGAAGATCGCCGGCTCGTTCATGTCGTTCCACACGCCGGTGATGCCGTTGGCCATGTAGTCCTTGTACAGGCCGGCCCACCACTCGCGCACATCGGGGCGGGTGTAGTCGGGGAACACACACCAGCCGGGCCAGACCTCGCCGCGATACACCGCGCCGTCGGCGGTCTTCACGGCATAGTCGTTGGCGATGATCTCTTCGTAGACGTTGTAGCCCTCTTCAGGGAAGCGGTCGGTCTCGGCCGCAACGCCCGGGTTGATCATCCACACGTTGTGGAAATTCTTCTCATCGCGCAGCCAGTCGTTGAGCCCCTTGGGATCGGGGAAACGCTCGCTGTCGAAGCGGAAGGTGCGGTACTCGTCCTGGTAGTGGATGTCCATCCAGATCACGTCGGCCGGCAGATCGCGGGCCCGGAACTCGCTGGCGATCTCACGCACCCGCGCGTCGGGGTAGTAGCTGTACCGGCACTGGTGGTAGCCGATCGCCCACTTGGGGGGCATCGGCATCGTGCCCGTCAGCTCGCCGAGCGCCATCACCACTTCCTGCGGCGAATCGCGCTCGATCACGATCACCGGATACTCCGGCCCCTCGGCGTGGAAGGTAATGTCGTCGGTGAGGTCGATCTCGATTCGGTAGGTGCTGTCGGCGATCACACCGAACGCGCTGCCGTCGGGCCGGACCGCGAGCACCCACGGGTGCGACTTGTAGAGCGAGGGCGTGTCGTCCTTGTAGGCGTAGGAGTCCGAGTTCCAGAGGACCGTTGAGCGCCCGTTGCGCTGCAGCGGTCCCGGAACCTCGCCCGTGCCGTAGAGCGACGTGCCGGGCTCGATGCCGATGGTGAAGGAATTCCGGCCCCGGTCATCCACGAAGAATTCGGGCTCGACCGGAAAGTTCGCCGGCGCATCGCCGATCGCGGGCAGGCGCGGGTCGACCAGCGAGAACGAGGGCAGCGCGTTGGCCTTGGCGTCCGCCGAGACATGAAAGCGGACGGTGTTGTCTGCAACGGCTTCAGCGATCATTTGTGCAGCTGCCTGGCCTGCGGCGGCCGCCAACGAAACGCAAGCAACGATCCGGGCCGCGGTCTTGGTTCTCATGACAATCGGTTCCTCGTGGTCCGAGCTCTTGACGATTCCGTCGTCCGGGAACACGGATCCGGGGCTGTATACAGGAAGCGGGGATTCTCAGAGACAGAAACTCGAGGAATAATAATAGCGTATCAGTCTCGCATCGTGTACGGGTGTACTCCGATTGCGGTGCGGATCGTTCGTGCGCGCCGGATCGAATTCAGGAGCTTGAAAGACATGACGACCAGCCGACGTTGCCTCGCCCTCGCCGTGCTCGCCGCCGCGGGCTCTGCCTACGGGCAGGGCCAGTACCCGCCCATGCTCCAATGGTTCGAGATGGAATGGCGGGACATGGAGTACCGCATCCCCGACTTCTTCCTCGCGGGCTACGGCACCACCTGGCTCCCTCCGATCTCAAGGCCCGTTGCTCCCTCGGTCGCCAAGTCACCGGGCTTCGACCCGCTCGATCGCTTCGACCTCGACGGCACCACCTACGGCACCGAGCAGGATTTCCGCGCACTCGTGCAGGAGTTCCACGCCGCCGACGCGTTCGTCAATGTCGACCTGATCATGAACCACAACGGCTTCCGCCGCGCCGATCAGGGCTTCCACATCGAGGGCGGCTACCCGGGCTTCTGGGCCAACCCGCCCGCGGGCCGCGACTTCGTCCCCACCGACGATTGGGGCGAGTTCCACAACTCGTTCACCAACGCGGGCTATCTGCAGTCGGAAGACCCCGGAGCTCCTCGGTACGATCTGTTCAACGGCGACCTTGTCGCGCTGATTGACATCGACCAGTTCTCACCCAGCCTGTTCATCCGCCAGCCGACCGACCCGACCAACCCGCTCAACATTCCCGCCGGCACGATCCGAAACCTGCCCGACCCGGACAACGCGCGGTTCTACCCCGACCGCAACCTCATCGGCGAGACCATCACCAACCCGGGCACGTTCCGCAACACCGCAAACTTCAGCCTGACGCGCTACCCGTGGAACCCGTTCAACGTCATGAACGGCGACCCGATCCTCGAAACGCCGGGCGACCTGCTCGTCCGGCACACACGCTGGCTGATGGAACAGATCGGCGTCGACGGCTTCCGCCTCGATGCCGCCAAGCACATCCCCTCGGCGTTCTGGGATCTGCAGTGGGACAACGCCGTGCACAACAACTGGGAGCATCCCAGCGGCGTGACCGTCACGGCCTACAGCTTCGGCGAGAGCACGGCCGGCAACGGCTTCGTGTACGACCAGTACATCCGCCGCATCAACAACAACGTCCGCCAGGGCGACTCGTGGGGCAACCGCGACTCGCTCGATCTCGACGGCGCCGGTGCGCTGCGGAACCTCATCAACGCCAACGGCTTCGGCACCTGGCAGGACCCGCTCGACCGCCACTTCGACAACGTCGACGGCTTCAACGACGGATCGCTCGGTGTCAACCACGTCTTCAGCCACGACAACGGCAGCGTCGGCAACGGCAGCGAGCTGCCGCCCGAGCCCACCCGCCAGCAGATGGGCATCCCGCAGAACGTCTACGTCATGATGAGGCCGGGCCAGGGGCTCATCTACCAGAACGAGCGAGGGGTCAGCCGTCCCGCCGGCAACTTCAGCCCTCGCAACGGCGTGCCGATCGCCCTCGGTCGCGACCGGTCCACCGGCCAGCCCGACGACACCATCACCTCCGTCGTCCGACTCGCCAACGAGGTCGGCCGGGGCGACATCGACGTCACCTCGTACACCGATCCGGTCCAGCCCAACATCAACGATGTCTTCATCTTCGAGCGTCGCCAGCGTGGGGGGCCGGCCAATGTCCTGGTCGCGGTCAACGATCGCCGCAACGCTGGTTTTGAGACCCGCAATGTCGTGACGAATTTCGCGCCGGGCACCCGGCTCCACGAACAGACCGGCAACGCCGCGGACCCGATCGTCGATCCGAACAACGACATCCCCGAGGTGATCGTCGTCGGAGCCAACGGCCGGGTGACGGTCAGCGTGCCCAACAACGTGTCCACCGCCGGTGCGCACGAGAAGGGCTTTGTCATCTACACGCCCGCGCTGCCCACCGCCACGCTGACGGTCACGAATGTCACGGGCCAGCTGCCGCCCGAGCTTCCGTTCCTGCCGATCTACCGCAAGCGCATCAACCAGATCGACGTGGTCGAGGGCGCCACATTCGAGCTCCAGGTCACGACCACCCAGACAGACCCGCTCGATCCGAACACCGACGACAACGCGCTGTTCAAGATCAACCGGGGGTACATCGACCTCAACGGCAACGGCGCCGTCGACTTCCCGGTCGGGCTGCAGGACTTCAACAACAACGGCACGCTCGAGTTCCCGCAGGAAGAGACCCTGAACGGAGGCTTCGAGCAGTTCCTGACCGAGAACGCGCCGATCTTCGGCACCGGCAACACCACCGGCACCTATCGCCAGGTCATCAACGCCTCGCAGCTCGAGGACGGGTACAACTACATCACCGTCAACGTCTTCCGCCACCGCAGCGACGGCGGCGACCCGATCTTCCGCCAACTGCGGGAGGTCATCTACCTCGACAACGAGGCCCCGGGGATCGAGATCGTCGACCCGCCGAGCGTGATCAACTCAAGCGGCGTGTCGTTCGACTTCCGTGCGCTCGACCGCACCGCCACGAGTGTCGTCGCCGCCATTGATATTCCCGACGGCGTCGATCCGGTCGAGTTCCTCCGCACCCGTCCGGCTGCGGCCCGCACGAACCGTTTCGACTGGGAGTTCGCGTTCCTGGGCCTGTCGCACGGCTTCCACACGCTCACGGTCGTGGCGTACGAACTGACCGGCAGGGGCGGCGTCACCGAGCACACGTTCTTCGTTGATACCTGCCTCGCCGATGTCAACATGGACGGCGTTGCCTCGCCCGCCGACTTCAACTCATGGATCCTCGCCTTCAACAGCAACGATCCCAGGGCCGACCAGAACCAGGACGGCGTCATCTCGCCCGCCGACTTCAACGCGTGGATCGCCAACTTCAACGCCGGCTGCAACTGACCCCGGCGATGACCACCCGCAACTGAAAAGGGCTGCCCTTCGCGGGGCAGCCCTTTGTCTTTCACGCCGGGCGCGACGATCAGTCCTTGCTGGCGATGTAGCGGATCATGTCGATGCAGCGGTTGGCGTAGCCGGCCTCGTTGTCGTACCAGCTGACGACCTTGAAGAAGTTGCTGTTGAGCTCGATGCCCGCCTTGGCGTCGTAGATCGAGCTGCGAGGGTCGCCGATGAAGTCGCTCGAGACGACCTCCTCCTCGGTGTAGCCGAGCACGCCCTGCATCGCGCCCTCGCTGGCGGCCTTCATGGCCGCGTTGATCGCGTCGAGGCTGGTGCTCTTGGCGGTTTTGAAGGTGAGGTCGACGGCGGAGACATCGGCGGTCGGGACGCGGAAGGCCATGCCGGTGAGCTTGCCCTTGAGGGCGGGGATGCACAGCGCGACGGCCTTGGCGGCGCCGGTGCTGGCGGGGATGATGTTCTGGTAGGCGTTGCGCCCGCCGCGCCAGTCCTTCTTGCTCGGCCCGTCCTGCGTGGGCTGCGTCGCGGTGGCGGCGTGGATGGTGGTCATGAGTCCTTCTTCGAGGCCGAACTCGTCGTTGATGACCTTGGCGATCGGGGCGAGACAGTTGGTGGTGCAGCTCGCGTTTGAGATCACGGTGTCGGCGCCGGGGTCGTACTGCTCGTGGTTGACCTTGTAGGCCATGGTCTTGATCGACTCGGGGCTCTTGGTCGGCGCGGAGATAACGACGCGTTTGGCCTTGCCGCCGTCGATGTGCTTGCGGGCGCCGTCGAGGTCGGTGAACAGGCCGGTGGACTCAAGGACGTAGTCGACGCCCATGTCGCCCCAGGGCAGCTCGCCGGGGTCGCGGACGGCCATGGTCCGGGTCGTGTAGCCGTTGACGGTGAAGCTGTCCTCGGTGGCGCTGACCTCGGCGGGCTTGCCGTCGATCATGAACCGGCCGTGCATGGTGTCGTACTTGAGCAGGTACGCGAGGTTGTCCGCGGGGACGAGGTCGTTGATGCCGACGACCTCGAAGTCCTTCGAGGCGGCGGCGGCGCGGTAGACGAGCCGGCCGATGCGTCCGAAGCCGTTGATTCCGATCTTGATCGCCATGGGTGCGCTCCAGTGTGTCTCGAGGGCGCCGGTGGACGCCGGTTTCGGTGCTCGGGGCTCTCTCGCCCTCCGACCGAGCAACGGTAGAACGCGCGTGGAATTCTGTCTATGCCCGCGTCCCGTGTATGCGCTTCAGGGCCTGGCCGACGAAAGGCGATCCATCGCCACGCGCCCTCCGACGACGGTCAGCACCGGGCGGGCCCTGAACGACCGGCCGACAAAGGGTGAATTCGCGCCCTTGCCCGCGATCGCACCCCGGTCGAAGGTCCACCGTCGGTCCGGGTCGATCACGGTGATGTCGGCCGGGCCGCCGACGCGCAGCTCGCCGAGTCCGTCGTCGCCGCGGTGAACCCGATCCAGATTGCACAACCGGGCGGGGTTGATGGTGAGCCGCTCGATCAGCCCGGGCCAGTCGATCAGGCCCGACTCGACGAGCGCCTCGGCATACGCGGCGACGGCCGACTCGAGCCCGATGATGCCGAACGGGGCCTCGCCGAATGGGAGCTGCTTCTCGTCGGCGGTGTGCGGCGCGTGATCGGTCGCGAGCACCGTGATCACACCGCTGGCCACGCCCTCACGGATCGTGTCCAAGTCCGATGTCTCCCGCAGGGGCGGGTTCATCTTGGCGTTGGTGTCGTACCCAAGGCACGCGTCGTGCGTCAGCAGCAGGTGGTGGGGGGACGCCTCGGCCGACACGGGCAGCCCCATCTCGCGCGCGATGCGGATGATCTCCACCGAGCCTCCCGACGACAGATGCTGCACGTGGTATCGGCAGCCGGTGTCCCGCACGAGCCGCACATCCCGCTCGATGATGATCTCCTCGGCGACACGCGGCCAGCCGGTCAGCCCGAGCCGCGTGCTGATCTCCCCGGCGTGCATCGACGCCCCGCGGGTCAGGCTCGGCTCCTGGCAGTGCTGCATGAACGCGAGGCCCGTGGCCGCCGTGGCGCGGAGCACCGAACGCATCATGCCCGCGGACTCGATGACGTCGCCGTCGTCGCTGATGCCGACGGCCCCCGCCCCGGCGAGCAGGCGGATCTCAGTCATGCGCTCGCCCCGGCGCCCGACCGTGCCCGCGGCGACGGCGAACACCCGGCAGGCCGCGGTCTGCCTCGCCCGGTCGCGGACGAAGCTGAGGATCTCGGGCGAGTCGAGCGTGGGGCTCGTGTTGGGCATGCAGCAGACGGTGGTAAACCCGCCGGCGACGGCGGCCGCGGTGCCGGTCGCGATCGTTTCCTTGTCCTCGTGCCCCGGCTCGCGCAGGTGCACATGGGGGTCGATCAGGCCGGGGCAGACGATCAGGCCCGAGGCGTCGAAGACCGCGTCGGCGTCGTCGGCCGAAAGGCCGGGACCGATGGCACGGATCCGTCCGTCGCGCACGGCGACATCCGCGGAGGCATCCAGCCCGCTCGCCGGGTCGATGACCCGCCCGCCCTGAATCAGCAGACCCCTCATCGCCCCGAGGGTATCCAACCGGGACGGGCCTCGAACGCGGCGTCCGGGCGAGGGAGGCCCGCCCAACGAAGGGGGCTTCTGGGTCGGCGTGACCGGGTGACGAGAGCGGGCTACCCTGCACCACGCTCCGGGGCGTGGCGCAGTTTGGTTAGCGCGTTTGACTGGGGGTCAAAAGGTCGCTGGTTCGAATCCAGTCGCCCCGATTCAGATTGGAACAGGTTCAGATGGGTTCGGCGGCATGCTTCACCGCGGGGGGCGTTGAAGCACCGCGGAACCCGCAATCCGGCCGGGCCTTCTCGAGCAGAATGAACAGCGCGTTGTTGACGAACGTCGGATGACGGGTCAGCAGCATGTGGTCCGTGGGGACGAAGGTCACCGCGTCCCACCGGATCGGCGTGACGACGCGGGGAACACCCTTCATGCCCCGGCGCTCGTCCATGAGGGCACTCGACCGCAGCACCGTGCCGTCGCCGTAGTCCCGCTCGAGCACCCGGTAGCCGGTCTTGCCCGCGCCGACCTCGGCCCGGCTCGGGGTCAGCACGCCGTCGCCCGCGAACAGATGCATCGCCACATCGCTGGGCGCGTTCGCGGGCCGATCGAGTGCGTCGTGAAACTGCCTGGTTTCCTGCAGGCATCTGGCCAGATGGTCGAGCGCGATCCGCCGGCGATCCTTGGAGT
The DNA here is from genome assembly GCA_036751825.1 of Phycisphaerales bacterium. GTDB lineage: Bacteria > Planctomycetota > Phycisphaerae > Phycisphaerales > UBA1924 > JANQQZ01. The sequence continues at coordinate 23,334 of DAIOTV010000002.1, forward strand.
CGGCAAGGTGGGGCAGCAGCACCTTCAAGATTTCGTCCGCTTCGGGGTCGGCCAGACCCCAGCGGTTCCGCTCCCAGCATTCCACCGAGAGCAGGTCGTCGATCGGCTTGCCGGTCCCGGGCTCGACGAAGGGATGGTGCCGCGTCCGCGGCATGAGCTGGTAGATCGACGGGTAGGTGCAGAGGGTCACCGGGTGATAGCCCGGCGTGGCCGGTGACTCGGGAAGCCCCGTGATCAGCCGCTCGAGCCCGCCCAACGAACCCGCGTTGGGTGTGCCGACGATGATCGCGTGCTCGATTTTCTTTGCGCCCTCCCAGGTGAGTTCGGGCAGCGACCCGTCATCGGGCAGGCACTGGGTGCCGTAGCGCAGGTAGTATCGCAGGAGCAGCCCGGCCATCGAGTGGGCGACGATGTCGACCCGCAGGTTGTCCCTCGCCTTGCCGCCCGCGTCGTAGGTGGCGAACTCCAGGACGCCGTCGATGAACGCGTCGAATCGCTTCATGTTGTCGACGACGGATCGCCGCCAGTCGTATGAGAACTCGAAGCAGTTGGCGATGGCACGGTGGTTGTAGTTGAGCGCGAGCTTCCTGCCGGATCTCTTGGAGTCGTCGAGCGTGAAGCCGCCGACGCCGAGCATCTGGAGGATGGGCCCGTACGCCTGGACGTTCAGCGGGAAGCCGAGCACCCTTGCGCGGAGCTGGTTGATGCTCCCGTCTGAGCTTGTCTCGTCGAGTCGTTCGCGGAGGGGGGACTCGAACGGCTCCATGGGCAGGGTGATCGCCCTGAGCTGATCGGGATCGTTGGGGTCCGCGAACTCGCGTTTGGTCGAGCCGCCCCAGAGCACGCGTCCGGAAGGCCTGTCGCGCAGCCGCGAGCCCATGATGCCTGGGATGACGACCACCGGGTTCCGGGTGGAGGCGTCCTGGTGCGTGGCGTGGCCGTACAGATCGTGAGCGCGCGGGAACGCCGCGCGCGAGACGGTGCCCGCGAGCCAGACCTTCAGGTTGTGCGCTTTGGCTTTGAAGTCGTCCATGGTGGTTCAGCGAAGCGAGGCTGTACGGTCCGAGAACCGTACGCCCTCGAGATGCGGGCGGTCGGGGCTGAAGTCATCTTCTCAGCGGCCGATATCTCGGGTGACCGCAAGCGGAGGGCGGGCACCGATGGGCAACGGAGCATCCGGAGAAACGCGTCAGGCGGGCAATCTGTTCGCGCGCACCGTTCCGGGGGGCCGCGTCCTGATCGCGGGTCTCGCCGGCCTTGTCCCCCTGTCGGGGGCCGCGCTGGTGGCCATCGACGCCCGAGCGGCGGGATCGATTGACTGGATCCTGCTCGGCTCGGCGGGCGCGTTCGCCGGGCTCTCGGCGTTTGTGCTTATGCGGGCGTTGAAGCGGCTGCGATGCCTTGCCGCCGTGGCCGACGCCGTGCGCACCGCCACGCTGCCTCACGCGACGGTGGGAGAGCTCCGGGTCGACTCGACGCTCGGCAGAACCGCGGACGCGTGGAACGAACTGATCGAGCGGCTGCTGAGCGGCAGCGTGTCTCAGGGGATCGAGCCATCGCGAGACCAGTCGGGCGATCCGGTCATCGACGCCCTCGCCGAGGGCGTCCTGGTCGTCGACGGCGACCTGCGGATCCTCGCGTCAAATCCCGCGGCCGCCGCGTTGCTGACCGGCGAATCCGACCCGGCGACGGGCTGTTCCCTCACCGATCTCGAGCCGGCGGACCTGGCAGCGATTGCCCGAACCGTTCTCGCCGGCGGCCCGGTTCGGCGTGAAACCATCGAGTGCGGCACCGAAGCCTCGCCGCAGGTCCTCCGTGTGCGCGTCGCACGCGCCGCCGGCCTGGCCGATCGAGCCGTCATGACGCTCACCGACATCACCCGGCAGTCCGTCGCCGAGGCGTCGCGCGGCGGATTCCTCGCCCGTGCCACCCACGAACTGCGGGCACCGCTTACAAACATCAAGCTCTACGCCGAGCAGGCGATCGAAGAGGGCGACGAGGATCCGCAGCTTCGGCAGGAAGCCCTGAACGTGATCGGGCGGGAGGTCCTGCGCCTGGAGCGCACCGTGGGCGATCTGCTCCGCGTGTCCGAGCTCGAAAGCGGCGCCCTCCGCGGCTCACGCACGGAAGTGCAGGTGGCGGACATGCTCTCCGAGATCCGGAGCGCATTCACGGCCGCCGCGGACGCGAAGTCCATCGGGCTGACTCTCGACGCGCCTCCGAAGCTGCCTCTGCTGTACGGCGACCGGGATCACATCGAGCTGGTCATCCAGAACCTCGTCGGCAACGCCATCAAGTACACCCCGGAAGGCGGCACCGTGCTCATCCGCGCCGATGCGGACGAGTTCGAGTTCACGCTCGAGGTGATCGATGACGGCATCGGCATCGCGCCGCAGGAGATCCCGCTCGTCTTCGAGACCTTCTTCCGCTCGGACGACGCCCGCGTCACCGAGACCCAAGGGTCAGGCCTGGGGCTCTCGCTCGCCCGCCAGCTCGCCCGGCAGCACGGCGGGGACGTCACGCTCGAATCGGAGCTGAACCGCGGCAGCACGTTCACGCTGCGCCTCCCGGTGGGCAACCGTGAATCGCAGCCCTCGATGCCGTCCGACAGGCAGGCGGCCTAAGGGGGAGCAAGCGTGCAGATTGACGAGCACAGCCAGGCCGCCGTCACGGTGCTCACGCCGCGCGGCCCTCTGACCGGAGACGACGCCGCGTTGCTCGCCGTGCGCGTCGACGCGGCTGCGGCGCAGCAGCGGGGGCGCGTCGTCGTGGATCTGTCGCACGTGTCGTTCGTCGACAGCGCCGGGCTTGAAGCGATCGTGACCCTCGGCGAGCGGTTCGAGAGGATCGCACGCAGCCTCAAGCTGTGCTGTGTCAACGAGACACTCCGCGAAGTGCTGGACCTCACGGAGGTTGACTCGTACTGCGAACTCTTCGAGGACACCTCCGCGGCCGTGAGGAGCTTCGAATGAGCCTGCGGCGGCGCGGCATCCGGGTCGGCGAAGCGCTCATCGCGGCCGGAGCCATCAGCGAGCGCGATCTCGAGCGGGCGCTCACCGAGCAGGCCCGCACCGGCGCCCGGCTGGGCGAGGTGCTCGTCGACGAGGGCTACGTGTCGCAGCTGACCATGGTGCGAACGCTCGCGCAGAGCATGAACGTGCGCGGGTGCCAGCTCCGGCACGGCCTGATCGACCCAGGGCTGCTGTCGATGGTCGGCGAAGAAGAGTGCGAGCGACTGCGTGTCATCCCGATGTTCCGCGTCCGCGGCGTGATGACGGTCGCCATGTCCGAGCCGCAGAACCTGTCGAAGGTCGACCAGCTGCGCCGCCTGTCCGGATGCGAGATCCGGCCGGTGCTCGCTCTTGAGAGCAACGTGCTCGAGTTCGTCCGCAAGTATCGAGGCGGCAACGTCAGCGTCGACGAGTTCCTCACATCTCTCAACGAGCAGGATCTGGAGGTCGTCGAGCGCGAGAACGTCGACGAGGGCGCCGAGACCGATCTCGACCAGATGGTCGAGGGAAGCCCGATCATCAATCTCGTGAACATCGCGCTGCTCACCGCTGTCCGCGACGGCGCCAGCGATGTCCACATCGAGCCGGACAAACGCGGCACCCGGATCCGCTACCGCGTCGACGGGGTGCTGCGCGAGCTCATGAACCCCCCGCCGGGCGTGCACGCGGCGATCGTCAGCCGGATCAAGGTCATCGGGAAGATGGACATCGCCATCAAGCGCATGCCGCAGGAGGGGCGCGTCCGCATCATCGCCGAGGGGCGCGAGATCGACCTCCGCGTGTCGAGCATGCCCACGCTGCTCGGCGAGAAAATGGTGATCCGCGTCCTCGACAAGTCGAACCTCCGCATCAGGCTCGACGAGCTCGGCTTCAAGGGCCCGGCGCTCGAGACCTTTCAGCGGATGCTGCGGAAGCCTCACGGGCTTGTGCTGGTCACCGGGCCCACCGGGTCCGGCAAGACCACGACGCTGTATTCCGCGCTTGACCAGCTGCGCACCCCGGAGCGGAACATCGTCACCGTCGAGGATCCCGTCGAGTACCAGCTCGACATGGTCAATCAGATTCAGGTGCACGAGCAGGTGGGACTCAGCTTCTCGCACTCGCTGCGGAGCATCCTCCGGCAGGACCCGGACATCATCATGATCGGTGAGATCCGGGACGAACAGACCGCGCGGGTCGCCGTTCAGGCCGCGCTGACCGGACACCTCGTGCTCGCCACGCTTCACACCAACGACGCCACGGGCGCCGTCGCGCGGCTCGGCGACATGGGCATCGAGCCCTACCTGCTCTCCGGCTCGCTCAACGGCGCCGTGGCGCAGCGGCTTGCCCGCACGCTCTGCCCGCATTGCACCGTCAAGTACTACCCGGGCGAAGCCGTGCTGATCGACGCCGGCATCCCCGAGGACGCAGGAAGACCCTTCCGACGCGGGGCCGGGTGCCAGCAGTGCCACGATTCCGGCTTCCAGGGCCGCATGGGCGTGTACGAGGTCATGGAGGTGACGCCGGAGCTGCGGCGGATGATCCACCTCGGCGAGCCCTCGCACGAACTTCGCGCCGAGATCAGGCGGAACGGTGTGGCGACCCTGCGTGACGAAGGGGTCGATCTCGCTCGCGCGGGGCGGACAAGCCTCGAAGAAGCCCTGCGCGTCACCCACAGCGATGACGCGGCCGCTCCGGCACCGAATAGCGTATCCCAACGCAGCACGGTGGAGCGAGCGGCATGAAGTTCCGGTACGAAGCATTTAATCCGGACGGGTCGCTTGCCGCCGGTGAGATCGACGCCGACTCGCGGGCGGAAGCCGAGCAGGCGATCCGAGCGCAGGGCAGATTCCCCTCCGTCGTCTCCGCGGCGGCGACCGGCAGGCAGAAGCCCCGGCGAACCGGTCTTCAGCTCGGGCAGAACCGCCTCCGCCAGCTGACGGCGTTCACCCGCCAGCTGACTGTGCTGATCTCTAGCGGGACGCCCCTCGTGGACGCGATCGAGGCCGCGGAACGCCAGACGCCGCCGGGTCCTTGGCGAGACATCATCGAGGATGTGCGGTCCCATGTCGAGCGGGGCGAGTCCCTCTCGGCCGCCATGGCGCGGCATCCGGGCCACTTCGACAGCGTCTACCGCAGTCTCATCCAGGCGGGCGAGTCGGGCGGCGACATGCACCGCATTCTCGAACGCCTCGCGATGATGTCGCGCCAGCGTCAGGTCGTGCAGAACACCGTCATGGGGGCGATGCTGTATCCGTCGCTGCTCCTGTTCGTATCGGGAGGCGTGCTCGTCGGGCTGTTCCTCGCCGTGCTGCCGCGGTTCGAGCAGTTGTTCGAAACACTTGATGCGCCGCTGCCGCCGACCACGGCGGTTCTCATCGAGAGCTCGGCGTTCGTCCGGTCCAATGCGATCTGGATCGTCCTGGGAATCGCGGCGGCCGTCTCCGGTGTGATCGCCTACGCCCGGTCCGCGGACGGGCGGGCGGCGGTGCAGCGGCTCGTGGTGCGCCTGCCGCTGATCGGCGCGGCGGTGCGATCGTTCGTGGTGGCCCGCCTCGCACGGGTGCTGGGCGTGATGCTCGAAGCTCGGGTCCCGCTGCTCGAGAGTCTTCGGGTCGCGCAGGCGAGTGCCAGGCATATCGAGTACGAGGCCATCATCGGCAACGCAACGGATCGGGTCGAGCGTGGCGAGGCGCTGAGCGACTCGATCGAGGACGGGTTCCTGATCCCCTCCTCGCTCGCCGAGGCCATCCGCAACGGCGAGCAGAACGGTCGCGTCGGTGAGGTGCTCGTTGTGCTGGCCGACATGCTCGACGAGGACAACGCGATCTTTGCTCGCTCGATCACGAGCATCCTCGAGCCGGCGATCCTGTCCCTGCTCGGCGTGGTCGTCGGAGGCGTTGCGATGAGTCTCTTCCTGCCGCTCTTTGATCTCACGGCCTCGACCGGAGGGGCACCCTGATGCTGCCGGTCTCGCATCAGACCCAGATCGGGATCGATCCCGCCGAAGACGCCGTCCGCGTCGTGGCCGCCCGCGGCAACGTGGTGCTCGCCGCTGTGGAGGTGCCGATTGTCAAGGGTGTTGTCCCCCGTGCGGAGGCGCTGCGGCGTGCCCTGGCGGCGGTCGAGCGTCGCGGCGTTCAGGATCTCGGGCGCTGCGTCGCGATCGCACCGATGTCAATCATGACCAACGCGGTGCTGGAACTGCCTCCGCTGTCCTCGGGGGCGCCGATCGACGACCTCGCGGCGGCGGAAATGACGCGGGGCACGGACGGTGGCGGCGTCGAGGTGGCCGTCTTTCCCGTGCGAAACCGAGAGAACGGCCCCTCGGAGTACTTCGTCGCTTCCGCCCGCCGCGATGGTGTGCTGGCCCTGGTCGACGACTTTGCGGCGATCGGGGTCGAGGTGCGTGCCGTGGATGCGCCGGTGACCGCGCTGAGCCGGGCGTGCGGCACGGTGAACTGCCTCATCGCTTCCATCGTGAGGGGCGGGGCTGCTCTGCACGCCGTGCAGGGCGGAACGCCGATTCTGTCGCGGACCGTTCCCCTCACCGCCTCGCGGCTGTCGAGTGCGTTGCTTATCTCCGAGATCGACCGGTGCGCCGGATACCTCGCGACCTACCGCGCCGACGCCGCGATCGAGGAGATCGTGCTCGTCGGTTCCGCGGACACGCTGCCCGGCGCGGCGCGTGACATCGCGTGCGAGTTTGATGTCGGCGTGCGGGTGTGGGGGCGGCCAGCCGAGGGCGGCTCGGTCGACGGGCTCGGCCCGGCGTTTGCCGGCGCCTACGGCGCTGCGCGATGGGGACACACGGGGAGGGCAGCGGCATGAAGTCCGTCAACCTGCTGCCCAAGCCGATCCTGGCCCAGCGGACGCGACGCATCCGCCGCACGATCTGGACCCGTTCGCTGCTGGCGTACTGCATCGTTCTTCTGGCCGCCGTTCTCGCCGTCGAGGGCGTGCTGATCGAACCGACGGAGGCCCTTGAGGCTCAGTCGCTCGCCGTGGCGTCAGACATCGCGGCCAACGAGGCCCGGCTGGCGCTCCAGCAAGAACTCAAAGAGTCGCTGGTCGCCGAGCTCGCGGTCTTGACCGAGATCCACGGCCAGCCCGATTGGAGCGTGCTGATCCGGCACATCAGCGAGCACCGAGGCGAGGGTGTTGCGATTCGCTCGGTACGCGTTGCGCTCGCAGCGCAGTCCGCCTCGCAGATCACGCCGAGCCAGCTCGCGCGCGGGCCCTACCGCGTCGAGATGAGCGGCCTCGCGCGCACGCAGTCGGACGTGACCGAGTACATGGTCCGCCTCGAACGGGCCGGGCTGCTCGGAGAGATCAGGCTGCAGGGGACCTCCCCGACACGCGTGGGCGATGAGACCGCGTTCGTTTTCTCGCTTCAGGCTCGCCTGGGAGCGGAGGGCCAAAGCTGATGCTCAGAAACCCCATCGATCGCGCCGGGTGTGCCATCGCCGTTGCCATCACGGCGATCGGATACGCGGGCGGAATCCGACCCGTCGTCGCTCATCAGACGCAACGCATCATGATGGAACGCGACATCGCGAGCAAGCAGGGCGATCTCGAGCAGCTCCGCGGCGATGTGGTCGAGAAGGAAGCGGTTGTGCAGACGCTGCAGAGACGGGTGGGCGACTTTCGCACGAGCTTTGAGGCCTCGCCGCGGCTGAACGAACGGATCGGTGAGCTCGCGGCGCTGGCGGAGGTCACCGGAGTTGCCGTCGGGTCGATCCGGCCCGGGGAGCCAACCGCAGGCGACGGAGTCCGGCAGCAGCCGGTATCGATCTCGGGCCAGGGAGCGCCCGGAGACATCGCCAGGTTCCTGTCGCAGCTGCGGGTCGTGTTCCCGGACATGGGCGTGCGCAGCTTCACCGTCAGCGGTCAGTCCGCCGAGACGTCGTTGATCGCCGCCGAGCTGGTGTGGTTTACCGGTTCCAACGATCAGTCCGATTCGGAGGCCGCCCCGTCGCGGTAGCGCACGCGGATTGCTTGCCGCCGCGTCGATGCGATTGCATGCTTGGGCCATGGCCAGGGGGAAGCCGAACCGGATCATGCTGGGGTTGCTGGGCGTCGCGGTGCTTGCGCTGCTGACCGACCAGCTGCTTCCGGCCTCAAGCCACGCCGACGAGGCGTTCGTGCCCACGGGCACCGAGGCGCAGGCGATCGAGGCGGCTCCGTCTCCCGACGCGCTGAGGAACGGGCCAACACTCTCGGACCGCTTCGCCGGTTTCGAGCAGCCCGGCGAGCCCGACCGCGATGCCATCGGGGCCGCCTTCGCCCCCCTCGCCACAAAGGACGAGTCGACCGGGCCGGCCGCGGCCGAGCCGGAATCGAACGAGGTCGGTCTCAAGCTCTCCGCGATTCTTCGTCGGGAAGACGGGAACATCGCCGTGATCAACGGCCGCCCGCTCCGAGTGGGCGACTCGATCGATGGAGCGCGGATTCTCTCGATCGAGGGGCAGCGGGTCCGGGTCGAGACCGCCGTGGGTGCGATAACGCTCGAGCTGCAGCGTCCGAAGCTGCAAGCCGACTAGCGCTGCCGCGTGCGCGCCCTGTTGGGCGATTTCTCCTTGCAACAGGCGTCAAGTCCGCCGGCGATCGGGACGATCTCCTCGGGGAGGTCCACATGGGGGAATTGCAAATGATGTCAAGAGCGCGCCGGCGAGGGTTCAGCCTGATCGAACTGGTGATTGTGGTGGTGATCCTCGGGATCATCGGAGCGATCGCCATCCCGCGGATGAGCCGCGGCTCCGAGGGCGCGGCCGAATCGGCCCTCAAGGCCAACCTGCAGGCCCTGCGAGGGGCGATCGATCTGTACGCCGCCGAGCATCAGGGCGCGTACCCGTCGGTCGGCGATTTCGTCGACCAGCTCACGCTCTACAGCGATGCCAGCGGAGCCACCAGTGCGACCAAAACCGGCGACTTCATCTACGGCCCGTACCTGCGATCGATCCCGCCGCTGCCCGTTGGAACGAACCAGGGCAATTCCGGTGTCGCCGCGGCAGACGGCGCGGGCGTCGGCTGGCTGTACAACGAAACCGCGGGCACCATCGTCTCGAACACCGGCACCGAAGGCAATGGCACAACGCAGTGGAACGCGTTCTAGTCTGAGCCGGCGTGGTTTCACGCTGGTCGAGCTCGCGGTGGTCATCGCGGTTCTCGCGGTGATCTCCGCGGTGGCGATCCCTCGGTTCGCATCCGCCTCGGCCCGTTCGAGGCTGGACGCCGCCGCGGCCAGGGTCGTGCAGGACATCGCCGTCTCCGCCGCGAGCGCGCAGGCGATGGGATCCGATCGCCAGATGGTCTTCGACGCTCCCACCGATCAGTACCTGCTCGTCGGCGTGCGGACACGCGGCGGCGGGACCTTCCGGTCGGTCCGGCTCGGCGATCCGCCCTACGAGACCAACATCGTCTCGGCGACATTCGAGGGCTCGCCGCTGCTGCGCCTCAGCGGCTACGGCGTGCCGGAGACGACCGGCACGATCAACCTCGCGGTGGGCCGCCAGGGCAAGCGCATCGTGTTGAACGCCGGAACCGCCGCCGTGCAGGTCCGTTCGCTCGACCTTTCCGACGACGCAACCGGTGACGTGCTGCCGAGCGTCACGCGCGACGTTGACGCCGGCACGATTGACATCGGCGCTTCGGTGAGCTTCCGGTGAGGCGCGCGCCGCGACCACGCCGGGCGTTCACACTCGTCGAACTCGTGTCGAGCCTCTTCGTGTCGTCCGTCGTTGTCGTTGCCATGGCGTCCACTATCGGGCTGATGACGAGGGCGCTGCCGGACGCCTCGCTGCCGACGCAGACCGGCATCGTTGTGCAGCGGACACTCGACATGATCGCGAACGACGCCCGCTTCGCCGCCGATGTCACGATCGTCGATGACGGCGAGGTCAGCATGCTCCTCCCTGATCGCGACGGCGACGGCTCGCCCGACGTCGTCACCTATCGCTGGGCCGGTTCCGACGGCGACCCGCTCACCCGCGAGCACAAGTCGCTCGGCGAGGCTCCCCTGCTCACCGCCGTTGACGAGGTCAGCTTCGCGTGGGCCAGCTTCTCCGAGCCGGCCGGGCCCTTGCACAAGTGTCTCATGATCTCCATCCGCGTCGGCGCGACCGAGATGTCGATCGGCCCGCGCTGCCTGAATCTGGAGGCCGAATGAGGCTCGCCCGAGGAATCGCGATGGTCGAGGCCGTGCTCGCGACGGTGATCGTCGGCGGGCTCGCGGTCGCCGCCATGTCGCTCGTCGGCACCATCGCGACCGAGCGGCGGGTGGCGGCGGACCGCAGTGTCGGGCACCTGCTTGCCAGGCAGCTCGCCGAGGAGATCGCGGCCCTGCCACTCGACCACACAACAAGAAGCGGGGCCGAGGGCGGCGAGGATAGCGAGGACGGAAACGACAACGGGGGCCGAAGCGGTGGACTTGTCGGCGGCATCCTCGGTGGAGTGGCCGACGCGGTGGCTGGTCTTGCGGGCGAGGAACCAGACGAGCCGGACTCTGCCGACCGAAGCCTGCTGCTCGATGTGCTCGACTACGACGGGTACACCAAGTCGCCCCCGGTCGACCGGGAAGGCACCGCCCTTCCGGGCGTCGAAGCCTGGATGCGGTCGGTCGAGGTCACCGAGGTGCTGCCCGGGGACCCCGATGGACCCGAGGTCGGCGGCACCGGCGTGTACCGCGTCCGCGTCACCGCCACCTTGAACGGCCGCCTCGCGGGCGAGATGGTCTTCTACCGATCCCTCGCAGGCGACGAGGCGGTGCGATGAGCCCGCGCCGTCAGGAACGCGGCGGCGTGTACCTGCTCGTGCTCGTCACGGCGGGTGTCGCGATGTCGATGGGCGTGCTCGCGGTCGCCGCGGCCGCCTCCCAGCGGGAGATCCAGGAGATCGCCATCGACCGCGAACGCGCCGGCGCGATCGCCGAGTCGGGCATCCACCTGGCCCTCGACGCCATCGAAGGCAACAGCACCTGGCGTCTGACCCCCGCAGGCCGCGTGCTCGGCCCGCTCACGCTCGACCGAGGACAGCTCTGGGTGGACGCCACCGATGCCGACGGCAGCCTGACCGACGATGACAGCGACCCGTTCACGCTCACCGCGACGGCGACCTTCGGCCAGGCGAGGCAACGCGTCGCGGTCGACATCGAGTCCGCGTTCGAGCCGATCGAAGCTCTGGAGCATGCGCTGGTCGCCCACGGCGGCGTGACCAATACGGGAGACATCACCCTGAGCGTGGACACAGCCACGCTTGACATCTCGATCCCGCTTATCGCCGAGCTCGACCCGTGGAATCGCATGCGCGAGATGGGAGACATCGCCCTGCCCGATCCTGGGGTCATCGCCCAGTATCAGGCGATGGGCACCGTGCTGCCTCAATCCATGAGCAACGGCGGTGAGGGCATGCTCTACGAGAAACTGCTGCTGACCATCGACGCTGCGGAGTCGAAGGCTGACCGAACAGCTCCGAACGCCGACCGCGTGTATGTGATCAACGGTCGCGGCGGACCGGTACTTCTTACGGACCTAAGGCTCGTCGGCACGCTCGTTGTCGTCAACGCCACCTCGCTCGAGATTTCGAGCCCGAAGACGATGCGCCCCTCGGCCGAGGGACACCCGCTGCTGCTCACCGCGGCGCCGCTCACGCTCGATGGCGTCAGCAAGAGGAGCACCAACAACGCGCTCAAAGGAGAGGACGCCAGACCGACCGGGCCCGACTTCGACCGAAAGGGCAACCAGGGTGCGCAAGGCCTGATCTACGTCAACAACAACGTGGCGATCGTGAACGAGCTTGACCTGATCGGCACGCTGATGTCGACCGGCCAGGTGTTCGTATCTGGAGAAGCGAACATCGAGCGGAACGACGCCTATCTCGAAGCTCCGCCGCCGGGCTTCCGCGGAGGCACGGTGCCCAGGATCGTGGCGGGCAGCTGGCGAGCGGTGGTCGACTAGAGCCCACAAGATCAGCGTGGCCCCGCTACGCCGCTCTGACGCCGATGCCCGACTGGGTCGCGTGCTCGGCGATCATCCGGTCGAACTCGGACAGGTCGAGCGACAGCAGCGCGTCGACCACGCCCGGGTCGAGCTGCGAACCGGCGGACCGGCGGAGCTCGGCGATGACCTCCTCGCGCGGCATCTTCGACCGGTACGAGCGGGTTGAACTCATCGCATCGAAGGTGTCCGCGGCGGCGACGATCCTCGCGCTCAGCGGGATGCTGTCGCCCGTCAGCCCCGCCGGGTAGCCCCGTCCGTCCAGCCGCTCGTGGTGGTGGAGCACGGCTGGCAGGATGTCCTCGAGTCCCTTGAGGTCCTTCAGAATGCGGTGCCCGATCTCCGGATGCCGCTTGATCTGGTCGTACTCGTCGTCGGTAAGGCGGCCGCTCTTCTGGAGCACCGCCTCGGCGACACCGATCTTGCCGACATCGTGCAGCAGCCCGGCGACCCGAAGCCGTTCCGCGTGCGCGGCGTCGAGCCCGAGCCCGATCGCGATCTGCTGGCTGAGATACGCCACCCGCTGCGCGTGGCCCCGCGTGTAGCGGTCCTTGGCGTCGATCGCCGCCGACAGCGACTCGAGCACGCCCATCGCCATTTCGCGCTGCTCGTTGAACAGCCGGCAGTTGGTCAGGAAGGCCGACAGCAGCCCGACGACGGCGTCGATCAGCTTGGTGTCGTACGAGCTGACGTTGCCCGCCTCGCGATGCTTGTCGCCGGCGATGATCATGCCCACGATCCCGCGGTCGTTCCGCAGCGGCCGAACGATCGCCTGCGGCCCGTTGAACGCGTCCAGCGACATGCCGTCCAGCGCCATCACGCCCAGCAGCCGGTCGAGGTGTTTCAGCTCCGTCCCGTGCTTGGCTTCGCCGTCCCAGTGCGTCTTTCCCGCGAGCATGGGTCCGACGTCCGCCGCGTCCGACAGGTGCACCGCGACATACCCGAACGCGAGCGTCTGCCGGACGCGTTTGCAGGTGACCGACAGGAACCGCTGCGGCTCGTCGAGGCTGGCCATCGAGTTGCCCAGCGCGTACATGAGCTCCAGCATCTCGAACGCGTCGGTGATCTGATCGGCGAGATCCGTGACTTCGTCCTCGAGCTCGTTGATCGCGAGCCCGTCGCGGATTATCTGCTCGAGCGACGGGATGCAGCGAAGCAGCTCCGCATCGGGCGCGATCGCCCCGCCCGACCCGGGCCTGCAGGTGACCAGCAGCGAGCCGAGGTCGTCGTCGCGATGCTGTAGCGGCAGCCTGACCCGCGCCGCGTGAGGTCCTTCGGTGACCACGGCGCCGACGGGGTGGTCCGCAAGCCGACGGAGATCGCCGTCGGCGGCGCCCAACCCGTCGGGCCTCGAGCCGTCCGGCGCGAGGTAGACGCACTCGAGGCCGAGCTCGGAGGAGCGAGCCTGCACGATTTTCAGCAGAGGCGCGATCCGGCGATCGATCCGGTGTGGCTCGCACGCATGGTCGGTCACGCCGCCGCCTTCCTGTCCGGAGCCCACGACAGGATCCGGCACACCAGGTCGGCGACTGCGGTCGCGCTGAACGGCTTCTCGAGCACCTCGACGATGCGGGTCTGCCGCAACCGGGTGTCGTCCAGCAGAAAGCCCCGCCCGCTGATCATCACGATCGGGACCTGAGAGGTGACCGGGTGCCCCGCGAGGGCGAGTGCCATCTCGAGCCCGTCCATTTTGGGCATCTGAAGATCGCTCAGGATCAGCGACGGCGGCCGCTCGACCGCGCACGCGAACCCCTCGGCGCCGTTCCGGGCCACCTTCACATCCGCGCCGAGCTTTGCGAGCTTACGTCCGAGAATGTGGGTGATGTGCGGCTCGTCATCGACGAGGAGAATCACGGGCCACGCTGTCCGTTCGGCGTCGGGCATCTCCGCAGGTCATCGGCCGATCTGGCGATCCGGTGAGGATGTCCGTTCTGGTCAATCGTCGCTTTCCTGCGCCCTGGGAGGGCTGTAGCGATCATCGGCCCGACCCGCCGCAGGACCCGTACGGGTTATCCCCTACCCGTGCGTGTGGGCCGTCGGCGGAGGGAGCCGCAGGTACCGGCGGAGCAGGGTGCATCCGAAGTAGAACGGCAAGGTATCCAGGAATGCCGCGACCACCTTGAACACGTACCCCGTCGCGATGAACACCAGAAGCTGAGTCCAGAGGTCGCGGTCCGCATCGACGGGCAGCGATCGCGCCACGAAGTGCGTGATGATGATGACCGCCGAGGTGTCGACGAGCTGGCTGACGATCGTCGACCCGTTGTTCCGAAGCCACAGGTGCTTGCCGCGGGTCAGCCGCTTCCAGAAGTGGAACACATGCACATCCACCAGCTGTGCCGCGAGGTAGGCGATCATCGACGCGGCGACGGCGCCGAAGGCCATCTCCCGGATGCGCAAGAAGGTCCACGCGTCGTCGTAGCGGACGAATGTGCCGGCTGCATCTGTGACGACCCCCGGCAGCGGGGGGCCCAGCACGGGGGAGCCGTCGATGAGCTGGCCGTGGACCACGGGGTCGGGGTTCGGGGGCAGAACCCCGCCGAGCCAGAGAATGAACAGCACCCACACGTTCAGCACCAGGCCCATCCATACGACGAGGCTCGCGCGGCGCCGGCCGTACAGCTCGCTGATGAAGTCGGTGCACAGAAAGGTGATCGGATAGGGCAGAACGCCCACGGCGACCGCGAAGCTCACGTCGCCGAAGGTTCCCCAGCTCCAGACCCCGTCCGTGATCGACGCCAGCGCGATGAACTTGCTCACGCCCAGCACATTCAGCAGCGCAAGCGAGCCGAGAAAGATCCCCGAGAAGACGAGGAAGAGGGTCTCGCGCCGTCGGTAGATTTGCAGTTCCGTGAGCTCCGGTAATCCCGGGTGCGGATGCTGCCGCGTGGGCAGTGTCTCGTGCAGTTCGCCGTGCATTCCCCCCAGCGTATGTCTCTCGATGCACGGCGGCGATGACTTCTCTACCATGTCGCCATGAACCCGACACCCGACGCGACGATCCCAGACCTCTCGCTCCGACAAGCCGTTGAAGCCGTGCTGCTCACGACCGACAGGCCGCTGACCTCAGCGAAGCTGGTCGACCCGCTCCGCGAGGCCGGCTTTGAGGCCGACGCCTCCGCAATCGAGGCCGCGATCGACGAGATCAATGCCGCGTACGAAGCGGCGGGCTCGGTCGCGCAGGTCGAACGCGTCGCCGGCGGCTACCGACTGATGACCCGCGGCGAGGCCGGGGGCGTGCTCGCCGCGTTCCACGGCGCCCGGGCGTCGTCCCGGCTCAGCCGGGCGGCCCTCGAGACCCTGTCCATTGTGGCGTACCGGCAGCCGATCACCCGGGCCGAGATCGAGGCCATCCGCGGGGTGGCCAGCGGGGAGGTGCTCCGGTCGCTCCTCGAGCGGCGGATGATCACGGTGACCGGTCGTGCCGAGGAACTCGGTCGGCCGATGCTCTACGGGACGACACCGTCGTTCCTGGAACAGTTCGGGTTGAGCAAGATCGGCGACCTGCCGTCGCTGGAAGGAGCGAGCGCGTGAGACGAATCGCTGTCATCATCGGGCTGCTGAGCCTGCTCCCGCTCGTGGGGTGCTCGCCCGTGCGGATCAAATGCCTGGTCCTCGAGGGCGAACTCAGCACCGTTGCGGTCGTCAGCGCAAGCGACCCGCGGTTCGATGAGGTGGGCGTCGAGGGCGCGGAGATCATCGTGCGTCAGACCGGGCGGGCCGGCGATGTCATCATTCGAACGACCAACGCCAGCGGCCGAGCGACGATCCCGCTCGCCGGCACGGGCGCCTTGAGCCGGCCTCTGAGCGTCGAGGTCACCGCCGAGGGGTACATCCCCGCCCGCATCGGCCAGATGCCCACGCCCACGAAGGGGCAGGGTCTGCTGATTCTCATCGAACCCATCGGTGGTTCCAAGCCGTAACCTAGAGGTGTGAAGCCCGCGATCGCCGACCCTCTGTACCAGCCGGCCCGCCGACGCGATCGGCCCCGCATCGTGACGGGCGTGTTCTTCCTGATGTGCATGGTCGTCCTGCTCGGCGCCTTCGCCAGCCGGAACAACCTGCTCTACTGGTTCGTTGGCATGGCGATCGGCGCCGTTCTGGCCCACGGGTTCACAGCCGGGCCGCCGATGATGCGCATCGTGCTGGGCCGCGTTGACATACCCGACCTGGTCGAACGCGGCCGCGAGGCCGTTGTCAGAGTCGAGGTTGCCAGCCGAAACCGCTTCCGAGTCGCCCGAGCAATCCGGATCGAGGTCGAGCTGCGTGGCACCCATGGAACTCGCACAACCGCCCATGGCGGGCTTTCGGCCATCGGGCCGGGCGAGATCGTGCGCGTGCCCATCGCATTGTCCGTCGATCGCCGGGGCGTGTACGACCTCGCATCGGTTCGGCTCAAGACAACGTTCCCGTTCGGGCTCTCAACGAAGGAGCTCGTGTTCCTTCCTCCGGGGCGCCTCGTCTGCTCGCCGAGCGACGCGGCAATCGGCCGCGCCGAGCGGCTGTTGCTCCATCGGGCCGCCGCCCGGCACGCTGCCGATTCGGAGCTCGGCGATATCCGGGAGTACGTCCCCGGCGACCCGCGCCGTCTCATCGCCTGGCGCGCCTCCGCCCGAGCCCGCCGGCTGCTCGTTCGCGATCTCGAAGCCAACCGGAGCCGGCGGCTGTGGATCCGGTGCCACGCGCCGCGCCGAGCGCTCGCCGACCGAGAGCCGGCCGCTGAGCAGATGCTGGATCGAGCGGTCGCCATCGGCAAGCACGCGGCCGAGCTTGGCTACCAGGTCGGCGTTCGACACGAGCCCACCGGCACGCGCGTGATCGACCGGGCCGGTTCTCGGTGGCTGGTCACGCTCGCCGAACTCGGCGACGCCGAGGGCCTGACGCACGGTCCCGGGCCGCGACCGGGTGATCTGATCGTCGATGTCACGTCTCACGAATTCGAGACCGAGGACGTCGCGTGACGTTTCGCACCCGTGCCTTCGATCTGTTCCTGCTGGCTCCGCTCGGCATCGCCGTCGTCGCCTACCAGCTCGCGGAGCCGGGCGAGATCATCCCGCCGATCGCCCTGATCGTCTGCGTCCTCGCGCGCGCCGTGCAGGATGTGTCCGGTTGGGTGCTCGGGCGTCGGCCGATCGCCGTGGCCGTCCTGCTTGCGATCGCGTATGTGCTCGTTGACATCAGCCGAAACCAGTTCCAGGTCACGCTGTTCGCGGACTTCATGATGATCCTTGGCGCGCTCAAGGCGATGGAACGGCGGACGCCCCGCGACGACGGGCAGCTGCTGGTCGTCTCGATCTTTCTCGCCCTGTCGGCCGCGGTGTCGAGCAACCGGATGGGCACGGGTGTGCTCCTGGTCGTGTATCTCTTCGCGTTGATGCTCGCCGTGATGCGGATGCAGATCGACGCGGCGACCTGGCCCGCGACGCCCCGGCGTGGACGGCTGTGGCCGCTGCTCGGTGCGTGCATCGTGGGCACCACGCTCGTCGCCTCGGTGGCGTTCGTGCTGCTGCCGCGGAACACCATGCGATGGTCGTCCAACCAGTTCACCCCGGTGACGCAGCGTGTGTCCGGCTTTCGAGAGTCCGTGGAGCTCGGCTCCGGCGGGCTGATCTCGCAGGATCCGCGCGAGGTGATGCGCGTCTGGTCCGAGTCGAGCCTCGGCGAGCCGGCCCCGATGGCCGAGGGCGCGCCGCTGTACCTCCGCGGCGTCGTGCTCAGCGAGTACGAGCCGGGCAGCCGCGGCGGCAGGTGGAGCCGCGAAGAACGCCCGCGTCGCGTCCGCAGCGAAGAGTTCGGCGTGCTGCCCGGCACCTCCGTCTCGATCGGAAGCGCCGACCGCGCCGAGCAAACGGCCGTCCTCCGCGTCGTGCAGTACGCGGGCGCGAGCACCGCGGGGACCGTCTTCACCGCGTGGCGGCCGATCTTCGCCACATTCGTTCAGGCCGAGGGCACCCTGCTGCGCGACGAAGACGACTTCAGCATGCGGTTCGATGGCTCGCTCGGCGGAACGATCGAGTATCGCATCACCTACGGCGCGGACGCCGAGCCGCGGGCGGCGGGCCCGCGCGGCAGGCCGCCGGCGCCGAGCGGGTCCGCCATCCTCCGCGAAGCCGCCGTGCGCGCGCTCGAGTCCGCCGGGATCGAGCCGGATCCGAGCCTTCGGCCGACCGCCCGCGATGGCGAAGCGATCCGTGCGATGGAGAGCTGGCTCCGATCGTCGAAGGGCTACACGCTCGAGATCGAGCCAGCGCCTCCGGGTCGAGACCCGACCGAGTGGTTCGTCGAGGAAGCCGAGGCCGGCCACTGCGAATACTTCGCGTCGGCGCTCGCGCTGCTCTGCCGCGAAGTCGGCATCCACAGCCGGGTCGCGACCGGGTACCTCTCCATGGTTGAAGACGCCGACGAGGGCTTTGCCCGGGTCCGCCGATCCGACGCGCACGCGTGGGTCGAAGCGCAGATCGCGCCGGGGTACTGGGGCGTGTTCGACGCCACCCCGGCGGCGCTCGGCCAGCCGCTGAACGCGCCCGTTGATCCCTTCACCCGGTGGCTGAGCTCGCTCGAATCGCTCTGGCTTGCGTCGTTCATCTCCTTCGATGCGCGTTCGCAGTCCAGCCTGAGCCGGTCGCTTCAGCGGTCGCTGCCGTTCGATCGGCTCAACCCCTCGTCCGAAGAGGTAAGCGAGGCCGCTGACCTGCCCTGGACGCGCATCGCGGCGGGCGCGGTGTTCTTCGGGGGGATGGCGGCGTTCATCCTGCTGGCTCATCGCCGTTGGCGCGGCGGGGGTTCCCGGCCGCTGTACGGCGTCGGCGCAGACGCCATCAGACGCCGCGACCAGCTCGACCTCGCCTGGCAGCAGGCCGGCCGGCCGAGACCCGCCGGAACCACACTCCTCGCGCACGCCACGCGGCTCGGCGGGTCCGACACGGACGAGGCGTCGGCGATCGAGCGGCTCGCGTTCGGATCGGTCCGAGAATAGCGGCGTCCCGCACCCGAACCCGTCCCGAAGCCGGCAGCGCATCAAGGTGGCCGAGGCGGATGCCGATCCCTCTCTGGATTGCGATTCGCAGGGGGTCTGGTATGCCGGCACGACGATCGAGAACCGAGCGGTGGCAGGAATCACTCCGCGAGCTCGCGGGCCGACGCGGGCCGATCGAGATCAGCATCCCCGCGCACCAGGCCAAGTCGCTGAACTGGCGCGTGCGGCTGCTCGACATCCGGGGCAACCGGCTCATCGTCGAGCAGCCCATCACCCTCGGCCGGCGCGTGCCCGTTTCCGTCGGAGCTTCGATTGTCGGCGGGATCTCCATCGGTCAGAACCGCTGGATGTTCACCACGGCCGTTCTCGCCGCGGGCGAGCAGACCATCGGCGGCCGCCCGCAGCATGTCCTCGAACTGCTGATGCCCGAGGAAGTCGAACGCTGCCAGCGTCGTTCGTTCTACCGCATCTCGACCGCGGCGCTCGATCTGCCCGAGGTCGCCTGCGCGGCGCTCGGCGATCCGGGGGAGGCCGTGCCGCTCCAGGTCGCCACGCGTGCCGCCATCCTCGACGCCTCCGGATCGGCGACCACCCCCGACGCCGAAACGCTCGGATTGGCCTCGCCCTCGACCGGGCTGACGGGCCACGGCGAGCTTCTGAACATCGGCGGCGGCGGGGCCTGCCTGCGGATGCCGCCCTCGTGCGGATCGCTGCTCGACCGTCCTTCCTACTTCCTGCTGACGCTCGACCTGACCCCCTCCGTGCCGCTGCCGCTGCCGATCACCGCGAAGCTGGCCCACACACGGATCGACTCGAGCCAGAGCACCCAGGCCGGCTTTTCGTTCGACTTCTCGCAGAATCAGGGGTACGAGCCGTTCGTCAGCGAGGTCATTTGCCGGTACATCGCCGGCCTCCAGTCCGATTTCCGCGAAGCCGCCTAGCGTCGGCTACACGCGGCCCCAATGGAGCGGTTACAATCAGCGGACAAAGATAGACGTTGCACGTTCGGTTGATAAACGGCACGCAGAACCGTACCGCTCCTGCTCGGTTGTCGACCAGCTCTCCTTCGGGTCGATAATCGAAGTGTTGAAATCGGGGGGCTGATGCCCCTCGTTGCTGAAACTCCGCGGTGCCGCCCGCTCTGGTGGTGCTGCGTGCGTCTTCGCAATCGCGGTGCGGTATGGGTGCAGCCAATCGGGCGCAACGGCGTTAGGAGTCGCCTGTGTTGCTGGAATTGGCGCAAGCCGAACAAACTCAGTCGTTCCCACTGCTCACGGTGGCCGTGGCGGTTGTTGTGGGCGCCGTCGTGGGCTTTTTCGTGCACGCGTTGGCGGTCGGTGCCACGCTGGCCAAGGCCCGCGCCGACGCCAAGCACGTTCTTGAGACCGCCACGCTGAAGGCGGAAACCGAGGCGAAGGAGCGCGAGCTGGAACTGGAGCGAGAGCTCCGGAAGCGGCGGGATGAACTCGAGAAGGAGATCGCCGACGGCCGGGCCGAGCTTCGGGAGACGGAACGGCGTCTCGATCGCCGCGAGTCGCAGCTCGACAAGCGCGAGGCGGGGCTCGATCGCGACCGCGACCGGCTCGAGGGGCAGATCGCCGAGGCGAAGCAGCGGGCCGAGGCGCTCGAGGCCCAGCAGGCGCAGGTCGAGACCGTGCTCGCCGAGCAGCGGCAGAAGCTCCTCCAGATCGCCGGGCTGTCGGCGGACGCGGCCCGTGACGAGGTGCTCCACCGCATCGAGGACGAGAGCCGAGCCGACGCCGCGAAGATCATCCAGCGCGTGAACGAGGAAATGGAGGCTTCCTCTCGCGAGCGCGCAACGGAGATCCTCTCGGTCGCGGTGCAGCGCTACGCGGCGGAGGTCATCAGCGAGAGCACCGTTCGTTCCGTGGCGATCCCGTCTGACGACATGAAGGGACGGATCATCGGGCGCGAGGGCCGAAACATCCGCGCGATCGAGAAGGCCACGGGAGTGGACATCATCGTCGACGACACGCCCGGCGTGATCGTGGTCAGCTGCTTCGACAAGATCCGACAGGCCGTCGCCGTCGAATCGCTCGAGCGGCTGATCAAGGACGGCCGGATGCACCCCACGCGCATCGAAGAGGTCGTGGAAAAAGTCCAGTCCGAGATCGGGGAGCGCGTGGTCAAGGCCGGCAAGGAGGCCGCCCTCGAGGTCAACCTCCGCGGGCTGCACCCGAAGATCGTCGAGGCCATGGGCAAGCTGCACTTCCGCTCGAGCTACGGCCAGAACGTGCTCCGGCACTCGATCGAGGTTGCCTTCTTCAGCCAGATCATCGCGGACCAGATCGGGCTCGACGGCGAGATCGCCCGCCGAGCCGGCTTCCTGCACGACATCGGCAAGGCCATGGACCACGAGCAGGAGGGCACCCACCCACAGATCGGCATGGCCTTCGCCAAGCAGCACGGCGAGAAGGAGCCCGTGCTCAACGTCATCGGGGGCCACCACGGCGATATCCCCGCGACCAGTTTCTACACGCCCGTTGTCATGGCCGCCGACGCCATCAGCTCCGCCCGCCCGGGCGCCCGCCGCGAGTCGATGGAGCGGTACATCCAGCGGCTCAACGATCTTCAGGACATCGCCAGGGCCGAGAAGGGCGTCGAGGAGGCCTTCGCCGTGCAGGCCGGCCGCGAGGTGCGGGTGATGGTCGACGCGGGCTCGACCAGCGACGAAGAGGCTCACATGATCGCTTCGCGAATCGCCAAGCGGGTCAGCGACGAAATGACCTTCCCCGGCGAGATCCGCGTCACCGTGCTGCGAGAGACCCGTGCGATCGAGTACGCCCGTTGAACCGAAACAGTCCACCGGCCGAGCCGCCTCGGTCGTGCGCCGCTGGCTGCTGCTCGCGGCGATGACCCTGGTCGCCGGGTGTGCCGGACGCGTCACGCACGCCGTCGAATCGGCGACGTTCTACGTCCCGTCACGTGCCCCGTTCACGACTCCCCCGATGGCACGCGACGTCACGATCAATGCGGGGGGACGCGCGACCCTCCACGGCTGGTGGCTCAAAGCGGAACCGCAGGCCGAGCCCCGCGGCACCATCCTGTTCTGCCACGGTAACGCGGGACGCCTTCCCGACCATCTCGCCTTCGTCGAGCGGCTGCCCTCGCTCGGCTACGACGTGTTTATGTTCGACTACCGCGGCTACGGGCGGTCGAGCCGAGTTGGTCAGATCAACCGGTATTCGCTGCTCCGAGACGCACGCGCGGCCCACGACCACCTGCTCGCGACAGGCGTTGACCGCGATCGGCCCGTTGTCCTGCTCGGACACAGCATGGGCGCGGCGATCGGCGTCGCGCTCGCCGCCGAAAGGCCCGACGCCTTCGACGGCGTGGTGCTCGTCGCCCCGTTCTCGTCGTTTTCCCGGGTTGCCTCCGATTTCGCCGGCCCGCTCGGCTGGCTGCTCATTCCCCGCGGGCTCGCCCCCGAGCAAAACGCGGCAGACATCGGCGAAACGCCGCTGTTGCTCATCCACGGCGGGAAGGACCGCGTGGTCCGACCCTACCACTCGGAGCGCGTCGCAGACGCCGCGCGCAACGCCGGCGTGCCCACGGAGCACATCGTGCTCGACGAGGCGACGCACGTTGACGCCTTCGATCAGCGATTCGGGACGATCGACGCCATCGACGGGTTCATCGCGTCGATTCGCGGCCGGACGCCCGCTGCCACGACCAGCGAAGACTCGGAGCGAGCGGAGTAACGCTCGCACGCTGGATCAGGTCGTCGGCGAGCCCTTCCATCGCCAGGCGCTGCGAGCGCTCGCGGATGGACGCCTCCAGCTCGCCGCGCACATCTTCAAGCGCCGTGCCGTCCGCGGGGATGTCGGCCTCGACCAGCACGATCGCGAATCCCTCGTTGAGCGCGACGATGTCTCCGACGGTTCCGGGCTCCACGCGAAGCACTTCTCGTCGCAAGACGTCCGACAGCCCCGGGTCGGCCGCGCTGACCTCGCCGAGCAGGCCGCCGATCCCTGCGGTCCGGTCGAGCGACCGGGCGGCCGCGACCTCGGCGAATGCGGCGCTCGCACCGACGCTCGACGCCCGTTCGAGGATGGCCGCCCTGGCCGCGGCAGCTTCACGCGCCGAGCCGAGCAACGCAAGCCGGACGCGCCGCTTGGGGCCATGACGCACGGCGTAGGCGGTTCGCACGGCTTCCGCCGTCGCTTCGGGCGGCTGGTCGATGAGTTTGCGCAGGCCGGCGTTCCGTCGCAGCAGCGCGGGGAGGCGGTGGGGGCCGAGCTGGCGAGCGTCGAAGATCTGCCGGACGATCTCCTGCCCCTGTTCGTCGCTGCCGTAGGAGGCCGTCAGCCGTTCTCGTTCGCGTTCGATGTCGGCGTCCGTGACCGCAAGGCCGCGCCGCCCGAGTTCGCGTTCGATCTCGGCGTCCAGCGCGAGCTCTCGCAGCGCCAGGTCGCCGGCGAGTTCGGCGAGCGCGGGAAAGAGCGCATCGCGATCGACCGGTTCGCCGCCCACGATCGCGGCCGGTGATTCCGTCGTCGAAACAGGCTTTCCGCCGCCCTCGAGCCCAGAGGTGGGATTCCACCCCGACCCGCCGCACCCGGCCGCGAGGGCGACCACCAAAAGCAGTGGAAGCGAGGTTTGTCTGTGCATTCCTGTCTCGTTCTGCCGGGGATTCCGCATAGACTGCATGAGAGCGCTCCCTCGTTGCACCGTCAACCGTCCGGAGGGCTTCAGGAGTGAGCGCTGATCGGTACAAGACCTGACCAACCTGGCGGGATGGGCGCTCGGCCGCCGCAGGGCCGACAGCCGGGTCAGCCGGGTGTCATGGTGCTGTGCACCTACTGCGGCTCGCTCTCGATCAGCACCAACAAGTGCTCCAACTGCGGGGGCCATTTCGATCTGCTCAGCCGGCAGCGGACGCAGAACGGCATGGGGCCGTGGTTCATCCGCGACCAGGTCAATCCTTTCCATCCAGGCTGCTCCTACGAGACTCTTCGCCGGCTCGTTGCCCGGGGCCGGGTCCGCCCGGACACGGTGATGCGAGGGCCGACCACCCGCCAGTTCTGGAGCTTCGCCCGCAACACGCCGGGGGTCGCGCACTTGCTCGGCGCTTGCCACGCGTGCCACACGCCCGTGGACTCCCAGGCCGTCTCGTGCCCGAGCTGCAACGCGTCGTTCATCGTGGTCAGCGATCGGCAGCAGCTCGGACTGGCACCGATCCAGATGCTGCCGGGCGAGGCCGACCCCTCGGCGGTCGCCGACGCGGCCTTTGGCACGGTCACGCCCGCTCCCGGCCCCGCGCCTCGGGCGACAGACCCGCTGCCGGCCCTGACCGGTGCCGACGATCTCTCCGAGACGACCTCGCAGGCATCGCCCGTCAGGCAATCGCCCATTCGGCCCGCACGCCGACGCTCGGCGGGGCCCATGGTCGCGGTCGCAGCCTCGGTGGCATGCGCGGTCATCGCCCTGACGGCGGTGGTCTACATGAACCGCAGCGACGGCACCCCAGGCTCGGTCGAAGCCTCTGAAAGCATCGCCGGTCCGATCCCGACCGCGCCGGAAACAGCCGATCGGCGATCCGACCGCCAGCGGGCTCCCGCTCTCGGAAGCGCGGTGCTTGATTCGGCATCTGATTCTCCAGATCAGGTGGACGAAGACGCGGCGACGCTGCTCGACGAGAGCCCTCAGCCCGCGAGCGAGAGCCGCGGCGAAACGCTCGCGCCAACGGATCAAGAAACGGAGGAGCGGGTCGCTTCAACGGATCCGGCCACCGAAACCACGCCGCCGCAGGCCGATCTGGGGCTCGAAGCGGCGGTCGTCGGCGCTCTCTCGGCCTCCGAACTTGTCGAAGCCAGGGCCGTCTGGGCCGCTGACGGGCGAAAATCGCTGGTCGCGGCGGCGGATCGCCGGGCCCAGCAGCTGCGTCTTCGGGCCAGCTTTGCCCCCGACTAGCCTATTTTGCCCGAAGTGGTGATTTACTCGGCAATCCCCCCTTGCGGGTTTGTCGTTTCCCGTGTAGATTGTTGAATCACGCGGGCGGGTTCTCCGTCCGAGCACTGGTCTCGTGGCTGGAGGTTGTTGTCATGGCGGACCGTCGTCGTCGTCCTAGCGGTTTTACGCTCATTGAGCTGCTTGTGGTGATCTCGATTATCGCGCTGCTGATCGGCATTCTGTTGCCGGCGCTGGGGCAGGCTCGCGTTTCGGCTCGGAAGGCCGTGACGATGGCAAACCTCCGCTCGGTGGGCCAGACAGCCATCGGGTACGGGGCGGATTACGACAACCTGATCCCGACGTTCCAGTACAAGCCGGGCGAATTGCCGCAGCACTCCAAGCAGAACCGCGATCTTGCTCTGGCGGTTGCGGCCCTGAACCCCAACAACTACAACAACTGGGTTGCAGCTGCAAAGTACCAGCAAATGATGTACTTCCGTGATGCGATCCCGCGTGAGGACTGGCCCGACTCGCCCATCCCGAACCACACGCCGTTCCCGCTGTACTCGCACATTGTCGCGAACGTGCACGCCGAGATCCCGCTGCCTTCGTCGCACAACGTGTCCCCCGGTGACCGTGTTCGCCAGGCTTGGCTTGACGATCCGAAGGAGTTCTTGGACGCGGAACTCGCCGGCTCGGGCGGGCACACGTTCGAACCTCCCGCAGGACCTGGTCGGTTCCGCTGGCTCTTCAGTTCGAGCTTCACGATCACCTCGGCGGCTCTGTCAAATGATGTGGGATCTCCGAACCAGGACTACACCGTCAACGCAAAGCTCACTTCGAATGGGTGGCGGGTTGCCGGGCGGTTCGGTGGCCAGGGCACGCGGCGGTTTGAGGAGGTACGCAGCCCCTCGAACAAGGTCTTCTACTACAACCCGTACGACGAGTTCAGCGGCAACCAGACCATCTACATGGGCTTCGAGAACGCCAACATTCCGATCTTGGCCTTCGACGGAAGTGCGCAGTTTATCGATGCCAAGAACATGAACCGCGGCTGGCACTCGAACAACCCGGCATTCGCAAACTGGGAGAACGTCACGCACAACTTCGAGGCTGACCCGGTGTTTGACACGAGCAACACGCCCAGCACTTCGAGGCTTCCCTTCCGCTGCGAGAACACGCGGTGGGGCCTCCGAGGTGTCGACTTCGGTGGTGAGCCCATCATCGATACCAAGGGAGCACAGGCTTACCTCGACAAGCTCCAGTGAGCGTCGGATACACGGGTTCTCCCCGGTCTATCGTCGGCCATGAGCAGAGCCATCAATTTCTCCGCCGGTCCCGGTGTGATCCCTGAGCCCGTTCTTGAGCAGGCGAAGAGGGATCTGTGGGACCTCTACGGGACCGGCATCGGCATCCTTGAGCACAGCCACCGCGGCAAGGAATTCGACCGCGTCCTGGCCGAGGCCGAGGCCGACTGCAGGGCCGTGGGCGCCATCCCCGACAACTACCGCGTGCTGTTCCTGCAGGGCGGCGCGACGACCCAGGCGTACCAGGTGCCCATGGCGTTCCTGCCCGAGGGCGGCACGGCCGACTACTTCCACACCGGCAAGTGGGCCACCGAGGCCATCCACGAGGCCAAGCGGTACGGAACCGTTCACATCGCCGCCGGCTCCGAGGCCACCCGTTTCGATCGCATCCCCGACGACAGCGAGGTGCGCTACTCGGCCAGCCCGGCCTATGTGCAGTTCACCAGCAACAACACGCTGATGGGCAACCAGTGGCACCGCATGCCGCCCGCGCCGCCCCGCGACGCGTGGTTCGTGTGCGACGCGTCGAGCGACATCTTCAGCCGGCCGATCGATGTCACGCGGTACGGGTTCATCTACGCGGGCGGACAGAAGAACCTCGGCCCCGCCGGAACGGTGCTGGTCATCGTGCGCGACGATGTGCTGGAGCGACAGGTCCGTGAATTGCCCTGGATGCTCGACTACAAGCTGCAGGCCCAGAAGGAAAGCCGCTTCAACACGCCGCCCACATTCGGGATCTACCTCATGGGGCAGACCTTCAAGTGGATCCTCGCCGAGGGCGGTCTGGAGGGGATGCAGCGTCGCAACGAGGCGAAGGCCAAGATCGTCTACGACGCGCTCGACGCGTCGGGGTTCTACCGCCCGCACGCGCGGCAGCAGGACCGGTCGCTGATGAACATCACGTTCTACACGCCGTCGCCCGAGCTCGACGCGAGGTTTGTCGAAGAGGCCGAGGCCGCCGGCCTGAAGAACCTGAAGGGGCACCGCGATGTCGGCGGCATGCGGGCGAGCATGTACAACGCGTTCCCTCACGCCGGAGCCGAGGCGCTCGCGTCGTTCCTGAAGGACTTCGAAGCCCGGCACGGCTGAGCCGGCGCATCACAGGCGATCAAGCACGGCCCGCTCGACCTCGTCGACCGTGATCCGCTCCATGAGCGCCCGGCCGGCGGCGGCGTCCTTGTGCGAGACCGGCGTCTCAGGGTCGGCATGCTGGAGCACATCCGCTTCGCGGCGGTACGGGCCGACAAGGGATGTGTCCGTCGGGCCGAACAGCGCGACGACCGGCTTGCTGAAGCCGACAGCGATGTGGAGCGCGGCCGAGTCGTTGGCGACCACGAGCGCGGCCCGCTCGATGATGCCCATCAACGCGCCCACCGTTGTCTTGCCGACACGGTCGATCGTCGGCAGCGATTCATCGCTGAGCAGCGGGAGGCACTGCTCCCGTTCGCCCGGGCCGCCGACCACAACGAACGGTCCAAGACCCCGCGCGTGCAGACGATGGGCCAGATCGCGGAAGCGTTCGATCGGCCACTGCTTGCCGGGCCAGATGCTGGTGGGTGCGAGCACGATGGGGCGCAAACCGACGCTGCCGTCCGCCTCACAGCCCGCAGGTGTCCGCAGCGTCATGTCGGTGTGTGCGGGGACTCCGAGCGGGCCGAGCAGCGACAGCATGCGGTCGACGGTGTGCCTGGCTTCGCCGCGGGGGACCCGGTGGGTGAGCGCGGCCCAGCCGAGTTCGCGTGCGTCGCTGTGGCCGACGCGGATCGGCGCCGTCGACACGATCGCGAACGCCGCGGAACGAGCGAGTCCCTGCGCATCGATCGCGATGTCGTACCGTCGCGAGCGGAGCCGCGACGTCAGCCGAAGCAGCGGCCGCGGATCCCCGCGCGACAGCGAACCGCCGATGGCCTTGCGATCGAACCCGATCGCCTCGTTCACGGCCGGGTGGGCGCGGACGGCGTCGGCGAACGCGGTGTTGACGACCCAGTCGATCGTCGCGTCCGGCCAGTGGCGTTTCAGGCTCGCGGCGAGGGGCACCGATCGGCACACATCGCCCAGCGCGCTGGGGCGCACGATCAAGATGCGTTTCGGCGGTCTCATCGCGCCGTCAGTGCCGGGGGCGCACCGAAACTCAAGCGGTCGCCGCCTGCGATGCGGGATAGGTGCTCGAGGTGCGGTCGGTTTCCCACACCGTGACCTGATGGAGCGTTGCCCCTCGTTCCCGCACGGCGTCCGCGAGGATGTCGTACACGACCTTGGCGATGTTCTCGACGCTCGGCATCACGCCGTTGGGCCCGAACTCGTCGGTGTCGACGTTCAGGTGGGTGTGGTCGAAACGCTCGATGACGAGCGTGTCGCAGAGCTCTTCGAGGTCAGCGAGGCCGAAGCGAGGGTGCGACCCGTCGAGCGCGATCGCTACGGCGGCCTCCACGCGGTAGTTGTGCCCGTGGCCCGAGGGGTTGTTGCACTTGCCGAACACCCGTCGGTTCTCTTCGTCGGTGAGCTGCGGCGTGTGCAGGCGATGGGCGGCGGCGAAATCGAACTGCTGCCGCAGGATGGCGTGTCCGGGGTCGTGCATGCGGAACTCCAGGCTGTAGGTGGGCGACAGACGCCACAACACGCTCCGAAGACGAGCGGTGAGGGCATCGGCGAGCGCTTCGGCCAGGTCCGGCAAGAGTGATGCGGGGTGCGAGGTCGGGTCAGTGAGGAACCGCTCGCTGACCATCCGAAGCGCGGTGGAACGAGCCGACCGATCGATGTCCTTGATGTTGATGAGATAGCCGGTGTCCGGATCAGGTTCTCCGAAACAGGTGACGGTGATCTCGTAATGGGCGCCGAGCCCGTCGAGTCGCGGGCTGCCCCCGAACCCGTTCCGGTGCGCGTGGTCCCCGTTCGGCTGCCCCGCGCCCACCGCGAAGCGGATCGTGCGAGAGAGTTCTACCATCGTGCTGCGTTCCATCAGACCAGTGTATGGATGCTGCTCAGCACACGAATTCCGGAGACCGCCATGGGACCGATCGCTTCAACAATCGTGGCCGCCTGGCTCGCGCTGGCCTCCGCGGGAGCCCCGACGGTGACCGGCGACGACCTTGTGCTCGACCACGAAGCGACCCGGAGCGACGGCACGCCCGTCCGGCTCGATGAGGCCTACGGGGGCAAGGTCGTCCTCGTCGTCAACACCGCCAGCCGCTGCGGGTTCACCCGGCAGTACGAGGGGCTCCAGAAGCTGCACGAGGCGTACGTGGACGACGGTCTTGTCGTGCTCGCGTTTCCGTGCAACGACTTCGGCAACCAGGAGCCCGGGGCGATTGGCGACATCGTGGAGTTCTGCCAGGCGAACTACGGCGTGACGTTCCCGGTCTTCGACAAGGTCCGCGTGCTCGGCGACGACGCCCACCCCCTGTTTCTCGACCTCAGAAGCCAGCCCGAACCGATCGGCGGCGAGCCCAAGTGGAACTTCACGAAATATTTAATTAACCGCGAAGGACGTGTCATCGCTCGATTTGGCTCGCGTGTGGAGCCCGATGGCGACGAGTTGACCGCGGCCGTCGAGGCGGCGCTCGCCGACGCGGCTCCAGATTCTCAGACAGACGGCTAAGCTGCCGACATGGGCCTTGTCGCGGTCCGACGCGCTGACTTTCTGGAGCTTTGGTCGCATGAAGCATCTGCTTTCCACGGTCGTGTTGACGGCTCTGGCTGTCGCCTTTCCTGGTGCAGCTCGCGCATCCGATCCCGAACTGCTTGACCCTTCGCTGCCGGTCTACGAGCCATCGCAGGGCGTCGCGGGCTCTGTCAAGAGCGTCGGGTCGGACACCATGAACAACCTGATGACCTTCTGGGCCGAGATGCTGCAGAGGCACTATCCGGGCGTCTCCGTCGAGGTGACGGGCAAGGGATCGTCGACCGCGCCGCCGGCGCTTACCGAAGGCCAGGCGTCGTTCGGGCCCATGAGCCGCCTCATGAAGTCGAAGGAGATTGACGCTTTCGAGGAGCGGTGGGGCTACAAGCCGACGCTGCTGAAGACGGGAATCGACTGCCTGGCCGTGTATGTCCACAAGGACTGCCCGCTCGACGTGATCACGCCCGAGCAGGTCCGGCTGGTGTTCTCCGTGGACGGGCCCGACACGACCTGGGGCGACCTGGGCGTCGAGGACCCGGCGTACAAGTTCCAGCGCGTCGTGCTGTACGGCCGCAACTCGGCTTCGGGCACCTACGGGTACTTCAAGCAGCAGGCGCTCGGCGACGCCGACTTCAAGTCGAGTGTCAAGGAGCAGCCCGGCTCGTCGTCCGTGGTCCAGGCCGTGGGCACCGATCGCTTCGCCATGGGCTATTCCGGTCTCGGGTTCAAGACTCAGGAGGTCAAGGTCCTCTCGGTCCGCGACGAGTACGGCGAGGTCGTCGAGCCGAACACGGATTCGGCGTTTGACGGCAGCTACCCGTTCGCGAGGTTTCTGTACGTGTACGTTAATAAGGATCCGAACCGGCCCCTCGATCCGCTCCGGGAGGCGTTCGTCCGGCTGATCTTCTCGCGAGAAGGGCAGGAGGCCGTGCTGAAGGACGGCTATTTCCCAATCAACGCCACCATCGCGCGGCAGCAGCTAGAACAGCTCGGTCTTGAGGCAGGTTTCTGAATCGAGGCCCGGTTGCCCACCACGAGCAACGCTGAAGGCCCGTCTGGGGACGCGACCCCCGAGCGCTCGTTTCGAGGCTCGGCCCGGGTGCGCGCGACCGATCGCGCGGCGTCGATCATCATCTCGGCGGGCGGCCTGAGTGTGATCGCCGCCGTGCTCGGCATCTGTTTCTATCTGCTCTACGTCACCGTTCCGCTGCTGACGCCCGGGCGAGCGGAGCTTGAGCGAGCCGTCCCCGCTCCGTTTGCGAGCGAGGCGGCGGGCGCGCTGCTCGACGAATACCTCCAGACCGCGGCGTGGATCGGCGGCGACGCCACCGTCGAGCACCGGGCCGTGGTCGGGGGCGAGCTGATCGCCTCGCATGCGTTCCCCGTCGACCGCGACGCCGGGGCGAACGGGGGCGGCTTCCGCCCGGTCGGCACCGATCCGCTGTCAGGTGTTGTGATCGCTCAGTCTCCCGAGCGGCTGGCCTGGGCCTCCGCCGGCTTCCGCTACGCGATCGTTCAGGATGCCGGCGACGCCTCCCACGCCGAGTTGCTCGACGACGGTCGGTTCCGGTTGAGCGAAGTGCTGTATGGGCCGCTCGGCTCGGTCGAGCTCGGTGGACCCGTTGTCCACGCGGATGTGTTGGATGATCGTCGCCGCGCGATCGTCGCGGCCGTCGATGTCGAGGGCAGGCTGCTGCTCTGGTCCGTGCGGAAGTCTCGGTCGCTGCTCGGCGAGGGCGATCGCGAAGCGCCCGAGTCGATCGATACGAGTGCGATCCCCGTGCTCGCCGACCCCGTGGCCGTGTGCCTGCTCGCGGACAACCAGTGCGTCGTCGTCTCCTCCGACGGCCAGTTTGTCCGCGCCGCGATCGGCCGCGGCGCGGCGACCCTGGCTGAGACAGGCCGGTTGTGGTCGGACACACCCACGGTCGCAGCGGTCACGAAGCTGATCGGCAGCCGAACGTTTGTCGCCGCGACGTCTGACGGCCGGATCGGTTCATGGTGGGTCGGCTTCGACCCGCTCAACGCCGAGGACCCCGGCCGGCTGGTGTCGGGGCCTGCGCTTCGCGCGCTCGACGCGGGCGTGACGGCGATCACGCCGAGCCAGCGCGAGCGGATCATTCTGGTCGGGGACATCACGGGTGGGCTGCGGGCGCTGCACGCCTCGTCCGGCAAGGTCGTCGCGTCGGCAAGGCTCGACGGACCGGTGAGGGGCATCGCGTTGGCTCCGAAAGCCGACGGCTTCGTGGCCGTCACAGCCGCTGGGTACACGCTCGGTTCGGTCGAGTTCGGGCATCCCGATGTCACGCCGCGCAGCCTGCTGGCGCCGATGCTTTTCGAGGGCCAGTTCGAGCCGCAGTACGTGTACCAGGCGTCGGGCGCGACCGACGCCGCAGAGCCGAAGCTCAGCCTCGTGCCGCTGATTTTCGGGACGCTCAAGGCGACGGTTGTGTCGATGCTCTTCGCCGCGCCCATCGCGGTGCTCGCGGCCATCTACACGAGCGAGTTTCTCTCGAAGCGCGTTCGGCGCGTCATCAAGCCTCTGATCGAAACGATGGCGTCGCTTCCGTCCGTCGTGCTCGGATTTGTCGCGGCGATGGTGATCGCGCCCTTTGTCGCGACCCATCTCTCGGTCGTGCTGGCCAGCCTGGTGGTCGTTCCGCTGCTGGTGCTGGTCGCGTCGGGCGTGGCCGGGCTGCGCGCCGGATCGGCGAGCGAGACGCACGGCAGCGTGACGCTGCCCGTGTACGTTGTCGTGGTCGCCGTGCTGGGCGTGGTGCTTTCTGTCTCGCTCGCGGGCCCGCTTGAGCGGTCGCTGTTTGCGCCGTCGCGGGCGGATGTGCTGATGCTCGCCGGCTCGGTTGATCCATCGAGTACCGGGGGGGAAGCGGTGCCCGTCGAGCCGAGCACGCCAGAGGCCCGGGCGCGTGTTGACCAGCTCGCGGCGGAGTTCGCGCGGCCTTCGGTGGGCATCAAGAGCTGGCTCGGCGACGTGTACGGCGGCGCAGCGGCCGGCTGGTTCGCGCTGCTGGCGCCCGGTGCGGCGGCCGCCTGTTCGCTCATCGTCTGGCCGCTGCTGATGCGTCGCGCGATTCGGCTTCGTGACGCGCGTTGGGAGCCTCTCGTGCGCGTCGCGGTGTCCTGCGTCATCGGCGTCGCGGCGGGGGGGGTGCTCGCCGTGGCGCTCGCGCAAGCGAATCTCGACCCGCGCGAGAGCATCCTCGGCCCGTTCACGCAGCGGAACACGCTCGTCATCGGGATCGTGATGGGCTTCGCGATCATTCCGATCATCTACACGATCAGCGACGACGCGCTGCAGAGCGTGCCGGCGAGCCTTCGCGCCGCGTCGCTGGGGGCCGGCGCGACCCGGTGGCAGACCACGATGCGTATCGTGCTGCCCGTCGCCGCCAGCGGCATCTTCAGCGCATCGATGATCGGGCTCGGCCGAGCCGTCGGCGAAACCATGATCGTGCTGATGGCCACGGGCAACACGCCGGTCATGGACTGGAACATCTTCGAAGGCCTGCGCACGCTGTCGGCCAACATCGCGGTCGAACTCCCCGAGGCCGAGCGGGGCGGCACGCACTACCGGCTGCTTTTCCTGTGCGGCGTGGTGCTGTTCCTCATGACCTTCGTCGTGAACACGACGGCGGAAATCGTCCGCCAGCGGTTCCGCAAGCGGAACGCGATGCTATGAGCGCCGGCCGACCTGCCGAACGGACGAGCCCGAATGCTCTCGGCGTGCTGCCCCAATGGCTCATGGCGTTCGCGCTGTCGATCTGTGCCGTCATGATCATCGGCCTGCTCGCGATGATCCTGGTCCAGGGGCTGGCCTCGTTCTGGCCGACACGGATCGAGTTGGTCACGCTGACCTCCGGGGAGGAGGTCCTCGGACTGCCGGTGCGCACCAAGGTCGACACAGACGGCGTGAGCCAAACGCTCTACCGCGTCGGCAACCGAGACCTGGGCCGGGCGCCGTTCCGCTGGATTCCCGAGGCCGACGTCGAGGCGGTCGAAACGCCCCCGGACGCGGTGCTGCTCGAACGCCGCGAGTGGGGCATCTTCATCGGGCGCCTTGCCCCCGACGCCGCGGCCGGCGTTCCGACCGATTGGGAGAGCTTTGTCGAGGCCGTCTCGGCCGGGAATGAGCGGCGCGAGGCGATGGAGGATCTGCGCGGCGGTCCGCTCGCGGAGGCGAACCGGCAGCTGCGCGAGAACCGGCAGGCCGCCGACGCGGCCGAGATCCGGCTCGCGGAGGGCGGCGGCAGCGGCGGCATGACGCGCGGCCTGTGGGCGGCGTGCCTGGTCGTCGGGGGGCTCACGCTGGCCGGCGGAGTGGGGCTTTCGGCAAGAAAGCGACGCGGCTTTATCGCGGTCGCGGCCGTCGGCGTCGTGCTCCTGCTCGCCGCGTGGCTCGAGCGCCCGACGCCGAGCGACGAGACGCTCCGGTCGTGGTACGAGCAGCGCGTGCAGCAGCTCGAAGCGGAACGCGTCCGCATCGAGCAGCGGTTCGAGGCAAACAATAGGCAGCTCCGGGAGCTCGAGGCCGAGGACGATCGGTTTCGGGTCGCCATCGTCTCCGACGGTGGCTCGCTCGCTCCCGAGTCGCAGAGCTCGCCCGACCGCCTGCTCAAGGCCTCGCAGGTCGTCCGCGCCATTCAGCCCAACGCGCTCGGCATCGGTGAGAAGCTCGGCGTGTTTGTGGCGCGCTGGCGTGACTACCTGCTGACGGATCCCCGTGAGGCAAACACCGAGGGCGGGATCTTCCCGGTGATCGTCGGCACGGTCACGGTCACCCTGCTGCTGACGATCGTCGTCGTGCCGCTCGGCGTGCTCGCTGCGCTCTACATCCGGGAATACGCCAAGCAGGGCCTGCTCATCAGCATCCTGCGTGTGGCGATCAACAACCTGGCGGGGGTGCCCAGCATCGTCTACGGCATCTTCGGCCTGGGGTTCTTCTGCTACGCGGTGGGTGGCTACATCGACGGTGGGCCGGAATCTGCGCTGACCCTCGGGCGGGCCGCCTGGTGGATCGTGCTGCTCGGCACGGCGTCGGCGATCGTGTCCGCCGTGCTGTTCCGCAAGCAGCTCCGCGTGGCCGGGCTCTTGTGGGCGGTGGGTGCGACGGCGATCGTGGTGCTGTTCGCGACGACGCCGTACTTCGATGGCTTCTTCCGAGTGAAGCTGCTTGACGGCGAGCCGACCTTCGGCTCGAGCGGGCTGCTCTGGGCGTCGCTGACCCTGGCGCTGCTGACGCTGCCCGTGGTGATCGTGTCGACGGAGGAGGCGATCGCCGCGGTGCCGCAGAGCCTGCGCGAGGCGAGCTACGGCTGCGGGGCCTCCCGCTGGCAGACCGTCTCGCGGGTGGTGCTCCCGGGGGCCATGCCCGGCGTGATGACGGGCACGATCCTGGCGATGGCCCGCGGGGCGGGCGAGGTCGCGCCGCTCATGGTCGTCGGGGCGGTCAAGCTCGCGCCCGAGTTGCCGGTGGCCCCGCGCTTCCCCTTCGTCTTTGCCGACCGCAGCTTCATGCACATGGGCTTCCACATCTTCGACCTCGGCTTCCAGAGCCCGGACTCGGAGGCCGCCCGGGGCATGGTCTGGACGACCACGCTGCTGCTGATTGTTCTCGTGGTTACGATGAACCTTGTCGCGATTGCGCTGCGTGGGCGGCTGCGTCGCAGGCTCGGGGGCGGACACTTTTAGCGATGATGGAACTCATGGCAGAACGAAAGAGCGCCCCCGCCGCACCGGCGGCCAAGGCGCACACCGTGCTGGCGGCGATCGAAGCCAACGAGCCGTTCGACGCCAGCATCTACGGCATCCCGGACAGCGCCGACTGCATCCTCGGCGT
Source organism: Phycisphaerales bacterium (assembly GCA_036751825.1). GTDB lineage: Bacteria > Planctomycetota > Phycisphaerae > Phycisphaerales > UBA1924 > JANQQZ01. The sequence goes on from DAIOTV010000002.1 coordinate 58,986, forward strand.
GGACCGCTTCAGCCTGTGGTACACCGAAGCCCGTGCGCTGTACGACATCAGCATGAACGTGCCGAAGGGGCGGGTCACGGCGCTCATCGGCCCCTCGGGCTGCGGCAAGTCCACGCTGCTTCGGTCGGTCAACCGCCTCAACGACCTCGTCGCCGGGGTCCGCACGCAGGGCGACATGCGGCTCAATCAGCGGTCGCTCTACGACCCCTCCGTCGATGTCATCGCGCTCCGGAAACGCGTGGGCATGGTGTTCCAGAAGTCGAACCCGTTCCCGATGTCGATCTTCGAGAACGTGGTGTACCCGCTGCGGATCGCCGGCGAGCGGCGCAAGCGCGTGCTCAAAGAGGTCTGCGAGCGATCGCTCCGGTCCGCGGCCCTGTGGGACGAGGTCAGCGACCGGCTGTCCGAGTCGGCGCTCGGGCTGTCGGGCGGGCAGCAGCAGCGGCTCTGCATTGCGAGGGCGATCGCCGCCGAGCCCGAGGTGCTGCTTATGGACGAGCCCTGCTCGGCGCTCGACCCCATCGCGACCGCGCGGATCGAGGAGTTGATCAGCCAGATCGCCGGAAGCTACACGGTGCTCATCGTGACGCACAACATGCAGCAGGCCTCCCGGGTGAGCGCCTACACCGCCTTCATGTACCTCGGTCGGCTGGTCGAATACGGCCCCACCGAGGAGCTTTTCCAGCGTCCCCGACTGATCGAGACCGAGGAGTATGTCACGGGCCGGTTCGGCTAAATGCTTGAGGCGAGGCGGCTGATTCCGTTGATCTCCGGTCTCGTATCAGCCGACTTCCGGGCTAGGATGCACGATTCCGGTCGGGGGACGTCGTCGGCCGGAGCGTCACGGAGCTGTTGCCCAGCGGCGAAGGACTGACATGCGAGGCGATCCACGGGCCATCGGCCCCAGCGTCAACGGATGGAACGGTGCCTACCTCGATGCCCAGCAGGAGGCCTACCGCCGAGACCCTCAATCGGTTCCGGCGGATGTTCGGGCCTTCTTTCAGGGGTACGATGTAGGCTCGCTAGGGGCCACGGGCAGCCCCGGACGGGACCGGGTTGACCTCGGCGCCGAAGCGGTGCTCCTGGCCTACCGGGGCAGGGGGCACCTGGCCGCCAAGCTCGACCCGTTCGATCGCCCCCGCAAGCGTCCTCAGGCGCTGACCCTTGAGCAGTTCGGGCTGAGCGAGGCCGATCTCGATGCCACCGTCCCGCCGGACCTGCTCGGCCTGCCGCCCGGCAGCCGGCTCCGTGATCTGCTCGGCAAGCTCGAGTCGATGTACCTCGGCTCGGTCGGCGTCGAGTTCATGCACGTCGAGGACTACGAGGAACGCGATTGGCTCATTAACCGCTGGGAGAGCATCAACGGCAAGCCCGATCTGACACGCGGCCAGAAGGCGCACGTCCTCGAGCTGCTGCTGAACTCCGAGGCCTTCGAGGCCTTCCTCCAGAAGCGGTACCCGGGCGAGAAGCGGTTCAGCCTCGAGGGGGCCGAGTCGCTGATCCCGCTGCTGGACGAGGTGCTCGACGCGCTCTCGGCCCTGGGCGCCACCGAGATCGTGCTGGGCATGGCGCACCGCGGCCGGCTCAATGTGCTCAACCAGATCCTGGGCAAAACCCCCGAACAGATCTTCACCGAGTTCGAGGACACCTGGACCGACGACGCGTTCATGGACGAGGGCGGCGACGTCAAGTACCACCGCGGCTACTCGGCCAGCCGGATCTGCGCGAGCGGCAACATCGTGCACCTGGCCATGGCGTCCAACCCGAGCCACCTCGAGGCGGTCGACCCGGTGGTCCTGGGCCGGGCGCGGGCCAAGCAGCGGCTGCGGGGCGACACCGAACGCAAGCGCGTCATCCCCGTGCTCATCCACGGCGACGCCGCCATCGCCGGACAGGGCATGGTGGCCGAGTGTCTGAACTTCTCGCAGCTCAAGGGCTACACCGTCGGCGGCACGATCCACGTGGTGGTGAACAACAACATCGGCTTCACCACCCGCCCGGAAGACGCCCGGAGCACGACCTACTGCACGGACATCGCCAAGGCGGCCGGCTGCCCGGTGTTCCACGTCAACGGCGAGGACCCCGAAGCCGTGGTGCTCGTCGCCAAGCTCGCGGCCGAGTACCGGCAGCGGTACCAGAAAGACGTGTTCATCGACATGTGGTGCTACCGCAAGTACGGCCACAACGAGCAGGACGAGCAGTCGTTCACCCAGCCGGTGCTCGCCAAGCTCATCAAGGCCAGGCAGTCGGTGCTCAATGTCTACGCGGAGCGGCTGCTCGCCGAGGGCGTTATCACGCAGCGCGACCGCGAGGTTCTGGCCCAGCGGGTCGAGTCGACGCTTGACGCGGCCCAGCAGATGGCCCGATCGACCCCGCACGACCCGACCATCGACCCCGGCAGCGCGCGCTGGAGCGGGTACCGTCACGGGTACGCCTTCGAGCCGGTAGATACCTCCGTCAGCGCGGATCTCATCCGTGAAGTGTGCGAGGCGCTCAGCCGCACGCCGGCCTCGTTCAAGGTCAACCCGAAGCTCAAGAAGCTGCTCAAGCAGCGCGGCGAGCTCTGGAAAGACGGCGAGATCAGCCACGCCGACGGCGAGATCCTCGCGTTCGGCACCCTGCTCGCTGAGGGTCACGATGTGCGCGTCTCGGGCCAGGACTCCCGCCGCGGCACCTTCAGCTCGCGGCACGCGGTGTTCTACGACCACCAGACCGCCGAGCCCTACGAGCCGCTCAACAACATCCGCGAGATGGGCATCTTCGGGAGCGACACGCCCCCCGGCTCGCTCGACGAAGACGGCAACGCACGCCAGGGCAAGCTGTGCATCTACGACAGCCCGCTCTCCGAGGTCAGCGTGCTCGGGTTCGACTACGGCTACTCGCTCGCCGACCCCAACATGCTCGTCTGCTGGGAGGCCCAGTTCGGCGACTTCGTCAACGGCGCCCAGGTCATCATCGATCAGTTCATCGCCTCGGCCCAGGTCAAATGGGAGCGGTGGTCGGGCCTGGTCATGCTGCTGCCGCACGGCTACGAGGGCGCGGGCCCCGAGCACTCGTCGGCCCGGCTCGAGCGGTTCCTGCAATCGTGCGGCAACGACAACCTGCAGATCGTCTACCCGACGACCGGCGCGCAGATCTTCCACCTGCTTCGGCGTCAGCTGAAGCGCGAGTTCCGAAAGCCGCTCATCGTGATGACGCCCAAGAGCCTGCTCCGCACGCCGACCGCCAGCGTGTCCGAGCTGACCAGCGGCCGATTCCACGAGATCCTCGACGATCCGGCGTTTGCCGGCGGCGATACCGGCGCGGTGACCCGCGTTCTGCTGTGCTCGGGCAAGATCTACCACGAGCTGGCCGCGCGGCGCTCGGAGAACGGCCGCGACGACACCGCGGTCATCCGAGTCGAGCAGCTGTACCCGTTCCACGCCGATCTCGCCCGATCGATTTTGGCCCGGTATCCTGCGTCCTCGAGCGTCTCGTGGGTGCAGGAGGAGCCCCGGAACATGGGCGCATTCCTGTACATCGCCGATGTGCTGCGGACAAGGCTGGGCATCGAGAAGGTCGGCTACATCGGCCGCGACACCGCGGCGAGCCCAGCGCCGGGCTCAAAGAAGAAGGATCGCGCGCAGCAGTACGCTGTGATCAATCACGCCATGGGCGAGGCCGGGAGCCCCGCCCCAGAGAAAGCCCGCGTCGCGGGCTGAGACGGAGAACGCCGAATGGCGACCGACATTGTGATCCCCACCATCGGCGAGTCCGTGACCGAGGGCGTGATCGCCGCGTGGCTCAAGCAGCCCGGTGACTGGGTCGAGCGCGACGAGACCGTGCTCGAACTCGAGACCGACAAGGTCACGATGGAGGTCCCGGCGCCGGCCGCCGGCGTGCTCGGCGAGCACTCGTTCGGCGCGGGCGACACCGTCGAAGTGGGGGCGGTCGTGTCAACAATCGACGAGTCGGCCACGAAGCCCGAGCCTGTCGCCGCCTCGGCGGAGTCGGGCAAGGCCGACGCCGGCCCCTCCCAATCCGACAAGCCGGCCCCGTCGGCTCCGCAGCCCTCCAAGTCCGAGGCCCCCAAGCCCGAGGCGCCGAAGCCGGGGCCTGCCACGCCGTCTCCCGCGCCGGCCCCGAGCAGCAACGGCACCGCGAACGCCACCCCCCTCGCCCGCAAGCTTGCCGACGACCACGGCGTCGATCTGGGCCACGTGACCGGCACCGGAGCGCACGGCCGAATTCGCGAGCAAGATGTTCTGGCGTACGTTCAGGCCGGCGGCAACGGACGGGCACCCGGCGGCGCGGCCGCCGCTCCGCAGCGGGGCAAGTCGGTCTCCCGCATGTCGCCGCTGCGCCAGCGCATCGCGTCGCGCCTCGTCGAGGCCCAGCAGACCGCCGCGATGCTCACCACCTTCAACGAGTGCGACATGACCGAGGTCATGGAACTGCGCAAGAAGTACAAGGAACCCTTCGCCGAGAAGCACGGCATCAACCTCGGCTTCATGTCCTTCTTCGTCAAGGCCGTCGTCCGCGGCCTGAAAGCCCAGCCGAACGTGAACTCGTACATCGTCGAAGACGACGAGGGCAAGCCCGCGATCCAGAGTCACGAGTACTGCGACATCGCCGTCGCCGTGGCCAGCCCCAAAGGTCTCGTTGTGCCGATTCTCCGCAATGCGGACACGCTCTCGTTCGCCGAGATCGAATCGGGCATCAAGGACCTCGCGGTTCGCGCCCGCGACGGCAAGATCACGCTGGAAGAAATGTCCGGCGGCACCTTCACGATCACGAACGGGGGCATTTTCGGCAGCCTGATGTCCACGCCCATCCTGAACCCGCCCCAGTCGGGCATCCTCGGCATGCACGCGATCAAGAACCGGGCGGTCGAAGACCCGCGGAACCCGGGCCAGGTCGCGCTCCGCCCGATGATGTACCTCGCGCTCAGCTACGACCACCGCATCGTTGACGGCGAGGGCGCCGTCAAGTTCCTGGTGGCGGTCAGGGAAGCGATCGAAGCGCCCGAGACGCTTCTGCTCGATCTCTAGCCGGCGAGCTCGTCGAGAAGACCCTCGCACGCGGCGCGCAGCATCGCGTACACGGTGTCGAAGCCGTCGTCCCCGCCGTAGTACGGATCGGGCACGCTCTTCGCGTCGGCGTTCGGGTCAAGGTCCAGCATCAGCCGCACGCGGCCCGGGTCGAAGCCGAGATCGATGAGGTCGTCGCGGTTCTGCGAGTCCATCGCGAGCACGAGGTCCCATCGTTCGCTTTCTGACGCGTGCACCTGTCGCGCTCGCGAGGGCAGGTCCACGCCGTGCTTCCGCGCCACCGCGATCGACCGCGGATCGGCGGGGCTGCCGGCGTGCCAACCTCCGGTGCCTGCAGAGTCGACCACGAATCGGTCCCGAATTCCTCGTTCATCGGCCAGATGAAGGAAAATCCCCTCCGCAAGCGGCGAGCGGCAGATGTTGCCGAGGCAGACAAACAGCAGGCTCGTTGGCCGCTCGCTCACACGCTCGCTCCCGCCCTCGCGCCCTGCACGATGGCCGTCGCGATCGACATCGGTGTTGCCGCGTCGGCGGCGTCGATGCGGATCGCGGCGGCGGAACGGCAGGCGGCGTCGATCGAGCCGCCCGGCGTGACGCCGAAGTCCACGATGATGTCGGCGCGTGTGATGTACGCCGGCGCGGGCCTGGGCAGCGCCTCCACGCTGACGATCCGATCGCTCGCGCACAGCCACCGTCGTGCGCGGGGCATCTCCGTGGCACCGAACGGAAGACCGATCAGGCAACGCCGGTCGGCTGCTGTGAGCAGCGCCGCGGCGGCAACGAGGCGAAAGGCATCGATCGCCCGGGGGTCGCTCGCGATCGGCAGCACAAAGGGGCGGGTCGTTGACACGGGCCGCCCGGGGGCCGTCTTCGGGTCCAACCCGTGGCCGATCGACGCCGACAGCAGACCGGCGGTCCAGATCGACATCGGCACAAGGTCGCTTCTTTGGGGCAGCTTGCTCCGGACCTGCCGCCGCGTCAGGCTCATCAACTGCGGGCGCACGCCGATGTGCGTCAGCACCCGGACGCCCATGCCGAGGGCACGCTCGAGACCTCGGCCGTCACCGATGACGACGGCGGCGTCCGCACCAGACGCGGCGAAGAGCTCGTCGTCGTCCGCTGCGCCAGGAGGGGGTGGCACGCTCCCCCACGAGTCGACCACCGGAATCACAGCCCTCGGTCCTCGGCGTGCACCGTGACCGGATGCTCATAGAACAGCTGGGCCGCCGCCAGCCCGGCCTTCTTGGCGATGTCGATCTCGGCCGCGGTGCGGGCGCCCGCGGCGTTCGCCACGGTGCCTCGCCGGATGGTCTCCGTCACCGTCACGAGGCGTCCCGTCGGTTTGGCCGGGTACTCGAACCGGTTGGCCTCGGCGTCGACGACTCGCACCCGGAGCGAGATCGAGCTCTGCGTGTCGCCGGCGGGCGTTGGGCGCACGAAACGGTCCACTGTGACCCACACCACGACCTCCGCCTCCACGGCGCGGCCCACTTCGGTCACGGACATCTGCCCAGCCGAGGAATCCGAGTCCGCCACCCGGATCGCGGTCTGTCCCTCGATCAGATCCTCGACGAGCCCCTTCCGCAGAAAGTCATCCTGGATCGCGTTGAGGATCTCCAGCCGGAGCGCCCGGCGAGGAATCTGGCTCCGCGGATCGTCGACGAAGATCACCGTGGGACGCTTGTCGTCCAGCTTGTGCTCGGCCTCGAACGTTGCCGGCCCGGACACGAGCAGCAGCACGGGCGCGACAATGTTGCAGCCCCCGATCGGCAACGCGAGCAGGGCCAGCAGCAGCGAAGCGAGGATCCGGCTAGTACGCGAGTTCATTCGGTATCTCGGCGTCGTAGAAGGGCCAGGTCGCGCGGTTGACGAACCGCGTCATGAGCACCGACGCCACTTCCTGCTGCGTGAAGTCCTCGGGCCCGAAGCCACCCGCGTCGGGGAAGGTCACGTTCACGAAGAACTCGAAGGCGATGTCGTCGGGGCTGAGACCGTCGGCCTCGATGACCGCAACGGTTGCCGCGGCAACGCCGTCGTAGAGAAACCGGTTGCCGGGATCGTTG
>DAIOTV010000002.1:66088-72341 GCA_036751825.1 Phycisphaerales bacterium
GAGCCGAAACTCCTGCACATCGACGACCACCAGCCGGTCCACGCCCAGTTCTTCGGCGACCTCGCTGAACGCCTGCGCCGCCCAGCCCGGGTTCTCGTACAGGTACCGCAGCATGGCCTGAGCCGGCACATAGCCCGTCGCCTTGGTCTCGGCCTTCAGGCGTTCGGAGACCTGATTGGTGATCTGCGGAACGATCCCCGGGAAGTCGGCGTGCAGGGCCCGGTCGCCCGAGACGAGCACGGCGAAGCTCTGGCCGTCGAGCCCCGTGTACGCCGCAGGCGCGATGTGCGACTGGGTCTTCTGAAACTCGTTGTACGCAAAGAACGGGAACGCCACGATCTCGCACGCCGCGAGCGATGCTCCGAGCGAGGCCAGTGCGGCTGTGGCGGCAATCCGCGGCAGGATCATCCGCCGGCGTTCCAGACCGCGATCTTGTACACCCATGCTGCGCCTCCGAGTCCGGCCGCGATGACGAGGGTCCGTGTCGTCACGAGTCTTGCGAGGTGTTCGCCCAGGCGGGACCCGGTGACAGCAACGAACAGGCCGAGCCAGAACACCGCCGCGGTCCCAACCGACAGAAGCATACCCATCGGCTGCGTGACGAAGGACTGCCACAGTTCGCCGTTGGCGGCGTGCGTGAACGAGGTTGTCATGCCGCAGGTCATGCAGGGTGCATTGAACGATTCCGCCCACCCGCAGGCGGGCAGGCCCAACTGCTCGTGTGTGCCATGTCCGGCGTCGTCGGCGGACAGACCGGCCGCGACGAGGAGCACCGCGGCGCACGCCGCCGCGACGCCGGCGCCGATGAGCCGGGCACGCGGACCCATCCGGGCGTCAGTCAAACTTGAAGACACCCTTGCGGAATCCGTACAGATAGGCGATCACGGTGGTGAACATGAAGAACAGGATCCGCACCAGCCACTCGGCGGCGCCGGGGGCCTGGAAGTCGATGTTCGGGAAGGTGACCGCCCAGGGGTAGAGGAAGACGATCTCGACATCAAAGACGAGGAAGACCATGGCGATGAGGTAGAACCGCACGTTGAACCGCTTCCGGGCGCTGCCGACCGGGTTCATGCCGCTCTCGTACGGGATGCCCTTGACCGCACCGTCACGGCGTGGACCGAGCACGGTCGTGCCCACGATGTTGACCACCGCAAAGGTGATCGCCATGAGGATGATGATGGCCAGCGGCAGGTAGCTGCTGAGATCGGTCGCGGCGAGCGTCATCATGGGCCGATGGTAGCCCATCTCGCGTCCGTTGGCAGCGCGAACGCAACATGCGGAGTCGCCTGCCAGCTTGGCAGTTGGGGGCGGGCGGTGGCGCAGGGCGTGTCACGACGACCGACCCGGCGATCGCCCCGTGCCGAGCGTGAGCGGTGCTGGGAGCCCGGGTGGGGCGTTGGCACAGGCTTTGCCATGCTGACCCCGTACACATCGTTCTATGTCCACGCACCCGGCCCGCGGCTTTCCGCCGGGCCCCAAGCGGAGAGAAGCGTCCATGGCAGCCAAAGAGCTCACCTTCGACACCGACGCACGCCAGGCCCTGCTCGCCGGCGTCGAGAAACTCGCCAAAGCCGTCAAGAGCACCCTGGGTCCTCGAGGCCGAACCGCCGTCCTCGACAAGTCCTGGGGCGGGCCCAAGGTCACCAAGGACGGCGTGACCGTCGCCGATGACATCGAGCTCAGCGACAAAGCCGAGAACATGGGCGCCCTGCTCGTCAAGCAGGCTGCCAGCAAGACCTCCGACGACGCGGGCGACGGCACCACCACCGCGACCGTTCTGGCCGAGGCGCTGTTCAAGCAGGGCCTGAAGTACATCGCCGCGGGCGTCGAGGCCAACGCCCTCGTCCGCGGCATGAAGAAGGGTGTTGAGGCCGTCGCCGCCGAGATCGACGCCATGGCGACCCCGATCAGCACCACCAAGGACGTGCAGAGCGTGGCCACCATCTCGGGCAACAACGATCCCGAGGTCGGCCGGCTCATGGCCGAGGCGTTCGACAAGGTCGGGCAGGACGGCGTGATCACCATCGAAGAGGGCAAGAGCCTTGAGTCGATGGTCAAGGTCGTCGAGGGCATGCAGTTCGACCGCGGCTTCCTGTCGCCCAACTTCGTGACCAATGCCGACGAGATGAAGGTCGAGCTCGAGAAGTGCCTCGTGCTCGTCCACGAGGACAAGATCGACCGCATCAGCACGCTCGTGCCGCTGCTCGAGAAGGTCATGGAGGCCAAGAAGCCCCTGCTGATCATCGCCGAGGATGTCACGGGCGAGGCGCTGAGCACGCTCGTGATCAACAAGCTTCGCGGCACGCTTCAGGTCTGCGCCGTCAAGGCCCCGGGCTACGGCGACCGCCGCAAGGCCATGCTCCAGGACATCGCCGTGCTCACCGGCGCCGAGCCGATCATGAAGGACCTGGGCACCGAGCTCGACACCGTGGAGATCGCGCAGCTGGGTCTGGCCAAGCGGATCACGGTGGACAACGACCACACGACCATCGTGCAGGGCGCGGGCGATGCGAAGGACATCGAGGCCCGGGTCGAGCAGATCCGCCGGGAGATCGAGAACGCCACCAGCGACTACGACCGCGAGAAGCTCGAGGAGCGTCTGGCCAAGCTGACGCGTGGCGTCGCGACCATCGAGGTCGGCGCGGCGAGCGAGGCCGAGCTCAAGGAGAAGAAGGACCGCGTGGAGGACGCCAAGCACGCGACGCGGGCCGCGCTCGATGAGGGCATCGTGCCCGGCGGCGGCACCAGCTTCATCCGGGCCCGCTCGGCGATCGAGAAGGTCAAGGAGTGGAAGGCCGTCTTCGGCAAGGCCGACGAGGTCTCCGCCGACGAGATCGGCCACGCGAAGTACGACTTCGCCGCGGGCCTGAACGTGGTGTACAACGCGCTCGAAGTGCCGCTGCGCACGATCGCCGACAACGCCGGCGCCAAGGGCTCGGTCGTCGTCGCCAAGGTCGAGGAGCACGAGGGCAACATGGGCTACAACGCGCTGACCGACACCTACGAGGACCTGGTCAAGGCCGGCGTCATCACGCCCGCCAAGGTCGATCGTCTGGCGCTCCAGAACGCCGCGAGCGTCGCGACCGTGCTGCTGACCGCCGACTGCATCGTGACCAGCAAGCCAGAGCCGAAGGACGCTGCCCCGGCCGGCGCCGGCGCGGGCATGGACCCGATGGGCGGCATGGGTGGCATGGGCGGCATGGGCGGCATGGGGTTCTAATCGAATCGCAGATTTCCGCGGCACGCGCCGCGCGGAACGGAGACACAAACAATGGCAGTCAAACCACTCGAAGACCGCGTCCTCGTCAAGCCGCAGGAGCCTGAGAAGCAGACCGCTTCGGGGCTGTACCTGCCCGAGTCGAGCAAGGAAAGGCCGATCCAGGGCACCGTCGTGGCCGTTGGTCCGGGCAAGCGGCTGGACAACGGGCAGACCGCGAAGCTGCAGGTCAAGAAGGGCGACACGGTCGTCTACAGCAAATACGCCGGCAGCGAGGTCGAGATCAAGGGCGTCAAGCACCTGATCGTTCGCGAGACCGAGCTGCTCGGCGTGATCGGCTAAACCAACGGAGACCCGCACCGCGTGTTCACCTCAGTGCGTGACAACCTGCGGCGGTTCGCGCCGGAACGGTTCCAGGCCCGGGGCCTCTCGCGCGCCCTGCGCGATGCCTCGGGCGCCCACGAGCCGTGGCGGATGCGGACGGTCGTCGACGGCAAAGACACCGAGTACCGGTTCTTCTTCGTCTGCGGCTTCGGCAAGTCGGGCACGAACTGGGTGAACAACCTGCTGAACCTGCACCCTCAGGTTCGATGCGACGGGGAGTATTTCCTCAATGTGTTTGGCTGGGCGCTCGACCAGTTCACCTCTGCGCCGCACCAGAAGGGTCACGGCGAGCCCTGCCGCACCATCGCGACCGAGGCCGTGCACGATCTGGTTCGCAGGGTGCTGCTCTGCAACCTCCGTGACAATCCGGGGGCGACGGTGCTGGGCGACCGCTCGCCCCGCGGCCTCGCCGAGGTGCTGCCGGGGGCGCCCACGATGTGGCTCGTCCGCGACGGGCGGGATGTGGTGGTGAGCTACACCTACCACTACCTGCGATTGAAGCCCGAGTTCAATCTCAGGCATTGGGGCGAGGGCATCCGCGAGTTCTTCATGCCCTACGCCGAGCGCTACAACGCGAGCCCGCCTCAGTCGTGCTACGAAACGGCGAGCGATCTGCTGGGGCAGAAGCGGTGGGTCGGGTTCGTTGCGCAGCAGTGGGCCAAGCGGCTCGAGCAGGACCTGGAGGTGAGAGAGAGCTACCCGGCGCCCCTGCTCGAGCTTCGGTACGAACGGCTCCACGCCGACACGGCGGGCGAGCTGAAGCGCATGCTCGAGTTCCTCGGGCTCGACGCGTCGAAGGCGGCGTCGATCGAGGCCGGGGGCAACACCCGGGCCGGCTTTGGGTCGGAGCGGCCCAACGATTTCTACCGCAAGGGAGCGGTGGGGGATTGGCAGAATTACGACACGCCCGCGTTCCGCGAGGCGTTCGACGAGTACGCAGGACAGGCCGCGGCCCGGGCGGGCTACGGCGATTGGAACACCGCGGCCTAGCCGCTGAACGAGACGCACACACCGCACCGGTCATCCCGGTGTTGAGATGACGGAGATTGCCATGGGTCAGAAGCAGCTGATGTTCGACGATTCCGCCCTTGCCGAGCTGAAGAAAGGCGTGGACCGCCTCGCCGACGCCGTCAAGGTGACGATGGGCCCGAGCGGGCGGCATGTGGTGATCCAGAAGTCGTTCGGCGGCCCGACCGTCACCAAGGACGGCGTCTCGGTCGCGAAGGAGATCGAGCTGCCCGAGCCCTTCCAGAGCATGGGCGCGAAAATGGTCCACCAGGTCGCCAAGAAGACCGCCGACAAAGCGGGCGACGGCACCACCGCCGCGACCGTGCTCGCCCAGGCGATCTTCACCGAGGGCCTGCGCCATGTGACCGCCGGCGCGAACCCCGTGCACCTGCAGCGGGGCATCAACGCCGCCGCCGAGGCCGCCGCGGAGGCGATCGACAAGCTCGCCACCCCCTGCAAGGGCAAGGCCGACTACAAGAAGATCGCCACCGTGAGCGCGAACCACGATGCCGAGATCGGCGAGCTGATCGCCGAGGCGATCGCCAAGGTCGGCCCCGACGGCGTGGTCGAGGTCGAGGACGGCAAGGGCGCCGAGACGACGCTCGAGTTCGTCGAGGGCATGCAGTTCGACAAGGGCTACCTGTCGCCTTACTTCCTGACCGACCCGAAGACGGCCGAGTGCGTGCTCGAGGATGTCCACATCCTGATCCACGAGAAGAAGATCGGCAACATGGCCGACCTGCTGCCGCTGCTCAACAAGGTCGCCGGCGGCAGCAAGCCGCTGCTGATCATCGCCGAGGATGTCGAGAACGAGGCGCTCGCCGCGCTGGTCATCAACCGTCTGCGTGGCACGCTCAAGGTCGCGGCGGTGAAGGCCCCGGGCTTCGGCGACCGCCGCAAGCAGATGCTGGGCGACATCGCCGCGCTCACCGGCGGCACGTTCTTCAGCGAGGACCTGGGCCGCAGCCTCGAGTCGGTCGAGCTCAGCGAACTCGGCAAGGCCAAGAAGGTCGTCGTGACCAAGGACGACACCACGATCATCCAGGGGGCCGGCAAGAAGGCTGATGTGCAGGCCCGCGTCTCGCAGATCGAGGCCCAGCGCGAGAAGTCGACAAGCGACTACGACCGCGAGAAGCTCGCCGAGCGGCTGGCCAAGCTCACCGGCGGCGTGGCGATCATCAATGTTGGCGGCGCGACCGAGGTCGCGATGAAGGCGAGCAAGGACATGGTCGACGACGCCCTGCACGCCACTCGCGCTGCGGCAAAGGAAGGCTTCGTCCCCGGCGGCGGCGTCGCGCTGCTCCGGGCACAGGCCGCCATCATCGCTGCGGGCAAGAAGGCCACCGGCGACGAGAAGTTCGGCTTCGACATCGTCGCCAAGGCCGTCGAGGCCCCGCTCCGCCAGATCGCCGAGAACGCCGGCTTCGACGGCGACCTCGCCGTCGAGAACGTCAAGGAAGAGTCCGGCAGTGTCGGCCTCAACGCCGCGACGGGCGACTACGAGGACCTGGTCAAGGCCGGCATCATCGACCCGGCGCTCGTCGCCAAGCAGGCCCTGATCAACGCCGCCTCGGTCTCGGGCCTGATGCTCACGACCGATGTCCTGGTGACCGACCTCAAGGAGGACACCGAGGAGGTCGC
>DAIOTV010000003.1:0-11950 GCA_036751825.1 Phycisphaerales bacterium
GAGGATGGCGGCGTTGATGTTCCGCAGGTAGTCGGCGGCGGCCTGGTTGGCCATGTAGTCCGGAGCCAACGGGTCGGTCTGCTCCGGGCGGCCGATCGAGGCGATCACGCCGGGGCCGACCGGGAGATAACCGTTGTCGATGTCGTTGTCGAGCAGGTTGTCGATGAAGGGGCGGTTGTAGGTGGCGGCGGCGGTACCGGTGATGTCGTTGCGGAGGGCGAGCACGTCGATCTCGCCGGTGCCGTTGTTGGCCGTCTTGTAGTTGTTCAGGCGCTCGGCACCGGTGTGACCGGTGGCGAGGCGGTGATCGCGGACCACGGCGTCCATGCGGCTCGAGCCGCCCGTGTTGGTGGGCTGCCAGTTCGGGCTGAGGTTGTCGTTCGAGCTCGCCGACAGACGGGGACCGACATTGTCGCCCATGCCCCACGAGGGATCGAGGCAGACGCCGTTGACGAAGGCGTTGCGCGTGCCCGAGCCCGAGTCACGGGTGCCGAAGACCAGGTTCTCGCCGCTGGGCAGGCGACCGGTGACAAGCCCGTGGCGCATCTCGCTCAAGTTGAGCTGCGAGATGCCGACGCCGTAGCTGACGATGGCGGCGACCGGGGCGATGGTCAGGGCGTTGTCGAAGATGGTGCAGTTGTCGGGGTTGGAGGTGAGTGTGTTGGTGTTGGCAAGCTCGACGAGCGTGTTGTCGCGAACATTGGCCGAGCCGTCAAGGCTGACGCCCTGGATCGGGTTCTTGCCGTAGCCGGCCTCGTTGGGGACATCGTCGAACTCGGGGGTGCCGGCCTGCTCGACGAACCAGAAGATCGGCACATCGGTCGGGGCGAGGTCGATCTGGATGCCGTGGGTGTTGTCGTTGGTGCTGTTGACGGCAATGTAGGTGCCGTCGAGGGTCGAGCGGACGGGGTAGGCGCGGGGGTTGTTGCTGTTGCTCGGCGCGGCGAGCGTGCCGCCGTTGTTGAACTCAACGCGGTTGAAGAAGCCGTTGGCGACGTTGATCGAGACGAACGAGTCGTCGGCGGTGATGTTGGGATCGCCCGGGTTGCCCCAGAACGGGTTGCTGGCGATGGCCTGGGCCACATCGTCAACTCCGCGGATGTAGTTCGAGTTGCCGTCGGTGACGACGCCCAGCGCGTTCGGGCGGCAGACGCCGCGGAGGTCGAGGTCGCCGATGCCGTTGCCCGAGCCCACGGCGGTGTACTGGATCACGAAGTAGTCGGACGCGAGCCCGGCGGCGACCGAGGTGCCCGTGTCGGCGAGCTGCTCGTTGTTCAAGTTCACACTGCCGGCCTGGCCGTCGCCGTCGAGGTCGACGAAGTCGTTGGTCGACGCACGCGAGGTCAGGAACGACTCGAGCAGCGTGGCGCCCGAGATGTTCACGAGGAACGGCTGGGCGGCGGCCGGCGCGGCGAGGCCGCAGCAGGCGATCAGTCCGGCAATCTTCAGCTGGCTTGTCATGACGAGATCTCTCCGATTGGGATCGAATCCGATGAGTGGCGGGCTTCCCCCGCCGCGGGCGTGTCCCTGTGACACACGAATCGCGCCCGAAGCCGCTGGGCTTCGTTCGCCGGTCGGTCTGTCGCGGGGAATCTCTCTCCCCCCGCTTCATGCACGAAAGCAGGCCGCCGCGTTTCCGCGGCGGCCTGTGGATCAGTTCAGATAACCGCTGCCCGTTTCCGGATCGCCGACGCGGACCTTGTTGTCGCCGCTCAGCGAGTAGTACCGGTCACCCCAGAGGCGACCGGTGATGGTCTCCTGGATCGTGAACCGATCGACGTGTCCGTCCACGAAGAGGAAGTTGCCCTTGCCGCCGTGCGGCATTCCGACCATGAACAGCCCGAGGTTGATCGCCAAGCCGGGCCGATCGTCCGCGGCGGCGTCGAACAGCTCGGGGTTCTGGTATCCCCACACCTCAGATCCTCGCGGGATATTGGGGCGGATGGGCTCGTTGAGGATGTCGTCGGACGAATAGCCGCCGCCGCCGAACGAAGCGAACGGGCTGAACGGGCGGTGGCTCTTGACCGTGAACGTGTTGGCGCCGCCGGTGGGAGGATCGTCACCCGTCGGCGTGCCCGACGAGATGCTCCGCCAGTCGTTGCCCCCGCGGATGGTGTCGTCGCCGTCGAAGTACTCGGCGGCGAGGATCGTCTCGCTCGTGAAGTTGATGATCGAAGACTTCACGAGGTTGTAGTTGCGCCGCGTGCCGAGATCGTTCGGGTTCACCAGCTTGTTCCTGGGCATGATCGCGCCGTTCGCGCCGAAGGCCATGCGGGTGGCCTGGCGGTCCTCGGGGCGGGTGCCGGTGCCGTCGACGGTCTGGCCCAGACCGTTCACCTGGCCCGGCTCCCAGTTGTCCTCGACAGGGCCCGGGTTGGTGCGGGGGGCGCCGTTGTTCTGCACGGCCGGCCCCTCGAACGCGTCGTTGCTCGTGTCGTTGCCGCTGAACAGGAACTTCGACCAATGGATGTAGCCGTTGGTCGGGTTGGGATGATTCCGGAGTTGGTCCTCAAGCCGCCAGTTGAAGCCCTCGTCATCGGAGGCATAGACGTACGACGGCGGGATGAAGTCCTTGTTCTCGCCGTTGTACGCCGCGTTGCCCTGACCGATGGCCCGCATGTTGGCGGCGGTCACGACGGCCTGAGCCGACGCCCGCGCCTTGCCGAGCGCCGGCAGGAGAATGCCGATCAGCAGTGCGATGATCGCGATCACGACGAGGAGTTCGATAAGGGTGAATGCCGAAGCCTGGCGGCGGGCACCGACCCGGGCGAGTCGTGTCATCACAGTCATGGTTCTTCCTTGGCTGAAACTCGATCCACGCAGACGGCCTTTGTCTGCAAGTACAAGCATCGCTTGCACGCGGAGAGGTTTCGTCAAGGCTGTATTTAGAGTGCTTGAAGAACGCGCCGCACGGTGTTCTGTGAAGACTTCACCAGCGGCCGGCAAACCCCGATTCCACCGGGGCTTGCGAGCTTCAAATGACCCCACGGGGATTCGAACCCCGGTTTTCAGGATGAGAACCTGACGTCCTGGACCAGACTAGACGATGGGGCCGTCTGAGGGCATGCTAGCCGCACACCCGTCCCCGTCAACCGACGCGGAGGGCCGGCAGCAGCACCAGGATGAGCAGGTCGTAGACCGCGTGCGCTCCCGCGGCGATGCCCAGACCCCGCGCCAGGAAGAGCCAGCTCAGCAGAAGGCCCGCCAGAACATAGAACGCGGCCGCCGGGACATCGATGCCCGAACCGGTCTGGATCCCGTGGTACGAGGCGAAGGCGAACACCGACGCCCCCACCGCGAGCCATCTGCCGACGCGCTCCTTGACCGAGCACAGATCAACGAGCAGCGCGTGCACCGCCGCGATCAGGACGAACCGGAAGACAAATTCCTCGTAGACGCCCGCCCCGACCGCGACCGCCGCGGCGGGCAGAGCGGGGGCCGGCTCGACCATCGGGGCGAGAAGACCCATCACCCCGGCCAGCACAAGGATCGGCAGCGACCACAGGACCGACTCGGCGAGCATCGCGAGCAGCACCGTGGGCCGGACGCGCCATGAGTCGCGCATGATCAGGTGCTGTGCCAGCAGCGTCGCCACGAGCAGAATCCCGGGCAGGTGCACGCCGATCACGCCGAACACCTCGAACAGCGTGTGGATCAGATTGCGGGAGGTCAGGACGGATCCGCCGCCGTCCTCACCCAGTACCGCCACCGCGACGGCCTCGTAGAACACGATCCCGGGCAGCAGGAACAGACCGATGACGAGCGGCCGCTTGGACGCGTCGGCGTAGAGACTTGTTTGAGAGGAGAGTTGCGACTCGTCGCGGGCCGACCCGCTCATCACCGGTTCACGAACCGAGCGACGCCCTGAGCCGCTGGTTGAGCCGGCTCTTGCGGCGGTCGGCCTGGCGGCGGTGGATCACACCCTTCTGCGCGGTGCGGTCGATAATGGAGCACGCCTGCTGGAAGCTCGTCTTCGCCGCCGCGGCGTCGCCGCCGGCGATCGCGGCCTCGAAGCTCTTGATCGCCGCCCGCATCGTGCGCAAACGCCAGCGGTTCCGCGCCCGGTGAGACTCGTTCTGCCGAATACGCTTCTTTGCTGAGACCGAATGAGCCATGCTGCGGATCGCCCCTCTGTGATGGCACGAACGTCCTTCGCCCGTGATCTGTCGCGGAGGGAAGTATTGCCTGGCTCGGCCCCGAATTCCACGCCCGCCGGCCTCCCGATGCAGATCGTCAAGGCTCCGAGTCAATCCCGCTCGCGTTTTCGTCGATCCGAGGTATGTTCGGAGGTCTTGAGGGTGTCGGGGGAGGGTCTGCGCTGATGCAACCGCGGAACGAGTGGCGGGGCCTGGCGAAAGCCGCGACGGCAGCGATCTTTATCGGCCTTTGGTCGGATCTCGCCTCGGGTCAGTGCCCCGGCGACATCAACGGCGACGGCGCCGTCACGCCCGCCGACTACAGCGCCTGGATCCTGGCCTACAACCGGCGCGACATCCTGGCCGACCAGAACTTCGACGGCGCCATCACGCCCGCCGACCTGTCGTCGTGGATCCAGAACTGGAACGCGGGCTGCCGGACCTTCGAATCGGTCGATCTCACGCGGCAGGGCATCGCCACAGCGGGTCTGACACCGACCTTCAGCCGCCCGGTGCAGGCCCGCAGCCCGCTGGGTGAGGACGCGGCACCGAACGAGCCACGGTTCGACGGCCCCATCCTCCGCGTGCCCGCCCCCAGACTCGACCGCACCTTCACCAACGTTGGAGGCGGCGCCATCCACCTGGGGGCCGGTTACGCGTCGAGCGGTGAGCTGGTGCAGTTCCACGCCCTGGCTGTCCGGGGGGCTGCCTTCTCGACCATTCAGGCCTCGCACGGCCTCGAGATCAGCGGCGATCCGGCCGGACCTACGCCGAGCAACGCCCGACGGTACACGCTCGTGCTCGACGACCGCCCCGACCCGGCCGACTGGGCGCCGCCTCCGGAGCCCGGCGACCGCTTCCGCCCCGGCGCCGGCGAGTACTTTCAGGACGCCTGGTTCCTCGTCTCCGAGGCCGTCCGCACGGGACGAACCGGGGTGGCGATCTCGGTCGGCAACTACACGCCGTCGGGCGGGCTGAGCGGCGACGGCGGCGCGGGCTCGCAGCTCACCACCGTGTTCTGCGACCTCGACCTGCAGACCACGGCCCCGCTCCGCGTGCGAGAGTGGTCGACCAGCTCGTACGTGCTCCGCTCAGAGAACGAGATCGTCTTCACCGCCGTCGACTACGCCGGCGGCAGCAACAACGAGAGCTGGGCCGTCATGGTCCGCGCGACGCGGCCGGCAAAGGGGTCGCCCTGGACCTTCGAGCCGCCGGTCGTTGCGCTTGAGCGTGCCGAGGGCAATCTGGTGGATCACTTTCACAACTTCGCGCTTGCGCGGAACTCGACCACGGGGCTGGTGACCGCCTTCGTGTCCACGGGCGATGTGATCTCCGATCAGGCCGTGTACATCCGTTCGATCGCGAACCTTTCGGACGCCGAGGGCTTCGTCGCCGGCTACACCTACAACGGGCAGCCGATGGCCCTTGCGTTCGCCGAGCCGCCCTCGTCGCGGTGGCAGGCGCTCGACGACTGGTCGCCCCCGACCGGCGCGTCGGCATGGACCGAGGCCCGGAACATCTTCGGCCGACGCGTGGAAGACGGGATCGGCGAGACCGACTGGGGCGCGCCGCAGTTCGTCGGGGCCGCGCCGGGCCCCAAGCGCTCGCAGATCCTCTTCGGCGCCGACGTGACCCGGGGCCACGCGATCTACGCGTACGATGTTGACACCTTCGACCCGCTGACCGAGAGCCCCTACCCGGCCGTCTGGCAGCGCTGGGGCGCGTCCAGCCAGTTCGGCTTCGCCGACAACGCCAGCGGCATCAACGTCTTCGCGCTCTACACCCCCACGCCCGAGGCCCCCGAGTGGTACGCCGGCTACATCTCGCAGACGAACTTCGTCGGGAGCGCCACCCCGAATGCGCTGATGGTTGGCAAGGCCACGCCCGACGATCGCGTCGTGTTCTCGAAGGTCGCCCAGCAGGTCGCGATGCAGACATTCGCCATGACCGACGACGGCCGAACGATCTTTACGGGCATCGGCATCGGCCGCGAGAGCCCGATCAACAGGATCCGCTTTCTCCGCCCGCCCGAGCTCGTTGAGCCACGGCTGATCGGCGCCGGCTACGCGCAGTATCAGCCGCTGTTCGCCGCGGGCGATTCGCAGCTCGACGACAGCCTCGAAGCCGGCCCGGACCAGCTTCGCAACGCGGCCGTCTGCCAGCTCGAGGCCAGGCCCGGCATCAATTCTCGGTTCGCGACCGACGCCGATCTCGCGGTACTCAGCGCCGCGGGATTCGAGCTGCCGGGCTACGGACCCGTGTACTACGTCGAAACCGACGGCTCGGAAACCAGCCCCGTCTACCTCAGCGGCCTCGGCTCCGACACGCTGCCGCTGTGCGACACATTTCTCAGCGCCATCGGCGATCCGTTCCAGTCGCAGCTTTCGGAGGGCATGCGGACGGCGGAGCTGCTCGTCGCCGTGCTCAACGACCCGGCACGCACGCCCGCCCGCGTTATGCCGTGGCAGTTCTCCTTCGGCGACGGGCCCGGCCCCACGCCGGGCGTCAACTACCGCGTCGTTCGCATCGAGGGCTGCGACTGGGTGATCCTGCGTCTGCCCTACCGCGGGAGCCTCATGAACAGCCTGCGGATGCGCGTCACCTCGACGAACACCGCCGACCAGCCGAACGGCGCCGGCCCTGGCGAAGTCCCGGTGTCGTTCTACATGCAGGTCATCGGCGTCGCGGCGGGGGATGACCAGATGTACCCGATCGGCTACGCGGGCCCGCCCAACGCCTTCCGCACCGCCGCGGGAAGTTCCACCACCCTGCCGCTGCTGCTGCCCGACGAGGTCCAGCGCGTCTCCGGCCTTCCCGCCGAGGGCACCGCCATCTTCCACGGCATCGCCGATCCGCAGGGCGTCGATGAGGGCTACTACAACCAGGCGCGGTCGGACGGCGTCGATGTGGACCACGCCTTCTTCTCGATCAGCGAAGGCCCGTCTCGGTTCGTCGAGCTCGGCTGGCGGAGCGGCGTGACGCTGTTCGCCCGCATCGCCGACGGCGAGGGCGAGCCGCAATTCATCGATCTCTTCCAGGCCAGCTCGCTCCAGAGGCTGGACGATCTCAAGGCCGCCATCCGCTACGACGCGTCCGCCGTGATCGTCGATGTCTGGCACAACGGAACCCGCACGCAGCGGACGATCACGCAGGGTGTGCCGAGGTTCGATGCCCCGCAGGCCACCTGCGGCAGCGCCGATGTTGGCCGATCGATCCCGATGCAGGTGCTCTCCGTGTCGTCGCTCGACGCCGTGCTGACCAACCAGGAACTGATCCGGGTGGTGGAAACGGGCGAGCATGTCCGCCGCTAGCCCCTGGCCGCTAAGGTTGGGCATGAAACTGAGCTCCCGTGCAAGAGCCGAGGGGCGCCGGCGTTGTGCCTCCATGAGGCCCCGCGCGTTCTCGCTCATCGAGCTGCTGGTGACGATCTCGATCATCGCCGTGCTCATCGGCATCCTGCTGCCGACGCTGCCGCTCGCTCGCGACGCGGCCCGGCGGGTGGCCTGCGGCGCCACGCTGCGCGGTGTGGGCCAGGGCGTGGAGCTCTACATCCAGGACAACCGGGACCAATACCCCTCCGCCCGCTACATGCCCGAGCCCTGGCTGCGGATCGACGCCAACGACTTCGGCCTGCCGCCAGAAGAACTCGAGGAGTTCAACGCCTCGCTGATGGAGCGCATGACGAACTACCTTGACGGCGGGGCCGAGCTCTGGAAGTGCCCGGGCGACAAGCAGGTTCACGGCATCGAGTGGACCGACGAGACGGGCAACGAACGCATCGGCGGCACGTCATACACCTATATCAGCGGGCTGGGCGGACGCCGGCTCGACGAGTCGTGGTTCATCCGCGCGCTCGGCATGAACCCGACGCAGGTGCCCGTCGTCTACGACTTCGACGGCAACACCTACGAAACCGAAGACGGCCGGCTCGTGCAGGTCGGCTTCTTCCACTCCTCGCGCAACCTGCTTTTCGCCGACGGGCATGTGGGCAAGTTCGAAGCACCGGACGGGGACTCGTAATGGCAGACGAAACACACGCACGCGACACGAACGGCTCGCTCCTCGAAGGCATCGAGTTCGAGAAGCGCAAGGCCGTTGACGCCGATTGGTCAAGGTCCAAGCGGCTGATCGTCGGATCCGCCGCGGCGCTGCTGGCGGTCGCCGCCATCGGCGCGGGCGGCTGGTTCGCGTGGCAGCACCGCCCGGTGAGCTTCCCGGAAACGACCGAGCAGGCGCTGAGCATGGTCAAGTCGGGCCGGATCGACCGGCTCCCCGCCGACCGGCAGCGGCAGTGGTACGCCGAGGCCGCACCGCTGCTCCGCGACATCCCGCGCGAGGCGTGGCGCACGACTTTCGACGACGCCGACCGCGAAGCGGCGCGAGAGATCATGCGGGCTCAGTTCGGCGAGAGCATCCGCGAGGTCGCCCGGGGCAACCAGACCCCGCAGGAGATGTTCCAGAGCATGATGCAGGGCCGACCCCGAGGCGACGGAAACGGCGAACGCGGCAACCGCGAGGGCGGCGAGGGCGACGGGCCGTCGCGTGCCGATCGGCAGGCCGCGATGCGCGACCGGCTCGGCCAGGCCTTCCAGAACGGCGACGCACAGCAGACCGGCCTCATGGGCGAGTTCTTCACCATGATGCGGGCCCAACGCGAGGCGGGCGGCGGGCCCAGCGCCCGCCCCGGCGCCCGCCCCGGCGGCCGACCCGGCGGCCGACCCGGCGGCAACGGCGGCGGCTGATCGCGCGCCGCTACACTGCCGACCCATGGCGGCCGCGCTCGACATCAAGGACCTCTCATTCCGCTATCCCGGCGCGCCGAGTGATATCGTGCGCATCCCCGCCCTCGCGCTCGAACCCGGCGAGCAGGTGCTGCTCACCGGCGCCTCGGGCGAGGGAAAGAGCACCCTGCTCCAGCTCATCGCGGGTCTGATGGACCCCTCCGCCGGCTCGATCGAAATCGACGGCCAGAACCTGCACGATCTCCGCGGCGCGCGGCGCGATCTCTTTCGCGGCACGAAGCTCGGCATGATCTTCCAGACCTTCAACCTGCTCCAGGGCTTCACCGCCGCCGAGAACGTGATGATGGCCCTCAAGTTCAGCCGCGTTCCGAAGGCCGACCACCGGCCTCGGGCGGTTGAGCTGCTCTCGACGATGGGCCTCGAGACACCCGACCGCGAGGTCACGCAGCTCAGCGTGGGCCAGCAGCAGCGCGTCGCGGTCGCCCGTGCCGCGGCGACCAGCCCCGTCGTCGTGCTCGCCGACGAGCCGACCGCCAGCCTTGACCCCGAGACGGGCGAGGCGGCGATGGACCTGATCCAGCAGACCTGCCGGTCGATCGGTGCCGCCTTGCTGTGCACGAGCCACGACCCGGCGATGGCGGCCCGTTTCGCACGCCGCGAATCGCTCGGAGCGCTGCGCGGCGAGCCCCTGGGACAGGGAGCCTGACCGTGTCGGTGAGCGACCTGACCATCATCAAGCGGAGCCTGACGGCGCGGATGTTCTCGACCGTGACGACGGTCGTCACCGTCGCCGTGGCGGTCGCGCTCATGCTCACGCTGCTGTCGATGCGCGACTCGGGCCGGGCCGCGTTCGAGCGTGGGACGGGCAACATGCACCTTCTCATCAGCCGCGACTCGTCGCCGCTGGTCAGCGTGCTCAACGGCGTGTTCTACGCCGACCCGCCCGCACGCTCCATCGACGCCGCCAAGCTCGGCGAGCTGCGCCGAAGCTATGCGCCGGCGTTCTCCTACTTTATACCCACCCAGCAGGGCGACAGCTACCGCGGCATGCCCGTGCTCGCGACCACCGAGGACTTCTTCGCCAGATTCAGCCCCGACCCAGACTTCAACCCCGACGACCCCGAGACCGAGGGCGAGCCCTGGCGGCTTGTCGAGGGCGAGTTCTTCGATGCGCCCTTCGAGGTCGTCTTCGGCGCGACCGCCGCCAGGGAAACCGGCGTGCAGGTGGGCGACACGATCTTCGTGGTGCACGGCACCGAGGTCAGCCGAAAGGCCGCCGACTCCGCCGACCAGTTCAGCCCGCACACGCACAGGGACTTCGAGTACCGCGTGGTCGGCATCCTCGAGCCGACCGGCTCCTCGCACGACCGGGCCGTGCTCACCGATCTGACGAGCTCGTGGATCATCCACGCGCACGACCGCCGGCAGGCCGCGGACCCGACCGTCACCACCACAACCGTCAACGACCTGACGCCCGAGGACGCGCTTGTGACGGGGATCTATGGCCGCGTCGCGACGCGCGCTGGCTCGTCCGTCAGCGCCGCGATCCCCGCCATTCTCGCCCAGCTCCGCGCCGACACCTCCATCACCGTCGCCCAGCCCAAGGAAGAGATCGACACGCTCTTCGAGATCGTGGGCAGCATCGACCAGATCCTGATCGCCATGGCCGCCGCCGTCATGGTCTCGAGCGGCATCGCGATCATGCTCGCGCTCTACAACTCGATGGAGCAGCGCCGCCGGCAGGTCGCGATCCTCCGGGTGCTCGGGTGCAGCCGGCGTCGGATCGTCGTGCTCGTGCTGACCGAGTCGGCCCTGCTGGGGCTGTTCGGCGCCGTGCTGGGGCTCGTCGGCGCGTTCGTCGGCTCGCAGGTCGTCGCCTCGGCGCTCAAGGCCCAGGTCGGCCTGGTGGTCGAGCCCATTTTCGATCCGTGGCTCACCGCGGCCGTCGTCGGCTCGACCGTGCTGCTCGGTGCGGTCGCCGGGCTCGCGCCCGCGGTTCTGGCCTACCGGACCTCTGTCTCCCGCAATCTTCGTCCGATCGGGTGAAGCCCGGCCTGCTTTCGTTCGTACAATCTTCTGACGACCGTTCGCTTTCTTTCCGACCGCTTTCTGGAGGTGCCGCCGTGAACAAGCTCGCGTTGACACTCGCCCTTCCCGTCGTTGGCCTGGGCGTTGCCCCCGCGGCAACCATCGCCGCTTCGGTCCCGGCCGCCGCGGTGCTCGCCGATCCGAAAGCCGATGGCGTGCTCATGGCGTGGACCCTCGGCGACGGCACCATCGAACTCGTTCGCGAGGGCAACACGATTAGCATGGTCGGCAAGAACGCCGAGGGAAGCGAAACCCTCCGCCAGCGCGTCCGACTCGTCGCCGATCAGGGCAAGCTCGCGTACCTGCCGATGGAAGCAACGGACGGCCGGTTCTACATCGTCGAGCCCGACGGCGTGCTCGAGCTGCACGACCCATCGGGCGAGGTCGGCTTCGCAGGGCTCACGCCCGAACTCGTCAGCATCCGCGAGGACCAGCAGAAGGTCATCGACGCCATCGCGCCCGCAACGCCCGCCGGCGAGCCCTCGTGGACCGATGTCATCGATTCCCTCACCGGCGGCGAGGGCGGCGCCGCCAGCGGCCAGGGCGCTGCCAGCACCATCAAGGTCGATCCCAACCGCCTCGACATCGAGGAGCTCGAAGACGGCACCAAACGGGTCAACGACCGCTTCATCCTCGCCGGCGAGGGCACGCAGGAGGACCCCTACCAGGTCACCTGGGACTACCTCACCAGCGCCCGCGACACCTACCGCCCGCGCGAGGGCTTCAAGGACATCCCCGCCCACGTCAAGATGCTCGACGGCAAGTACGTCAAGCTCGGCGGCTATCTCCAGTTCCCCCTCGCCTCGCCCGAGCCCAAGGAACTGCTCGTGATGCTCAACCAGTGGGATGGCTGCTGCATCGGCGTGCCCCCGACGCCCTACGACGCGATCGAAGTCTCCCTGTCGCAGGCCGCGACGCGTGGCGAGAAGTTCGCCGTCGAGGGCGCGCTGGTCGGCAAGCTGCATATCGACCCCTACCTCGTCG
>DAIOTV010000003.1:11960-70955 GCA_036751825.1 Phycisphaerales bacterium
TGGCTCATCGGGCTCTACCTGCTGGGCAACGCCTCGCTCGATGTCAGCGGCAGCCGATCGGCGGAAGAGGTCTACGGCAACGCCCCCACCGTCGGCCCCCGCGACCAGATGCCGGGCCAGTAACCGCCCGCGTCAGCCGGTCTACAGGCTGTTCCAGTAGTCGTCGGCCGAGCCTGACGAGCCTCCGCCCAGCTGCTCGATGAGGCCCGGCACATGCTGCCCGCTCACGGCGGCCGTCGTTGCGATCACAATGCCGAGACGGATCACCAGCCGCTTGAACGTCGAGAGACCCCGCACGCCGGGAACAAAATCGACCGCCGCGACCAGCAGCGGGATCGCGGCGACCACGCCGAACTCCCACCATGCCATCTCGGCGACGAACTGCCAGCTCAGCGTGAGCATCGCGCCGAGCCACGCGACAACGACGGTGCCCATGGCGTGCGTCGGCGGGATCGACTTCCGCAGGACCAGCGTCGCGGCCACGATCCCGCCGGCCGCAGCCGCGACGGCGCCCGCGACCTGCGACTGGACCGTGACGCCCGCACCGAAGATGACGGGCGCGAGTCCGCCCGCGAGGGCCGCGGTGACGAGAGCGTGACCCCGCGGCGACGACTTCGACGCCGTCCTGTCGCTCGCGGCGAACGCCAGCAGGAACCAGAGCGCCGCACCGCCGATCCAGTAGACGGCCTCCATGCCCTCCCAGAAGTTCTGCCGGGTGCGGGCCATCGGGCCCAGGACGAACGCGGCGATGATCGCGAGCCGGCCGAGCCATCGAGCGATGTGCCGCTTCCTGCCGCTGCCGAGCAGCGCGTGGACCACCGCCACTAAGCCTGCAAACGCGACCAACGGCAGGGCCCAGTCGGCGGCCGCAACGGGCAGGCCCTCGGGCACGCCGTCGAGGCCGATGGTGGCGAAGGTGAAGGCCCCCGCGAGGCCGATCGCGGCGCCGAGGCCCGCGCGGGGGCTCGGTTCGGTGTGATCGGGCTTGCGGGAAGCCTTGAAGGCGGCCGCCGCGATCAGTGTCGCGGCGAACGCGATCGCCGCGGGCCCCGCGACGCCGAAGAGGGCGGCCTGCACTCTGGGATCGTCGAGGCCCACGGCGAAGCTCCTTGAAGCGAGAGGGACTCGGGCGTGGTCTTTACTGCTTCATGCCCGTCAGACCGATCATGATGTCGGTCGAGTCGCCCAGCACGCCGACATCGACGCCGTAGCTCACGCCGAAATCGGAGCGGTCGATGGTCATCACGGTGTCGATGCCCGAGCGGTAGCCGCCGCGCGGATCGGGACGATCGCCAACCCAGTCGATGTCGACGGTGACCTGCTCGGTGACGCCTCGCACGGTCAGGTCGCCGGTGACGCGGATCGTGTCCGCATCAACGCCCTCGAAACTCGTGCCGGTGAAGGTGATGGTCGGGAATTCCTTGGCGCTGAAGAAATCGGGCCCGCGGAGGTGCTTGTCCCGGTCCCCGTTGGCGGTATCGATCGACGCGGTGTCGATGGCGATGTTGATCGCGCTCTCGGACGGGTTGTCGAAGTCGAGCCGGTAGGTGCCCGACACATCGTTGAACCGGCCGTAGAAGTTCGACACGCCCATGTACCCGACCCGGAACACGACGGACGAGTGCAGCCCATCGACCGCGTACAGGTCGGCCCCGGCCGACGCCGTCGCCTGCGGGGTCGGATCCTCAAGACCAACAGCGGTGAGCAGCGAGCCGCCCAGGGTAATTCCGGCGGCGGCAACAACGGCACTGACAAGCTTCATCGGGGATCTCCTCAAAGGGACACGCGGACCTCACAACGATATCGGGCATCACGAGCCATCCGCTGCCGGAAGATGTGTGTTGCAACAGCAACTATTCCCCGGACACCGATCGTGGACCGCATTCGGACGCCGGCTCAATTCGGATTGCAGCCGATCTCGGAATCTGGTAATCTGGGCAATGGCCTGCGTCCCCGGCCCCGGCCAGACTCTCTGGCCCGTGAGACAATCGGGAGGATCTCGATGCCGGACCAGCACCACGACGAACGATCGAAGCAGATCAAGCCCCTTTCGCTCGAATCGGCGATCCTCGATGTTGCGCCGCGCATCACCGAGCGTGAACCCAAGCCCGCTGCGCAGCCGCAGCCCCTGCAACGGCCCCGGCCGAGCGGCCGGATCAGCCTCCGCCCGCCCGAGTGAGGCTCTCGGCCCGCTCGATCACAGGATCTCGGTGATCTCGAACTGCTTGACGCCCTTGGGGGCATCGACACGGATCACCTCGCCCACGCGGCTCTTGACCAGCGCCTGGCCCATCGGCGAGTTCACGCTGACCTCGATGTGCTCCGCGAGCGCATCGCCCGAGAGCTCGCCTACCAGGCGGTAGGTATCGTCGTCGCCCTTCTTCAGATCCTTGAGCCGAACGATCGAGCCGATAAAGACCACGCCGTCGGCCTGCTTCGAGGCATCCACAACCTGGGCGCTCGCCAGCCGTTCCTCGATCCGACGGATCTCCGCCTCTTCCAGCCCCTGCTGCTCGCGGGCGGCGTGGTACTCGGCGTTTTCCTTGAGATCGCCGAGCGCCCTCGCCTCGGCGATGCGTTCGGAGATCGCGGAGCGGTTCGCGGTCAGCGTCCGGAGCTGCGCCTGCAGCTTGGCGCGGTCTTCTTCCGTGATGAATTCCATGGCGTGCCTCCGGCCGCGGCGCTCGCTCTGTGCGCGCAGATCCAGAATCTAGGCGGAACCGGACCGATCCTCAAGCCGACCCGAACGCCGGGTGACCAGCAGCACGCCCCAGGCCACCAAACCCAGGACCAGCGTGAGCAGCACCGGCTTCCAGTGCTCAGGCAGCGTGACCGACCGGCGGCCCATCCACGATCGGTCCGCGAACAGCTCCCACGGGGCCGAGAGCGGCGAGCACATCGCCAGCATCGACCGGCTCTCGGTCTCCCCGGGCGGCAGCATCGCCGCGACCGCCGGACCGGCCAACCCCAGCGCCTGCACCGCGATCATCGCGCCGAGCCGGCCTGCCGGCGAAACCGGGTGCGGCGACGCGCTGAGGGCCCCGATCGCCCGCGGGTTCCCGCGGGCCGGCCCCGTCGCCGCCGCCACGATCGAGCCGACAATCAGCGTCCAGGCCACCAGCACCAACGCAATCGCGCCGACCGCCGACACGCTCCACCCCGTGATCAGCGACTGGGGCCAGATCAGCGCCTGCATCGGGATCAGCACGATCGCGATGTCCCGCAGCGTCGCTGACGCCCCGCCCGCCATCGCCGAACGCTGCGTCAATCGGAGCAGAGGCCAGACGGTCAGGATCCCGACGCCCACCATCGTGAGCAGGACCTTCGACGCCAGCCGATACCCCTCCGCCGACGCGAACGCCGGGTTGCCGATCGAGGCGTACACCGATCCCGCGACCAGGAACAGGTAGGCGAGCCACAGCACGGTAAACCCCCGCGGCTCGCCCCTGCGGTGCGCGTACGGATCGCGTTGGTCGCGCGGCGGGATGAGGCCCACGCCCTCGGCGAACGAACGCAGCGCGCTCCCGCTCGAGGCGGGTCGCCCGTCGGAGCCCCCCTCGCGTGCCGCTCGCGACGCCGCGTCCTCCGCCGCCGGTGCCGGGGTGTTGTCGTCGTTGATCACTGCGATGGATTGTCACGCCGGCTCGGGCGGTCGTCCACCAGAATCGGACCGTTGCTGAGATCGAGCAGCGATTGCGAGGCGTCGATGCGCTTGTCGTATTCGGGATGCCGGCGCATGTAGCTGAGGTTCTTCAGTTTCTGGTGCGTGGGGACGATGTCGCTCACCGGGTCCGACGGCGCCCGTCCCCAGACGATGCGGTTGCCTCGGTCCGTGACGATCACCAGTCGCTGGTGGCGAGTGAAGTCGCCCACATCGATCCCCCAGATCTGATCGAACCCGCCCGGCCCGAGGATCGGATCGACGCCCAGCTCCTGGTGCAGCAGCGTGAGCAGCTCGACACCGGCGAGCACGTCGCGGTCCGGCCAGAGCGTGCCGGGCAGCACCGAGGTGGCCGCCGTGGACCGCTCGGCCCCCACGATCACCGGCAGCCCCGCCGTCTCCTGCCGCCACTGGGCGTCGAGTCGTCGGCCGTCGGTCGAGACGAGGTAGTCGTACCCGTTCTGCCGGACCACCCCGGCCGGCGCCCGCCACGACGCGTCGATCGTGATCACGCCCCGATCGCTGCGCTCGACCGACCGCAGCTGGCTCACCCAACCGGTCTCGACGACCCACGCGCCGAGCCGCTCAAGCAGATCGAGCGCGAGCGGCGCATCAGAAGCGGACACGATCTGGTGCGCCTGCTCGTCGAGCTCGAGCTGCACATCCGACGGCGGCCAGACGCCCGCTCCCGTCGGGCCGATCGCCTCGGCCCAGGTGAACCGGACGGTCGGCGCGGTCGAGCCGAGCAGATCCTCCGCGTGGCGGTCGGCGAGGCCCATGCCCACGACCACCGCGCCGACCGCCGCGGCACTCAATGCCACCGATCCGATCCGCCGCCAGGGCAGGGCCGACAGGTCAGGGACTCGGGATGACGCTTGCTTCTTTCGGGCCATTCGCTTCTCCCTCGACCGGATCGGTTGCGGAACTTGACCGACGGCCCGCGGCGAGCCGGCACAGCATCGTGCAGAGCTCGCCCATGGGCATCCCCGCGGCCGCCGCGGCCTTGGGCAGCAGCGAGTGCGACGTGAAGCCCGGCATCGTGTTGATCTCGAGCAGATGGTGGACGCCGCGATCATCGACGATGAAATCGACACGCGCCAGATCCCGCACGCCGAGCCCCCACGCGAGCGCGACCGCGTCCCGCTGCACCGAGACATGATCCGCGTCGGCCGCCGCGTCGTCACCAATCAGGTACCGCGTGTCGTCGCGGTCGTACTTGGCGGCGTAGTCGTAGGTCCCGCCCGCCGGCACGATCTCGATGATCGGCAGCGGGTGCAGGCCCTCGCCCGTGTCCAAGACGCCGCAGGTGATCTCGCGGCCGACAATCAGCCGCTCGATCATCATGGCCTTGCCGGCCCGTGCCGCCTCGGCGTAGGCGGCCTCGAGCGAGTCACGATCGCGGGCGATGCGCAGCCCGACGCTCGAGCCCTCGAACACAGGCTTGATGACGGCCGGCGGTCCGAACGGCGGCACGGGATCGCGCGGGTTGATCAGCGCCGCCTCAGCCGTGGCGATGTCAAGCCGGGCCGCCGCCAGCTTGGAGGCGAGCTTGTCCATGCACCGCCTCGCCGCCGAAGGGCCGCAGCCGACATAGGGCCGGCCGTCGCGCTCGAGCATGTCCTGCAGCGGCCCGCCCTCGCCCCACGGGCCGTGGAGCACGGGGAACACGAGGTCGCCCGGCAGATCGGCAAGGCTCGCGGGCGCATCGATGACCCGCAGCTCGGCCGACAGCTCGCCGTTCGCGTTGATCGCGCCCGCCACCGCGGTGGCCGAGTCGATCGACACGGCCCGCTCCGCATCCGGGCCCCCCGCCAGCACGAGCACCCTCATCGCGATCGTCTCCACACAACCACTTCCCTCTCGAGCGTCACGCCGAACCGGTCCTGCACCAGCGCCCGCACCGCGTCGATGAGCCGGAGAATGTCCGTCGCCGTCGCGCCCTCGCCTGTTTCGATGAAGTTGGCGTGCACATCGGAGACCCGGCACGCGCCGACGGTCGTTCCCTTGCCGCCCGCGCGATCGATCAGCAGCCCAGCGCCGACGCGCTCGCCGGCGGCGCCGATGCCCGGCAGATCGTGCCCAAGCGTCGGGTTCTTGAACGCGCACCCGCAGGTGCTCGCCCGCAGCGGCTGCGAACGCTTCTTCTCGTGCATGATCTCCATCAGCCGCGCCCGGGCCCGGGCAGGGTCGCCCGGCGCGAGCTGAAATTCCACGGAGGTAATCACGAGATCGTTCAGCCCGCTCCGGCGGTAGCCGAAGCCGATCTCGTCACGCTCGAGCGTGATCGGGATTCCCTCGCGATCGAGGGCGGAAACGCGTGAGATCGCCCCGGCGATCTCGCCGTGCACGCCGCCCGCGTTCATGATCGTCGCGCCCCCGACCGTCGCGGGAACACCGATGATCGTCTCGAGCCCCGTCAGTCCTTCGCGGACGGTCGCGTGGATCAGCTTTGAGAGGTCCGCGCCGGCCCCCGCGACCACCCGGCCCGTGCGGCCTTCCATCTCGACGCGGCGGAACGCGTCGCCGAGCTTGACGACCAGGCGATCGGTGCCCTCGTCGGCGACGAGCAGGTTGGCGCCGTCGCCGAGGACGGCGAGTTCGGGATCAAGCTCGAGACAGGCCCGCAGGTCGGACTCGTTGCGCACGAGGGCGAGCCGGTCCGCCCGGCCGCCCACCTTGAACCAGGTCGGGATCGGCGCATCGCGCCGGATCGTCAGCTGATCGATCGTGCTGTTCATACCGCGGCCGCCTCGGCGGGCCCGCGTGCGAACGCGTGCGCCACCTGCCACACGGGCCCCGCGCCCATGACCACGACGACATCGCCGGGCCGGGCGATGGTCTCGATCTGCTCGGTGATCGCGTCGAACGGGTAGACATGCATCGCCCGGACGCCCCGGCCGCGGAGCCGATCGACCAGGTCCGCCGCCGACACGCGCTGCTTCTCGGCCTCGGAGTCGCGGACGAAGTAGATGTGCGGCACGATCACGATGTCCGCGTGCTCGAACGCGCTCGCGAACTCGTCGAGAAAGAACCGCGTCCTCGAGTGCTGGTGGGGCTGAAACACGCAGATGAGCCGGCCGGCCCCGGACCCGATGGTGTCGAGCCGCTCGTGCGTGCGGATCGCGCGGAGCGTCATCTCGACCTCGGTGGGGTGGTGCCCGTAGTCGTCGTAGACGCGCACCGTGCCGCCGTCGACGGTGCGGTCGGCGAGCCGTTCGAGCCGGCGGTGCACACCCCGGAACCCCGCGAGCGCTCGGACGGCCGCGGTGCGGTCGGCGCCCAGGATGTCGGCGAGCGCGAACGCCGTCGCGGCGTTGATCGCGCTGTGCTCGCCCGGCATCGGGCAGGTGAACTCGGCGACGCGCTTGCCGAAACGCTCGATCGTGACGCGTCGCGACGCCGGGTCGAGCGCGACGTGCCAGTCGGCGGCGGGGTTGAAGCCGATGGTCTCGATCCGGCACTTCAGCCCGCGGGTGACCTCGCGCCGGTGGGCGGTGTCGTGCCCGATCAGCAGCACGCCCGAGGCGCCGGGCGTGTCGCTCGCCGGGGGCAGCAAAGCGGCGAACTCGCGGAAGGCCTCGATCACCGCGTCGACGGTGCCGTAGATATCGAGATGATCGGCCTCGACGTTGGCGATGCTCGCCACGCGCGGGGCGAGGCTGTGGAACGAGCGGTTGTACTCGCACGCCTCGGCGACCAGCAGGCCGGGCCGGCCGGCGTAGGGCCCGGCGGGCGTGGTCTGGGCTCCGACGCGGAAGCCGGTGGGGTTGCCGAGTTCGTCGGTCAGGTGCGGGCATGCGGCACCGACGATGACGGTCGGGTCGAGGTCGGCCTCGATCAGGCAGGCGCTCAGCATGGCGCTGGTCGTGCTCTTGCCGTGCGTGCCGGCGACTGCGACGCCGGTCATGGCTGCCATGGCGTCGCCAAGGGCCTCGGCGTAGGTGCGCACCGCGATGCCCCGGTTCTGGGCGTCGAGCACCAGCGGGTGATCGGGCTTGACGGCGGCCGAGGCGACGACGAGGCCGGTCTCCTCGGGCAGACGCCTCGGCGGGTCGCCGAGCGCGATGTCGATGCCCAGCGTCGCGAGCGAGCGGGTGACCTCGGAGGCGGTCGTGTCGGTCCCGGCGACCCTGACGCCGCGGGCGTGCAGCAGGCGGGCCAGGCCCGACAGGCCGACGCCGCCGATGCCGACAAGGTAGCACGGTGTATCGGCGGCGATCCCTGCCGCCGGGGAAATGGACATGCCAGTCGCTCCGTCCGCCGCGTCGCGTGAGCCGGCGGCCCCCGCGTTGGACCGGTCCTTCGGCCCGCGGCCCCCAAGCGTATCGGCTCGGATCGGTGCGTGCCGTCAAACCCGGGCCACGCCGCAGTCGGGCCCGGCGCGCCCTACGCTCCGGGCGATGACCGCCCCACTGCCCTACAAGCTGGCAACCCTCTGCGACTTGCGCGACGCGCAGGGCCGGATGCTGATGCTCCGCCGCCTGCGGGCCCCCAACAAGGGCCTGTGCTCGCCCATCGGCGGGAAGCTGGACATGGGGACCGGCGAATCGCCCGCGCAGTGCGCCCAGCGGGAGATCCGCGAGGAGGCGGGGCTCGAGATCCCGCTCGAACGGCTGCACCTGATGGGGCTGATTTCGGAGCAGTCGTTCGAGGGCAAGGGCCACTGGCTGCTGTTCTTGTATCGCGTGCTGGGGCCCGTCGAGGTGGAGCCGCACGACATGCCCGAGGGGCGGCTCGAGTGGTTCGAGCCTGGCGAGCTGGACGAGCTCCCGCTGCCTGACTCGGACCGGAAGGTGATCTGGCCGCTGGTCCGCCGGCACGAGGCGTCGGGCCCGAGCGGCCGGCCCGGGTTCTTCGCGGTGCACATCGACTGCCGGGACGGCGACATCGTGTGGCAGGTCGAAGAGAGCTTCGACCCGCAGCAGGGCTCCCGGATGCTCGACGGGCTGATCTGAAACACACCGGGCAGGCTTGCCGAATGATCCCCCGGTGAATCGGATCGGCCCCCGCGTTCATATACTGCTGTCAATGGAACGCTTCTCTGCACGTCGGCGATCGGTCCGGACCCCGTCTTGGGCGCGCCTCGTTCGGCTGGTGTCCGCGGCGCTGGCCATGGTGGCGCTGGCCGTGACCTCCGTGCCCGAATCGAAGGCGGCGCAGTCGGCCGGCGGCCAGCCGGGCGTGCCGCTGCGAGCCGTGCCCGCCGCGCGGCAGGCCGATCGCGTCGCGGTCATCTCGATCCACGAGGAGATCTCGGCCGTGACCGCCTCGAGCGTCAAGCGGCGCATGGCCGAGGCGATCGCCGGCGGGGCCCAGGCGCTGGTGTTCGACATCGACACGCCCGGCGGGGAGATCGGCGCGGTGCTCGAGATCTGCGCGGCGATCAAGTCCTCGGCCGTCCCGAACACCGTCGCGTGGGTGAACCCGCAGGCGTACTCGGGAGGCGCGATCATCGCGCTGGCCTGCCGGGAGATCATCGCGAGCGAGGCGGCGAGCATGGGCGACGCGCTGCCCATCGCGATCGGGCTGGGCGGCGCCGAAGCCGCGACGCAGGGCGAGCTTCGCAAGAAGATCGTGCCGCCGGTGCTGGCCGAGGTCGTGGCGTCGGCGCGGGAACGCGGCTGGGACGAGTTCATCGTTCAGGCGATCGTGATCGACGGCGTGGAGCTGTGGTGGGTCGAGCAGGCCGATCCCGCCGACGGCGTTCCGCGTCGGCTCGCGGTGAACGAGGCCGAGTTCCGCCTGCTGTTCCCGGGCCAGGAGCCGCCGCGGGGCTCGCCGATCATCGTGTCGGCCAAGCCGGGCGGGGGCGAAGCGATCGCGTCGGCCCAGGACACCGAGATCGAGCCCACGAGCGAGGACCCGTCGTCGTTCAGGCCCGCGTCGCCCGCGCTGCGTGATCTGTCGCCGGCGCTCTCGGGAGAGACCGAGGCCGAGAGCGCTCAGGACCTGGACATGCTGGGCTCGGCGAGCCAGCGGCCCGTGTTCACCGCCGCCGACGCGGGCGACTGGAAGCTCGCCGGCTACCTGACCAACGGCTCGGGCCCGATCGTCATGAAAACGAGCGAGCTGACCAGCTTCGGGTTCTCGAGCGCGACGATCCGCAACGACGAGGAGCTCCGAGCGTTCTTTGGTGCCAAGGAGCTGGTGCGGATCGATCGCTCGTGGTCGGAGGCTGCGGTCCGTGCGCTCTCGGCGTTCTGGGTGCGGGGCCTCTTGATCGTCGTGTTCCTGCTGGCGATGTTCATCGAGATGTCGAGCCCGGGGCTGATCCTGCCGGGCCTGACCGCGGTCGTGGCGCTCATCCTGCTGATGGCCCCGGCTTGGATGCTGGGGCTCGCCGGCTGGTGGGAGATCGTGGCGATCGGCGCGGGGATCGCGTGCATTTTCGCCGAGCTGCTCGTGCTGCCCGGCTTCGGCGTGTTCGGCATCGCGGGGCTTGTGCTGCTGTTCGCCGGCCTGGTCGGCTCGTTTCTCGGGCCCGGTCCGGGCCTGTTCTCAGCGAGCGGACAGCCCGAACTGGTCCGGGCGCTCGTGACGGTGATCCTGGCGATGGTCACTTCTGGCATCGGCATCAGCCTGATCGTCAAGCAGTTCGGCAGGCTGCCGATCCTGGGCCGGCTGGTGCTCGACGCGTCACGCATGGACGACGAGGAAGCCGGCGATGCGCTGATCGCCGCGATGGAAGAGGACGACGACCTTTCGTCGCTGATCGGCCGGACCGGGATCGCGTACACGCCCCTGCTGCCGTCGGGCCGGGTCGAGATCGATCAGGATCTGCACGACGCCAAGAGCGGGCTGGGGCCCATCGATCGCGGTCAGCCGATCGTCGTCGTCGGTGTCGAGGGCTGGCAGCTGGTTGTTGAGGCGCGGGACGCCGGAGAGAACGCCTGATGGAGCCGATGCTGATCTGGGGCCTGTCGCTGATCGCGGTCTCGGTGCTGCTGATCGTGGTCGAGATGTTCATCCCCTCCGGGGGGATCATCGCGCTGACGGCGGGCGTCGTCGGCGTCTCCGGGGTGGTCTGCCTGTTCCTGACCGATCGCAACCCGGTGCTCTGGGGCAGCCTCGGCATCCTGACGCTGGTGGTGCTCTTCCCGTCGGCGTTCTTCCTGTGGGTCAAGCTGCTGCCCTCGACCTCGTGGGGCCAGGCGCTTCTGGGCGAGCGACCGGCCGCGGAACGCGAGAACCTCGCGAACCGCGAGCAGGCGCAGCGCGACAAGATGCGGGCGCTCATCGGCGAGCGGGGCGTGGCGATGACCCCGCTCCGGCCCGTCGGCACCGTGGAGGTCAAGGGCTCGCGTTACGACGCGCTCGCCGACGGCGTCGCCATCGAGCGGGGCGATGCTGTCCGCGTGACCGGGGCGGACATCAACCAACTGCGCGTGCGGCCCGCGAGCTAGCCTGACCGTCAGCCCGGCCTCGCTATACTCGCACGGCGGGCGAGTGTCCGCGCAGTTAGCTCAGCTCACGCGAGGGTGAATTCCATGCGAAACGCAGCCTTCGGGCTTTTGGTGGTTGCCGGTGCAGCCTCGGCCGCAGCGCAGCAGGGCGCCGGCGGCGGGCTCGGCCCGATCCTGATCGTCGGCATCGTCATCGCCGTGCTCATCGGCCTGGTCGTGCTCTTCGTGGTCGGCCAGTTCGCCACGCTCTACATCCAGGCGCTGACCTCGAGCGCCCGGGTCAGCATCATCGACCTGATCGGCATGCGGCTGCGGAAGGTCGATCCCCGCACCATCGTGCTCAGCCGCATCCGCGCCGTGAAGGCCGCCGTGCCGATCTCCACCGCCCAGCTCGAGGAGCACTACCTCGCGGGAGGCCGAGTGCCCAACGTCGTGTCGTCGCTGATCGCCGCCAAGAAGGCGCGGATCGATCTGGACTTCGACACCGCGTGCTCGATCGACCTCGCCGGCCGCGACATCTTCGACGCCGTCAACACCAGCGTGAACCCGAAGGTGATCGACTGCCCCAACCCGTCGCTGGGCCGACCGACGATCGACGCGGTGAGCAAGGACGGCATCCAGCTCAAGGCGCGGGCTCGCGTGACGGTGCGGACGAACCTGCAGCGGCTGGTCGGCGGCGCGACCGAGGAGACGATCGTCGCCCGCGTGGGTGAGGGCATCGTGTCGTCGATCGGCTCGGCGGCTTCACACAAGGACGTGCTGGAAAACCCGGACCGCATCTCCAAGGCCGTGATGGCCCGCGGGCTCGACGCGGGCACGGCGTTCGAGATCCTGTCGATCGACATCGCGGACGTGGACGTGGGCGAGAACATCGGCGCGAAGCTGCAGGCCGACCAGGCCGAGGCCGACAAGCGCCGGTTCCAGGCCGAGGCCGAGCAGCGCCGCGCCATGGCCGTCGCTCAGGAGCAGGAGTTCAAGTCCGAGGAGCAGAAGAACCGGGCCCTGGTCGTTCTCGCCGAGGCCGAGGTGCCCAAGGCGATGGCCGAGGCCTTCCGCCAGGGCAACCTGGGCGTCATGGACTACCAGAGGCTTCGGAACATCGAGGCCGACACGCGGATGCGCGACTCGATCGGCGGCCCCGAGGGCGACCACGCCGCGTCGTGATCGCCGCCGGGGTCCGGCTACTCGCGCCAGGTCTCGGTGACGACCCCGGCCGAGTCGAACTCGATGTACGTGCTCTCGCGCATCGTCGAGGTGTCCGAGCCGCCGATGACCAGCAGGAAGGTGCCCTTGGACTTCTCGTCCTTGCTGTAGGTGTACACCCACAGCTCGCGGCCGTCGTCGTAGGTCGAGCGTCGAGACGGCTCGCCGAGCGTCGCCATCACCCATTGGTCGGTGGTCTCGCCGGGAACGATGCGTTCGAAGGTGGCGGAACCCACGCGGGTCCCGGATTCGCGGGAGGTCGACGATCCGTAGATGCACCCGCCGAGCAGCGACGCGGAAGCCGCGACGAGGCCCGCGACGGCCATCGCTTTTTTGTTGTTCGCCATGTCTGTGTTCCCCTGCCCGGCCGCGGGACGCTGCCCGCACCGGGTGTGTTGCGATTCTCTCGGCCGGCCCCTCGGCCCGGCCGTGCGGAATGGTATTAGGGCTCGCTAGTCGCCGGTTTCAGGGTGCCCAGCAGCAGCTGCGAGATGCGGATCTGCCGGTAGAGTTCATTGCCGACGATCGAGGGCTCCCCCACCGCCGCCGCGACGACCTCGCCCTCGCGTCTCTGCCCGGTCGACTGCTGCGGCGTCGGCACGGCACGCGTCGGCGCGGCGAGCGACACGCGGTTCGCCGCCGGCGCAACCTCGGTCGTGTCCTGCTGGGTCGGGTCGCCGATCCGGAACACCGTCCCAGGCGGGACATCGGGGCTGCCAGAAGCGGAATAGACGGAACGCTCGAACTCCGCGTACAGGTTCCCCGAGCGACGGATGAACACCCGCTCACCGTTCGGCTTGATGAGCTCGAACACCTGATCGAAGTCAAAGGGCAACCGCTGGTCGACACGCGGCAGCAGCCGGCTCTGGCTGTTCACGGAGACATCCTCCGTGCCCGCGTCGATCGGACGCAGCTCCGGCTGGACGACAATGGAGAGAACGATCGCGACGAGCATCGGCGAATCCTATCGCACGGTCACAGGCTGAACCTGATGCGGACGGTCACCGCGGCATCCGGATCGTCGGCGGGCAAAGCCTCCAGATCGCTGCCGCGGGCGGTCCATCGGAACACGGCGGTCTTGATCGGCTCGTCGATGCTGCGGATGCCCGTGCCGCCGTTGGCGAAGGTCACATCCTTGACCGTGCCGTCGCGCGCGAACCCGATGAGGACAACCGGCTGCTTGCGGGCCGCGCGGAGGTCGAGCACCCTCGTGGCGGCGTCGAACACCGGGCGAACCGTCGCGATCTGCAGCCCGGCCCTCGCCAGCGGCTGGCCTGCGGTGTACACCATCTCGGTGTCGGTCGAGGTTGCGGTCGCCTCCCGCTCGTCGGGCATGGCCTGCTGCGAGCCCTCGGCCGCTTCGCGCTGGGCTCTGGCTTCCGCGGCGCGGGCGGCGGCCTGCTCGGCTTCCTGCCGCCGAGATGCCACAATCGCCTGATCGCGCAGCGCCTCGGCGAAGACGGTCCCCTGCTCGAGCACCGGCGCCACCCGCTCGCGGATCGCCTCCGCCGCGACCTGCGCGACCTGCTCGGCCGCCCGTGCGATCGACTCCTGGGCGGCCCGAGTTGCCTCGCGGGACGACTCGCCGGCGTCGGGCGACACCTGGGCCTGCTCGGTCTCCGCCTCGGGGGCCGAGTGCGGCGTCGGGTCCGCGAAGCCGATCCACGACACGGTCACCGCGCCGCTCTCGGCGATACCGGGCGTGGCATCGGAAT
This sequence comes from Phycisphaerales bacterium, assembly GCA_036751825.1. Taxonomy (GTDB): domain Bacteria; phylum Planctomycetota; class Phycisphaerae; order Phycisphaerales; family UBA1924; genus JANQQZ01. The sequence goes on from DAIOTV010000003.1 coordinate 25,943, forward strand.
TCGATGGCGTTGGTAGCCGAGCGTCGAACCCGGCGGCGTTTGCGGACGAACCCCCCACCAGGACCGCCGCCCCGATGTGCAGCAGCACGCTCGCTGCGAACGCAGCGGCGAGCAGCAACCGGTTGGCGCTCATTCCGCCCACGCGGAATGGTAGGATTTGACTCGGGAGGTTGCGCAATGCAGTCAAAGAGACGCTCGGTGTGGATCGCGACGCTGGCCGGGGTCGCTCTGCTGGCCTCGTGCGGCGAGCCGGGCGAGTCCGCCGCGGGAAAGGCAGGCAACGACCCGGCCGCAGCCGACGCCACGCCCCGCGTGCTCGCCGTCGGCGATCAGGCCCCGCCGCTGTCGGCGATCCGCTGGTTCCGGGGCGACGCCCGAGAGGCGGTCACCCCCGGCCGGGTCACGCTGGTCGAGTTCTGGGCAACCTGGTGCGGCCCGTGCATCGCGGCCATGCCCCACCTCTCCGAGCTCGCACGCACCCTCGGACCCGAGGGGCTGGATGTCGTGGCGGTCAGCATCGACCGAGGCGACAAGGCCGAGCCGCTTGTGGAGAAGTTCCTGAACGATCGCGCCGACATCGTGGCCTTCGAGGTCATGCTCGACCGCGGCGAGACCAGCGAGCGCTGGCTGAAAGCGGCGGGACGATCGGGCATCCCGTGCGGCTTTGTCGTCGACCAGCGCGGCCGAATCGCCTGGATCGGCCACCCGATGCAGCCGGCAACCGAGGGCGAGGGCTACGAGCTCGACCGCGTGATCCGCGGCCTGCTCGACGACACCGAAGCCATCGATGCTCAGCGGACTTCGGCCGCCGACGACGGGCCCACCGGCCCGCGGCTCGGCCGCTACGGACCCGGGTCCGACGACGATGGCCCGTCGCTGGCCGGCGGCGGCGGCTGATCGCCCGTGCTGCCCAGCACCCCGAAGCGGTCAAAGCCCGCCTGACGCAGCATCTGGACAAGCTCGATCAGGCGCCCGCTGGACGAGCCGACATCGACCTCGAGCAGCAGCGAGAAATCATCCGCATGCGGCGATGCGGATCGCCGCGTCTGAAGCCGGTCGATGAGGTCCTCCTCGGCGACCGATTCGCGGTCGATCGCGAGCGAGCCGTCTTCGGTGATGGTCACGACCACCGGCGTGCCGCCCTGCTGCGCGGCTCGGCCGGCCTCGAGGACGGGCAGCTCGACATCGAGCACCTCCGCCCGGACCATGACGAGCAGCGCGAACGCGAAGAAGGTGAGCAGCAGAAAGACCACATCGAGCAGGGGCATCAGCTCGAGTCGCGGGGGCTCCGGCTTGCTTCGCAGCGAGGGCGGCACACGCAACGGTACGCCGGCCTTGGCGGGTGTACCCTCTCGGGGTCGCTGGGCGGCTCGCCGGGCGGCTCAGGAGGCGTTGCTGTGCATGTTCGGATGGAGCTTTCGAGGATTCTGATCCGCGAGCTGACCGACTACCAGCTCATCGAGCTGCGCGAGGTCGGCGACGACGGCGAGCCCGTCGAGGGAGAGCCCCGGTCGTTCCCGATCGTCATCGGCCTGCCCGAGGCCCAGGCGATCGAGCGCCGACTCAAGGGGCTCGAGCTCTCGCGCCCCCAGACGCACGACCTGCTCGCCGCGACCATCTCCGCTCTGGGCGGCAGGCTCGAACGGGTGACCGTCACGCACCTCGCCGAGCACACCTTCTTCGCCGAACTGGCCATCACGACAAGCACCGGCGAGCGGATCACCATCGACAGCCGGCCCAGCGACGCGATCGCGCTGGGGATCGCCGCCGACACGCCGATCTACGTCGCCGAGGATGTGATCGAGAACGCAACGCGGGACGAGGCGTGAACGACCGTCCCGTTGACGCACCGATCTACGCGACACGGTCGATCCCGGGCACCGGCGGTCGGCTCCGCGAGCGCCCGGAAGACTTCATCGTCGAGGAGCTGCCGCTCTACGAGCCCTGCGGCGAAGGCGAGCACCTGTACCTGTTCATCGAGAAGCGCGAGATGGATACCCCGGAGCTGGTCGATCTGCTCGCCGACCACTTCGGCGTGCGTCGCTCCGCCGTGGGCGTCGCCGGACGAAAGGACCGCCACGCCGTCTCGCGTCAGCACGCCAGCGTCCACCTCCCGGGCGCGCACGAGGACGACTTCGGATCCATCTCCGACGAGCGCGTCGCGGTGCTCTGGACCGATCGGCACACCAACAAGCTGCGCACGGGGCATCTCGGCGGCAACCGGTTCAACATCCGCATCCGGGGGGTCGAGATGAGCGGCGCGGTTCGGGCGGGGCAGGTGCTGCGCGAACTCGCCGAACGCGGCGTTCCCAACCTGTTCGGCCCGCAGCGGTTCGGCGCACAGCGGGACAACCACCGCGGCGGCCGCGATCTTTTGCTCGGCAGGCTCCGCCGCCGGATGCCGCGCGAGAAGCGACGCTTCCTGCTCAACGCCCTTCAGTCCGCGATCTTCAACGAGGTGCTCTTCACCCGGCTCGAAGCCGGCACCTGGTGCGAACTTGTTGAAGGTGACCTTGCGTTCGTGCACGCCTCCGGGGCGGCGTTCGCGGTCGACCAGCTCACCGATGAGCTGCGGGATCGCCTCGCCGCGTTCGAGATCAGCCCGACCGGGCCCATGTGGGGCGGATCGATGACCCGGGCCGGGGGCGAGGCCGCGGCGATCGAGGAGGCAGCGCTCGCGAGCGCCGGCCTCGACGAGGAGGACTTCGGCGCGTCGAGGCACGCGGATCTCGTGCCGGGCGTGCGCCGGCCCCTGCGTGTGCCGGTCGTCGATGCCGATGTCGAGGGCGGCATCGATGAGCACGGCGGCTATGTCCGCGTCGCGTTCGATCTGCCGGGCGGGGCCTACGCCACCACCGTGCTGCGCGAGATCATGAAAAACGACATGCCCGGGGCTTGAGCATGACCCGCACCGTCAAGATCGTGGTGTTCGACTGGGGCGGCGTGATCCTTCGCATCTGCCGATCGTGGGACGAAGGCTGCGGGCGGGCGGGGCTGGAGGTGCGAGGCGGGTCGGACGCGCCGGAGCTGGCCAGCGAGCGCCGCCGCATCGCGCACGAGTACCAGATCGGCGCCCTCGACTGCGACGCCTTCTGCCGCGGCCTTGCCGACGCCACCGGCGGGCTGTACTCGGCCGACGAGATGCGCCGAATCCACGACGCGTGGCTGATCGAGGAGTACCCGGGCGTCGCCGAGCTCGTCGCGCGGCTGACCAACACGCCCTTGATCACCACCGGCATGCTCAGCAACACGAACCATCTGCACTGGGCGCAGCAGCTGCACGCGCACGAAGGCGGCACCTCGCGCTTCCCGACCGCTCGGCTGCTCGAGCACCGGCACGCGAGCCACCTGCTGGGCATCGCCAAGCCGGAGGCACGGATCTACGAACGCTTCGAGGCCGCGTCCGGCTTTCGAGGCGAGGACATCCTCTTCTTTGACGACCTCGCCGAGAACATCGCCGCCGCGAGAAGCCGGGGCTGGCGAGCCGAGCAGATCGATCACACGGCCGACACCGCCTCGCAGATGGCACTCCATCTCGCGGCGTACGGCGTGCTCTAGTCAGTCCAGATCGATCGCGATGTCGAGCTCGAGCGTCTGCGGCGGCAGGCATTCCGTCTCGGTGCACGCCTGAAACGTGACGACGAGCACGGGCCGCCCGCTCCGCTCGCCGGAGCGTTCGAGAACGATCGGCAGCTCGAGCTCGCCCTCGTGCACCCGGGCCGGGGCCTCGATGCCGGGAACCTCCAGCAGGGTGCCCTCGGGGTAGTCCGCGTAGACGTCGACGCCGGTGCCGCCCACCACCGCGACACGCAGGGGGATGAGCCCCTCGACCGCGTCGCCGGGGTCGGCGGCGAAAATGTGGTACCCCGGCCGGATGCGAAGCAGCACCGGCACCTCCGCGGGAGCGTCGGCCGAAACCGAGACACGGTCTCCCTCGGTGTAGACCTCGACCGCCTGCGTCGGCGACGCGTCGTCGGTTTTGCGGAGCTCCGCCCCTGCGCCCGACAAGGCGGCCCCGATCGGCAGCCCAGCCTGGAGCATGCGGAGCAGCGCCCGCGTCGAGTGCACGGTCGCGATCGGCGAGTCGTGGACCGCCGCCGAGTGCGCCACCAGCGACCGCAGCGACCGCTCCGCAAAGGTCGCGTCTCCAGTCAGCTCGGCGACATCGAGCCAGGCGTTGAGCATCGTCGCCACGCCGCTGGGCGTTGCTCCGTCGTAGGTGGACCGGCCTCGTGCAAAGAGCTCCGACCGGCCGTGAGGCGTGTCGAACAGCGCCGAGGTTTCGGGCTCAACAAACCGCTCGCCAGCCTCGCGGGCGAGCGCGCCGGCGAACGCGATCGCGGCCGACGGGTCACGACCCAGCGATGCCTGCGCCCTCGCGAGCGACGCGAGGCCGACCGCGGCGTTGGCGTAGTCGTCCAGGAACGCCGGCGTGTGCGCCGCGCCGCCGCGCCACGACCGGAGCAATCCCGAGTCTCCCTCGAGCATCGCCGAGCGAAGGAAGCCGGCGGCCCGCTCGGCGGCATCGAGGAACCGGGGATCGCCGGTGAGCGACGCCGTCTCGGCGAGCCCGCGGATCATCATGCCGTTCCACGCCGCGAGCACCTTGTCGTCTGTGCCCGGCTGCTTCCGCGAGCTGCGCGCCTCGAGCAACGCCGCGCACACCCGATCGAGCCGCTCCGCGTCCGCGCCCGGCGGCGTGTCGAGCCGCAGCACGTTGCTCGGCGGGTCGTCCGGTTGGTGCGGATCCTGGAAGTTTGTGCCGCGATCGAGCCCGAAACGCGCGACCGCGAACTCCCCGTCGGCCTCCTTGAGCACGCCGCGGACCTCGTCGGCCGTCCACAGGAAGTTCAGCCCTTCGCGGTGATCGACCTCGGCGTCCTGGGCGCTGCAGAAGCCTCCTTCGGGCGAGGTCATCTCGCGGAGGACGTAGTCGCACGTGCGCACCGCCACGCGGCGGTAGTCGGGGCTGTCGTAGACGGCCGCCGCCCTCGCGTAGGTCGCGGCGAGCTGGCCGTTGTCGTAGAGCATTTTCTCGAAATGCGGCACGGTCCAGTAGGCGTCGACGCTGTAGCGGTGGAAGCCGCCGCCGACGTGGTCGTGGATGCCGCCCATGAGCATCTGGTCGAGCGTGAGCGTGACGACGCGGTCGATGGCCTGCCGTGTTGCCGCGTCCGAGACATCGCGGACATCCAGCAGAAAGTCGATGTACGCCGGCTGCGGGAACTTCGGCGCGTTCGCGAAGCCGCCGTGCTGCATGTCGGCGATCTTGAGCAGCGTGCCGACGGCCTGCTGAACCTGTTCGGCGCCGATCACGACCGGTCGATCGCGCGAGACCATCTGCTCTTCGACCGCTTCCGCGAGGCGGTCCGCCTGCCTGACGACATCGTCGCGCTGGTGCTTCCATGCCTCCGACATGCCGATCAGCGCCTGCTCGAACGACGGCATGCCGTGCCGGGGCGAGGGCGGGAAGTACGTGCCGCAGTAGTACGGCTTGAGCGACCGCGGCTCGAGGAAGACGCTCATGGGCCAGCCGCCGCGGCCCGTCATGGCCTGCGTCGCGGTCATGTAGAGGTCGTCGATGTCGGGCCGTTCTTCGCGGTCGAGCTTGATGCAGACGAAGCGTTCGTTCATGACGCGGGCCGTCGCCTCGCTCTCGAAGCTCTCGCGTTCCATCACATGGCACCAGTAGCAGGTCGAGTAGCCGATGGACAGGAAGATGGGCACATCACGCTCGCGGGCGGCGGCGAAGGCCGCCTCGCCCCAGGGGTGCCAGTCGACCGGGTTGTGCGCATGCTGGAGCAGGTAGGGGCTGGTCGAGTCGATGAGTCGGTTCGTGTGCTGGGGCACGGCGCTGCTTTCGACAGGGATTCGGCGAACGCCGGATGCTAGCGCCCGGTGCGGGAACCCACGCGGCGGACGATGATCGTCCGCACGAGCGCGCCGTCGTACTCCGGGGCGCACGCGGTCTCCCGGCCGAGCATCCGCCCCGCCGCCAGGCAGCTCGACCGCTGGACGGCTTCAACGGGCAGCTCGCCGAGCGTGACGCTCGCCATGCCCAGGATCGTTCGCGGCTCGTCGGGATCGGTCACTCGGGTGAGCTCTCGCTCGATGCGTTCGGCGGCGCCCGAGAGCGTGCCCGAGGCGTGCCGCATGTCGGCTTCCGACCCGTCCTCGATCGCGTCGCGGAGGGCGTCGAGCTCGCCGCGCAGCTCCTCGCGGGCGACAAGCAGCCTTTGGCCGCCGGCCTGCATGAGCGCGGGCATCGCGAAGCGGGCGACGGTGCGCAGCAGCCCCCCCTCCTGCTTGGCCGCGATGGAGGCCGGTTCCCCGCGGGCCACGGTCAGCCCGAGCCGCCCCGCGTAGCGGTCGATCCCCGCCGCCACCGGCACGCTGATCGCCGGATCGGGCCCGGCCTTGAGCAGGTCGTCGGCGAACCGACGCAGGTACACCTCGCCCGTGTCCTCGAGCGCGGCGTGCATGAGCGGCCGCATCGCCGCGAAGCGGTCGTCGGTCTCGATCTCGGACAGCGCCGCGCGGATGTCGTCGATCGCGTCCTCGCCCTCGAAGTCCGACCCGACCACGCCCGCCTCCCACAGCGGGACCGACCACGACCACGATTCCAGAAGCTGCCGGTAGCTCGGGATCGAGCCCGCCACGAGACCGACCGTCTCTCGGGTTGCAACGCCCTCGGGCGCAGGGATGACGGTAACCGCGTGGTCGGCGAGCAGCAGCGAAACCATCGCGGCGGGCTCACGCGTGGTCAGCAGGTACGGGCTGAGCGCGACGATCACGGGCCGGCCTCGGCGGTGCGCTCCGTGAGCCACTCGACGATCGTCGGGATCTGCAACAGCGTGCGTAAGAACAGCAGCTCGTGGCCGACCGGCGAGGTCCATCGCTCGGGCTGCCCGAGCCGCTCCCAGAGCAGGTCGCCCGTCTCGGCGGGCACGGCCCGGTCGGCCGAGCCGTGGATGAGCAGCACCGGGATGCCATTGACGCTCGGCGCGAGGGCGTAGGCGTCGAGCTCGGCGCGCTCCAGGTACACCGCATCCAGCTCGGCGAGACGGTCGCGTGTCGGTGCGGCGGGCGCCCAGGTCACGCGGACAGCGTCGAGCAGATCGGCGTAGCCCGTCTCGCGCAGGATGCGGAAGGCGTTCGCGCCGCTGCCGATCACCACCGCCGCGCCGAAGGCGCCCTCGTTCCACGCGAGCACGGCGGGAAGCATCATGCCAGTGCCGCTCATCCCGATCAGCACACGCGGCGCGCCGGCAAGCTCGGTGTTCAGCGAATCCGTCCACGCGAGCGCGGCCTCGACGGCGTACGCGCACTCGGCGGTGCGGTCGTCGAGCTCGGCGGCGAGCTGCGCGATGGGCGCCTCGGGCTCGGTGAGGTCGATGGCGAGCGGCAGATGCTCGGTCGCACGCGACGGCGGCACCAGCATGCGGACCACCGCCCAGCCGCCGGCGTGCAGCGCGTTCTCGAAGGCGTCGATGAACTGGTGCGGCGTGCCCAGCATGCCCGGCATGAGCACGGCCGTGCCCCGGGGCTCCGCCGGCGAGCGGTAGCGGAACCAGGTGCGGTGCAGCCGGAGCTCGCCGTCGTCCCCGGGCGCAGCGGAGTGCGTCACGGCGTAGCGGAACCCGTCGGCACGCTCGCCGTCGCGGGGCTGGCGCACGCCCGCGATGTGCGCGCTGCGCGCTTCGAAGCGGAGTGACTCGGCGTCAATGGCCCGGCTCTCGGCGAAGGCGTCGAATGCGTCACGGTTGACGAACACCTCGCCGCCCATGCGGTCGGAGAGCGTGATGCCGAACCAGTCGGCGACGGGCATGTCGAACTCGTGCAGCAGGGCCTTCGGCTCGCCGACGCGCTCGGGCCACGCCTGCCCGAGGGCGGGCATCGCGAGCGCGAGCAGCAGCGGGAGGATCCGGATCATCTGCCGTAGCCCTCCGGATGATCGCTGAACCAGTTCCATGCGGTCTCGACGATGCGCTCGATGTCGGTGTACTGGGCCTGCCAGCCAAGCTCGGCCCTGATCTTCGACGGGTCGGCGAAGAGCGCCGAGGGGTCGCCCGGGCGGCGCTGGCCCTCCTTGATCGCGAAGTCCTTGCCCGAGACGCGCTTCACCGCGTCGATGATCTGGCGCACGCTCATGCCGGCGCCGATGCCCAGGTTGTAGAACCGCTCCTCGCCGGGCCTGAGCGCGTCCATGACGGCCATGTGGGCCGCGACAAGGTCGCAGACATGGACGTAGTCGCGGATGCAGGTGCCGTCGGGCGTGTCGTAGTCGGTGCCGAAAATGGTGATGCTGTCGCGGACGCCCATCGCGGCCTGAATGACGACGGGGATCAGGTGCGTCTCGGGCTCGTGGTCCTCGCCGATCAGCCCGTCGGGGTCGGAGCCGGCGACGTTGAAGTAGCGGAGGGCGGCGTAGGCGAAGTCCTTGTTGTTGCGTCGGCAGGCCTCGGCGTAGTCGCGGAGGATGTGCTCGAAGTGAAGCTTGGAAACGCCGTAGGGGCTGACGGGGGACTGCGGCGTCTGCTCGTCCATGGGGACCCTCGGCGGCTCGCCGTAGGTCGCGCAGGTGCTGCTGAAGATGAACCGGGTGACGCCGACCGCGTCGCAGGCCTCAAGCAGGCCCAGGGCGCTGGCGGTGTTGGCCCTGTAGTACCGAAGCGGCTCGGTCACGCTCTCGCCCACGTAGGCCAGGGCCGCGAAGTGCATGACGGTGTCGATCTTGTGCTCGCGGAGGGCGGCCTCGATGGTGGGCCGATCGCCCGTGTCGGCCTGAATGAACGAGAGCCGCCCTTCAGCGATGGTGCCCAGTTGGTCGATGGCTTCCCGGTGACCCCTGAAGAGGTTGTCGACGGCCACGACGGTGTGGCCCGCCTCGAGCAATTGCTTGACCGCGTGCGAGCCGATGTACCCCGCGCCGCCGGTTACCATAATCGCCATGAGTGAGACACCCTCCGTGAACCGCAAGACTCCGGCCACATCATCGACCGCGCCGAGCGAGCCGCATGATACCGGCCTCCAAGAAGAGCCCGGTACGGGCTTCGGGATCGGTCTGTTCGCGCGAGGGGCCATGGGCGGCGCCCTTATGGGGCTCGCCAACCTCGTGCCCGGCATCTCGGGCGGCACCATGCTCGTCGCCGCGGGCATGTACACGCGATTCGTCGACGCCATCTCGGACGTCACCCGGCTGCGGTTCAAGCCCGGCTCGATCATGCTGCTCGGCGTGGTCGTCTTCTCGGCGCTCGTCGCGATCGGCGGCCTCGCCGGCGTCATCGCTCAGGCACTCATCGACATGCGCTGGGGAATGTACAGCCTGTTCATCGGCCTCACGCTCGGCGGGGCGCCGCTGCTCGCGGGCATGATCCGGGCGAAGGGCTTCGGAACACCCGCCATCGCGGGCACGATCGCGGGCATCGCCGTCATGGCGGGGCTCGTGCTGCTCCAGGCCGGCGGTGCGTCGGGCGGCGGCGGGTCGCAGGGGGCCGCGATGCTCTTCTTCGGCGGCGTGGCCGGCGCGTCGGCGATGATCCTGCCCGGTGTCAGCGGCGCCTACCTGCTGCTGCTGCTCGGGCTGTACGACACCATCATCAATTCGATCAAGACCTTCGTGAAGGCGGGGACATCGATGGATATCGATGCCGCCCTCGCCGAGCTCGGCGTGGTCATCCCCGTCGGACTGGGCGTGGTCTTCGGCGTGGTCGCGGTCAGCAACCTGCTCCGGTTCCTGCTGCACCGGTACGAATCGGCAACCCTCGGCGTGCTGCTGGGCCTGCTGCTCGCGGCGCCGCTCGGGCTCTATCCCTTCCGAGAGGGTGTGCCGCCACAGGTCGGCGACGAGATCAAGGGCGAGGTGGTCACCGCCGAGTCGATCGGCGAGATCGAGCCGAAGGACTGGCCTCAGCGGGCGTTCACCCCCTCGGCCGTGCAGATCGCCGGGGCCGCCGGCCTCGTCGGGCTGGGCTCCGTCGCGACGCTTGGCATCGCCCGGCTCGGCCGAGAGAAGAAGCCGGCCTCAACCTGACGGCGAACGCTCCCGCCCGCGTTGGGCCCAGCCGCCCATCGGTTCGGCGGCAGACCTCGCGCGCCAGATCAGCAGCGCCGCGCCGATGGCCACCATCAGCGCGCTCAGCCACTGCCCCCGCGACAGCCCGAGCGGCCGCTGCACGGCGAGGTGGGCGTCCGGCAGTCGCACGAACTCCGTTGCGATGCGCAGCAGCCCGTAGGTCACGAGGAAACACGCCGCCACCACGCCCGGCACGCGCGGGCGGCGCGCCACCATCCACAGCACCAACGCGACCACCAGGCCCTCCGCGACCGCTTGGTAAATCTGAGACGGGTGCCGCGCGCTCAGCAGCGGCTCGAGCCGCTGGGCCGCCTCGATCGACCCGGCCTGTACCGCCGCGATCAGATTCTCGATGCCAACCTCGAAGGGCTGATCGGGCAGTTGATGCTCGGCCACCAGTTGCTGCAGCTCCAGAAGCTGGGGGGGGGTGTACACGATGCCCTGCCCCTCGTCAGGACGCAGCTCCTGCGGGAATCGCACCGCCCACCACGGTGCCGCCTCGCCCGGCTGCGCCACAACGCGGCCCAGCAGCTCGCCGTTGATGAAATTCGCGATGCGACCAAGGAACAGCCCGAACGGGGCCCCGAGCGCGAACACATCGAGCGCGTGCAGGGTCGGGCACGCCCCCACACGCACCCCGTCCTCCCCCTTGAAGCCACGCGAGACCAGCACGCCCGCCACGAGCACACCGATCATGCCCCCGTGCGATGCCATGCCGCCCCGATTGAGCGCGAGCATGCCCCAGAACGGGAACGACGCGTTGAAGTCGATCAGCAGCGACGGCTGGTAGAACACGGCGTAGCCCACGCGGCCGCCGATGAACGCGCCGAGCGCGCCGTAGATCACAGCGTCCATCGCGCGATCGGCCGGGATCGGCGTTGCGCCGCGACGCGCCAGGAATCGGATGGCGAGGTACCCGATCGCGAAGCCCAGCACATAGCTGAGCCCGTACCAGCGGATCCCGAAGTCGCCCGCGATGCGAACGACAAACGGATTGAGATCGTGCAGCCAGACGGCGAGCGTCATCGCGCCCCCTCCGCGCTCGCAATCCCGAAGAACCGCTCCGTGTTCGCGTTGAGCGCGCCGTGGAACGCCTCCCACCCGTCGCCCCGAAGCTCGGCCAGGAAACGCGCCGTCAGCGATGACATCCACGGTCGGCAGGGCCGCTCGCCCCGGTGCGGCATCGGCGAAAGAAACGGCGCGTCGGTCTCGACCATCAGCCGATCGAGCGGCACGAGCCTCGCCGCCTCCTGCACCTCCTTCGCGTTCCGGTAGGTGACCACGCCGGTGAACGAGAGCATCGCGCCAAAGTCCAGGACCCGGCGGGCGTCGTCGGCGCCGCCGGTGAAGCAATGGAACACGAACCGATCCGCGGGCAGGCCCGACGACGCGAGGATCGGGATCAGGTCCTCGAAGGCCTCGCGGCAGTGAATCACGATCGGCTTGCCAAGCGCCGGCGCACCGTCGGGCGTCCGAGCACACTCGATCACCGTGAGCTGCTCGGCGAGCACGCCGTGCTGCACCTCGCGCGGCGGGCGATCGTAATGACGGTCCAGCCCGAGCTCGCCCCACGCCACGCACCGATCCGAGCGGGCGCACCGCACGACGGTGTCCCAGTCGTGCGGCCCCTGGTCGGCGTAGAGCGGGTGCACGCCGCTTGTGCACCAGACTCTCGCATCAGACTCGGCGATCGCCAGAGCCTCCACGCAGTCGCGGCTGGTGGTGCTGATCGTGATCACCCCCGACACGCCGTGCTCGGCGCACAGCGACAACTCCGCGGCCGTCTGTCCCGCGAAGTCCGGGAAGGTCAGGTGGCAGTGCGTATCGATCATGCGACCGGAGGATAGCCCCACGCCGTGCGGAGCCGGCGACTCGCTCGGCGGTAGACTGCTGCCATGACCACACCCGTGCGAGCTTTGTGCGTTGTCCTGCTGTCCTTCCTCGGCGGTGCCTCGTTCGGCCAGTCCACCGAGCGATATTACATCATGGAGATCGGCGGCGACCGCGCCGGGTGGATGCGCGAAACGACCACCAAAGCCGACGGTCTGATCACCAGCGCCGCCGAGATGCAGATGAGCGTCAAGAGGGGGCCGATCGAGATCACGATCAGCTTCGAGACCGAGTTTGTCGAGACCGAGGGGCACGAGCCGGTGTCGATGCGTTCCGAGCAGGTCATGGGCTCGCTGCCCATCGAAACCTCCTACCGCTTCCGACCCGAAGGCGTCGAGGTCACCACGGTCCAGAACGGTCGCTCGTCCACCCACCTCCGCCCCACGCCCGGCGGCGACTGGATCACGCCGGCACAGGCCGACGCGTTGCTGAAGCAAGCGCTCACACAACGCGACGAATCCGTCACCGTCACCTCGCTCGACCCCGCCATGGGCCTGACGCCAATCACGACGACGCGACGCGGGTTCGAAGAGGCCACGATCGAGGTGCTCGGCAAGACCGTCCCCGGGTTCAGCTCGACCTCCACCACTTCGATCGCGCCCGGATCGGTCAGCACCGAGTTTCTTGATCGCGACGGCAACCTGCTGCGCTCCACCATGTCGTTCGGCGGCATGGAGATCACGACCATCGCCGCCGAGCGGGAGCTTGCGCTCGCCGAGGTCGACGCGCCGGAGATGATGCAGTCGACCTTCATCCGGCCGACCGGCGTCATCGATCGCCCGCGTCGGGTCACGCGGGGCGTCTATCTGCTCACCTCCCGTTTCGGGCCGCTCGAGGACCTCCCGGAGACCTCGAGCCAGCGGGTCGAGCGCGTCGACGACCGCTCGGCGCGCATCACCGTCACGGCGGATCGCTTCGCACCGCTCGGCGGGACGCCGGTCGACGCCGATCTCGCGAGCTCGACCATGATCGAGTGCACGGACGACGCCGTGGTCGCGCTCGTGACGCGGAGCGGCGCCGCCCGCGACGCCCCGGCATCGGTGCGGGCCGAGGCCCACCGCCGGTTTGTGCACGGATTCATCGACGAGAAGTCGCTGGGCGTTGGCTTCGCGACCGCTTCGGAGGTGGCCCGCACGCGCGTCGGCGACTGCACCGAGCACGCCACGCTCCTCGCCGCGGTCCTGCGAGCCGACGGGATCCCCGCCCGCGTGGCGAGCGGGCTGGTCTACGCCGACCAGTTCCTGGGTTCCCAGGACATCTTCGGGTACCACATGTGGACCCGCGCGTATGTCGATACGCCGGACGGTCCGCGATGGATCGATCTGGACGCGACGCTGCCCGACGGCGTGCCGTTCGACGCCACGCACATCACCCTCGACGAGTCGACGCTCAGCGACGGCGACGCGATCAACGCCATGATCGCCCTCGCCCCGCTCATGGGCCGGCTCGACATCGTCGTCGAGGACACCGAGTGACACGGGACAGCGTTCCGCCCCTGCCCGAACGCGACCGGCGGGGTCACAAGGGGACCTTCGGCACCGTCGCGATCGTCGGCGGCTGCAGCCGCGACGGGCTGACGATGCTCGGCGCGCCGCTGCTCGCGGGGCGGGGCGCGCTCCGCTCGGGCGTGGGCATGTGCCGGCTCTGCGTGCCCCGCCCGCTGCTGGTCCCGATGCTCGCCGCCCTTCCTGCCGCGACCGGGATCGGCTTCGAAGGCGTCGCGCCCCAGGCGCTGCCCAAGGCCGACGCCATCGTGCTCGGACCCGGCCTCGGGCCGGTCGGCGAGAACGACCGGTCGGTCTTCGATCTCATCAGGCAGCTCGACCGGCCCGCCGTGATCGACGCCGACGGCCTGAACGCGATCGCCGCCGGTCTGCTCGCGGCGCGCAAGGTGCCCGACCTGTCCCGCTGCATCCTGACCCCGCACCCGGGCGAGTACGCCCGCCTCGCCAGGGCCTGCCGACTGAACGAAGACCCGCTCGATCCGCGGGCCCGCGAGTCGGCCGCCTACACGCTCGCTGCGCGGCTGCGCACGACCGTCGTGCTCAAGGGCGCCGGGACGGTGGTCAGCGACGGGTCATCGATCTGGGTGTGCCAGCGGGGCCACCCCTGCATGGCCACGGGCGGGGCGGGCGATGTGCTGGCCGGCGTGCTCGGCGGGCTGATCGCGCAGAACGCCGCCGCGGGCTGGCGCATGTCGGACTTCGACCTGGCGTGTGTCGCCGTCGAGGCGCACGCCCGCGCGGGCGAGGCCTGGTCGGCGAACGCGGGCGCCGACGCCGGACTGATCGTCGAAGAGCTCGCCGACCGCATCCCCGCGGCCCTCTGGCCGAGCGAGCGTCACTGAAGCCGGCGCGGCGTCGCGGAGCCGACGAGCCGGATCGGGGCCGTGTCCACCCGTGCCTCCACGCTCACCGCATCGAGATCGTCGTTGGGCCGGATGAGCAGATCGATCGTTGCCCGCTCAAGCCGCGGGCCGACGCGGTACTCCAGCGTGAACACGCCACGCTCGACGTTGGGCAGCAGCATGTACTCCTCCGCTTCGCCGACCGCGGTGCCGGAAGCGTCGAAGCGGAAGAGCTGGAACCACAGCGTGCCGAACTCCGCGTCCTGCTCGGCTTCGCGGAACTCGATGCGTGTGACCTCCCGATCGCCCGTGGCCTCGTCTTCGCGCGAGACGAACTCGATGAAGTTGCTTTCCATCGGGTTGAGCGCGGGGTCGAGCACGTCCGAGGGGAACGGCCCGAACTCGGTGCCGGTGCGGATCATGGCGGTGATGCGGTGGATCAGCAGCCGGCTGACGACGTGGGTCGACGCGGAGTCGGTCGTTGCCTTGTAGGTTCGGAACGATGCGTCGAGCGCCACGAGCGCGCTGGTGAGCACGACGCTCACGATGGTGAGGGCGAGCAGCAGTTCGACAATGCTGAAGCCGCGTCGGCGGGTGGCGGTCATCGCAGGGTCCCTTCGCGGTAGCTGCCCACGACGCTGCGGGCCGTCATCGGGAGCATCAGGCCGTCGGGCAGGATCATCGACTCGTCGAAGTCGATCTTGATGTGCCCGTAGCCCCAGAACGGCACGGGCGCCGCCCCGTTGGCGAGCTGGTCGGCGGTCGGCGTGCTGTCCGGGCCGAGATCGGCGATGCCGTCCCCGTTCAGATCCCAGCCGACAATCCGCACACCGCCGACCTCTGGAAGCGTCTCGGGGTCGATCGATTCCGAGTCGCCGTCCGCTTCGCCGAAGTACCCGAGCGAGGCGTTGAAGTCGGCGGGGTTGCCGATCGCCCGGCCGAAGGGATCCACCAGCGGCGCCACGCCCGGCGTGGGCAGGAAGGTCAGCAGCAGCGCGCCGTCGATGCTCGTGTTGCCGCGGGCGTCCAGCACCCCGGCCACGACCGCACCGCGCAGCGCCACGTTCTGCTCCGGCGGGCTGTTGAACGTCCCGATGTCCACCGAGTAGTTCGGCGCCATCAGCGAGCTCTTGGCGATCTCCTCGAGGTCGCCCGTCTCGGGGTTGAGCAGCGCGTCGTCCGGCGAGGTCGGGTGCACATCGGTGAACCGCGTCGCGCCGGTGAACTGCAGCTTGTTCCGCACGTGCGTGAACACCGCCGGCACATCCGACACCACCGAACCAACAAACAGGCAGTCGTGGAAGCGGATGTTGTTGGAGTACCGCTTGGTGTCCCGGTCGGCGCCGGTCATGATCACACCGTTGATCACCGGCGGATCGGGGAAGTCGTCGTAGTTCGCCGGGCCGTCCGTCAGTGCGCCCGTGGTGTATCGATCGAAGTCCGACTTGTCAAGGGGCTCGTCGTTGGGCTCGGGGGGCAGCACACCGTCCGACTGCATGCCGCCGTACAGCGACCAGTTCACGTGCGCGTTGTCGTTGTGCGTCTCGATGCGGGTCACGCCGACGAACGTGCAGTCCTCGAACAACGCGTTCAGCCCGACCGGCACGACGACGTCGCGGAACACCATGTTGCGGAACACGGGCCGGTAGTACCAGTCCGCGGGCGCTGGCGACATGAACGGCGTCGTCTCGAAGTACGCATTCGCGTAGTTGTCCGGCAGACCGTCCCCGTCGCCGTCGGGGTCCAGCCGCCGGAACTGCGGGCCGTCGGGGCCGTTCATGCCCGTCTCCACATAGGTCGCCAGCGCGGCCTGAGACACCCCGAGGTTGTCGGACACCTGCTGCCAGAACGGGCCGCCGTCGGCCGCGGCGTACAGCGCCGACTGGCTCAGCGAGAAGCTGGTCTCGTCGATGAACGGCAGCACGTCGTCGCTCGCGGCGAAGAGCAGCGGTGAGCCGGACTGGCCGCCGATCGAGCCCCGCATCTTCTCGAAGATGTCGCCCTGCGCGCTCGTCCAGGCCTGCGCCGTCGTCCGCAGCGCGACCTGCCCGGTGATCTTCGTGTACGCATCGCGGTAGTCGATGAACCCGTCGCGGTAGCCCAGCGTCTGGTCGGCCCACCCGCCGAAGTAGGTGTCGACGTCGAGCATGTCCTCCGATGCGGGATCCCAGATGCCGTTCCCGTTATCGTCAAAGAATCCGACGATGCCGTTCTCGTTCCGGTCGGGCTTGCTCGAGTCGATGAGGTACGCGAGGTCCAGATCCTCGGTGAACTCGGGCGTTACCATCGCAGCCGGCGTGCCCTCGGCGGGCCAGCCACCGATGGCGACGCGGCCGTCACCGTTGCTGTCGAAGTGGTTGATGAACAGGTCGAACTCATCGACGAAACCATCACCGGTCACATCGCTGAAGGCGCCGTCGGATATGCCGTCCCCGTCGTAATCCCCGTCGTTGAGCAGCGGCTTGCTGGTGTCGCCGTCGACATGCAGGCCCGCCTGCTCGACGGGGTGGCCGACGCGCAGGCGGTTGTCGCCGTCGACGTCGTGCAGGGCGAGGTTGCGGAAGAAGACCTCGAGCTTGGCATCGAGCCCGGGGTCGATGCCCAGGAAGTCGGACCGGATGACGATCGGATTGCCGTTGTCCACATCGACCTGGTCGTACCGGGTGCCGATGTCGCCGTCGATGTGCACATTCTTGCCGATCAGCACGCGGCTCTGGCTGACGATCGCGTTGTCCACGCTCTTGACGAGGCGGAAGTCCTTGCTGATCACCCGGCGCACGGCCCGCCCGGGCCGGGTCGGATCGAAGTCGTAGCCCGTCACGATTGCGCAGGCTTTGGTCCCGTGGGCGAGCGGCGCGTAGGTGATCTGGAACGCCGTGGGCAGCGCGTTGTCGGTAGTGGCCTGCGCGAGCGGGATGGCGCGGGTCGTCACCCAGCCCGTCTGCATGTACTCGTTGCCGCTGCCCGCTGGGGCGGGGCCGATGATGTTCGCATCGATGCCGTCGACCTCGACCCAGTTGGCGTCGGCCGCGTGGCGGTAGGCAAGGGCCTGGGCGAGGCCCGAGGGCGTGCCGGGCTCGGAGTAGCCGCCCCGAGGCGGCAGCACGGTGATGCTGCCGTCCGAGCCGGACCATGTCCCGTTCCACAGACGCTCGCCGAGCGTGGCGTCGATCTCGCCCCGGCTGAGCACGAAGCGGTTGCTCGACTCTCGGATGCGCTGCTCGGCGATCGCCAGGCCGGTTTCAGCGGACTGCATCGCGCGGGTGACGTGCAGGTGCGTCGACGCGTTGCGCAGGTTCCCCTGCGTCACCGTGCCCATCGCGGCCGCCAGCGCACCGACCAGGATCGCCAGCATCATGGCCAGAACGCTCGCCACACCTCGGCGACGAAGCCGTTTCAGCTGCCGAACACGCCTCGTGATTCGATCGAATCGAAGCATGATTCCTCCTCCCCGGCGGATCCCTGCCGGGTCACTCCAACCGTCCACTCCGCATCGCTACGGCACGATCCACGACACCCGCGTCACCTCGACCGGCGCCGCGTCCAGCAGGTCCTGGAACGACACGATCACCGTCACGCGGACGGGGAACTCGTCGACGTCCAGGCCCGGGGTTGTGAACCCGTCCGCGACCACCTCGCTGTAGTTGAACGGGTTGACCTTCTCGACAATGACTTCCTGCTGCCAGCCGAACGTGAACTCCACGCCGCTCGCCGAATCGACGGCCCGTATGACGTACTGCGGCACCTGGTCGCCGGCGGCGTTGATCGGACCGGCGAACTCCAGTGACGCCAGGTTGTCGCCCGAGAACGTGAACCGCATCCCGTCGAGATCGTCGAGGTCATCGATGTCGTCGATCGTGCTCTCGCCGGCCTCGAGGCCCCACCCGACGACCGCCCCGCCGCTGAGCGTCAGCCCGGTGACCGCGTCGTGCTTCGGGAACTCTCGCGACAGCTCCCGGATCTCGGCGGCGAGCAGGGAAGCCGTCGCCGTCCGCGTCGACCAGTCGTTCGCCCGGAAAAAGTTCTGGTAGGCGTCGAACACGCCCGCGACGCCCACCGCCACGATCACGAGCGTGAGCATGGTCTCGAGGAGCGTGAACCCCCGGCCGGTGTCCCTCCGCTTCGTTCGGCGTTGCCTGCGGCGCATGGCACTCCTCCCGCCGGTCCCGCCCTCGCGGGCCGGCATGTTCATCTTCGATTACTTCACGATGGCCGACATCTTGAAGATGGGCAGAACAATCGCCATGGCGATGAAGCCAACGACTGAACCCATTACAATGATCATGACGGGCTCGATCATTCCGGTAACCGTCTTGATCGTCTCGCGCAGCCGCTTGTGGTAGTAGCTCGACACCTCGTCGAGCACCTCGCCCAGCTTGCCCGAGTCCTCGCCCGCCGCAACCATCTGGACCACGCTCTTGGGGAGCAGCCTGGTGCGTTGCAGGGGCGCGGTGACCTTCTTGCCCTGCTTGACCGAGGAGTAGACGCTCTTCCACATGCCCCGGTACAGGCGGTTGCCCGAGATGTCGCCCGTGATCGCGATCGTGTCGAGCATGGGCACGCCCGCGTTGATCAGCTGGCCCATGGTCTGGAGCGAACGCGAGATGTAGAGGGCCTTGAACATGCTCTTGAGGACCGGGAAGTTGAGCTTCAGCTTGTCGAAAAAGAAGCCGCCGACCTCGGTCTTGGCGAAGCCGTAGAGCCCGCCGAACACGAGCACGACGCCCGCGATCAGGTAGTACTTGTTCGCCACAACGAACTGGCTGAGCCCCATCAGGAACTTGGTCGCCCAGGGCAGGATCTCTTCCTTGCCCTCGAACACGGTGTAGAACCGCGGCAGCACGAACGCGAGCAGGAAGACCGTCACGACGACGGCCATCGTGCCGATCACCGCCGGATAGATCGCCGCGCCGACGACCATCCGGCGGGTCTCCATCTGCTGACCGATGTACTCGGCGATCCGGTCGAGAATGTCGCTGAACGAGCCCGACATCTCGGACGCACGCACCATGTTCACGTACAGCGACCCGAAGAGCTTGGGGTGCTTCTGGAGCGCCTCCGAGAACTGCTTGCCGCTCTCGACATCCTGCTTCAGCCCCAGCACGATCCGCCGAAAGGTCGGGTGCTCGGTCTGATCGGCGATGCCTTCAAGGGCCGACCGCAGGTTGATGCCCGCGCGCATCATGACCGCGAGCTGCGTCGTGAAGTCGAGCACGTGCTTGGTCTTGGGCTTGCCGGCGTTCAGCTCGGCGAGCCGGCCCATCAGCTTGTCGCGGTCGATGCCCGCCGACGCCGGCTGGATGTTGACCACGCGCAGGCCTTGGCCGCGCAGCATCGTCGCCGCGGCCTCGATGCTCTCGCTCGACAGCACGCCCGCCTGCGGCTTGCCGCTGCCGTCCCTGACCTGGTACTTGTAACTGGGCATGGAAGCTCCCGTGGTCGTCTCGGACTACATCAACGCCGGTCAGGCCGCCAGCTCGCGCTCCAGCTTGTCGGGGTAGGCGGCCTGCGCGATCGCGTCGTCTCGGCCGATCATGCCGTTGAAGTACAGCTCCGCGATCGAGCTGTCCAGGCTCTGCATCCCGAGCGCCCGGCTCGTCTCGATCACGTTGGGGATCTCGAACGTCCGCGCCTCGCGGATCAGGTTCCGCACCGCCGGCGTGCACAGCAGGATCTCGACGCCCGGGACCATGCCCGGCTTGTCGATCCGGGTGAACAGCGTCTGGCTCACCACCGCCTGAAGCGTGTTCGCCAGCATCGCGCGGATCTGGTTCTGCTGGTTCGCCGGGTACATGTCGATGATGCGCTCGACCGTCTGCGACGCGTTGACCGTGTGCAGCGTCGACAGCACCAGGTGGCCCGTCTCGGCGGCCGTGATCGCGAGCGCCGTCGTGTCAAGGTCGCGCATTTCGCCGACGAGCACGATGTCGGGGTCCTGACGCAGCGCGTGCTTCAGACCCGAGGCGAAGGTCGGCATGTCCGCGCCAAGCTCGCGCTGCTCGATCACCGACTTGTCGCTCTCGAAGCGGTACTCGACCGGGTCCTCGAGCGTGATGATGTGCTTGCGGTACCGCTGGTTCATCGCCTGGATCATCGCCGCCAGCGTCGTCGTCTTGCCCGAGCCCGTGGCGCCCGTCACGAGCACCAGCCCGCGGGGCAGGTACGTCAGCCGGCTGATCACCTCGGGAAGGTTCAGCGTCGACAGCGGCGGCACCTGCGTCTTGATGCTCCGGAGCGCGAAGCCCAGCGCGCCGCTCTGCATGTGCGCGTTCACGCGGTACCGGCCGATGCCCTCGGCCTCGTACGAGAAGTCGAGGTCCTTGTTCTGTTCGAACATCTTGACCTGCTCGGACGAGACCATCTGCGACAGCAGCTTCCGCCCGTCCTCGGGCGTGATGACGTCGAACTCCATAGCGGTCATCACCCGGTGCACGCGGATCATGGGCGGAAAGCCGCACACGAGGTGGATGTCGGACGCGTCCTGGTCCAAAGCCGCCTGAAGCACACGGTTGATATCGATCACGCCTGGACTCCTCGGACCAATCCCGCCTTCGCAACGCCGCGCGTTGCTCCGGCACAGAGGATCGGCCCAAGGTCCGGCCCGGTTGACGGGGGAGCGCCGTCAAGACCGACGGACTCTGCCAACCCGCACGCCCATAGCGGCTGCGACGACTCGCGGGGCGCGACATCGATACGAGGGGAGGACCAAGACGCCGCCGCCGAGCTTATCGGAACGGGGCCCCGGCCCCAGTCAACGCGCGAGCGCCTCGCGGGCCGCCACGGCGAGCGCGTCCGCCCGCTCGTTGTCCGGATGGCCGGCGTGCCCCTTGATCCAGTGGAACGAGACCTCGTGCTGGTTGCGGAGCGTATCGAGCTCGCGCCACAGCGCCTCGTTCTTCACCGGCTGCTTCGCGGCCGTCTTCCAGCCGCGCCTCTTCCACCCCGCGATCCAGGTCTCAAGGCCGTCGAGCACATACTTCGAGTCCGAATACAGCTCCACCCGCGAGGGCCGGGTGAGCAGCTTCAGGCCCTCGATAACGGCGCACAGCTCCATCCGGTTGTTCGTGGTGACCGCCTCGGCCCCGGCGCGCTCGATCTCCTTCCCGCTCGCCGGATGCCGGAGCACGAGCCCCCACCCACCGGGACCGGGGTTGCCCGAGCACGCGCCGTCGGTGTACAGCTCAACCGTCGGGAGCGGGGTGTCGGCCATCACTCGGCACCGGCGGCGACCCGCGACAGCGTGAGCTCGTGGGCCTTGCCGTACGCCCCGACCAGCTTCGACCAGTCGAACTGCTCGCTCCGCTCCTCGACCGCGTTCCGCAGCGAGATCCGTCCCCGGCGATCGAGCTCGCAGAACCGCAGCAGGTGCTGCGTCAGGTCCGCCGCGGCGTCGAAGAACGACCGCCCACGCCGACGAACCATGTTCATCCCCCACTTGTCGTGGTCGGGCAGCCGGCTCGCCACGTACCGGCCGAACCCGGCGAGATCGCTCGTGATCGCCGGAACGCCCATCGCCACGCACTCGAGCGGCGTGTAGCCCCACGGCTCGTACGCGCTCGGGAACACCCCCACATGGCACCCCCGCACGAACTGCTCGTAGTCGATCCCCCACAGCGGGCTCGCCGGGCTGATGAAGTCGGGGTGGTACACCACCTTGACCTTGTCCTCCTGACGGTTGAACAGCCCGAGCTGGCGGATGTGGCTCAGCACCGGGTCCGTGCTGTCGTCGTCGATCACGTGCGTCGAGACATAGGGCAGCTCGGTGCTCTTGAACGCCTGCTGCGTCCGCTTGTACCGCATGTGCCAGTAGTCGTCGATCATCCCCTCGACGCTCAGCCGCTTGCCCGACGCGGCGGCCGGGAAGAGCTGCGCCGCGATCTGCTGCGAGATGTTGTCGCACACGTCCTTCAGCTCGAACATCACGCCCCGACGCTCGAGCACCTTCGGGTTCAGGCTCCGCGTCGAGCGCCGGCTGATCACGAAGAACACCACCGTCACATCGCTCTTGGCCGCCCTCAGCTCGGCGTTCAGCCTCGCCATCGATTCGAGGCAGAGGTCGAAGCCCTTGTTCCTCGGCTCGTACCGCCCGCTCGTGAACGCGTAGATCGTCTTGCTCAGATCGAACGAGTAGCTCGGAAAGAAGTGCCCCATCGTGAAGCGGTGGATCTTCTCCTTGTACTTCGCGTGCAGCGTCTGGAACTCGTGCCCCACATCGAAGCGGGCCATGTTCAGCCCGTTGGGCGTGATGACCTCGGGCGTGCGCCCCAGAAGGTGCGTGCACTCCTCGGCCGTGATCGGGCTCACCGTCGTCAGCACGTGCGCCGCGTGCGCGCACGAACGCTCCATCCGGTGCTGCGTCACGATGTTGAACCGCTCGGCCTCGGCGGCCTCGTTCGTCTGGGGCAGGCGGTCGTAGAACCGATCGTCACCCGACGCGATGTACCGCCCGAGAAGCGTCGCGTGCGTCGTGAACGTCAGCCCGCACCGCACAGTGTCGTGCCGCAGCATCGGGATCGCCAGCCCGCCCATCCACTCGTGGCCGTGGAGCAACAGACGCCGATCCGGCAGACATTCGGCGAGCCGCTCGATCAGCCGGCGCACCGCATCCGCGAACGAGATGACCCCGTCGAGCATCGGGTCGCCCACGGGCGAGGGGATCCGGTGGTGGTCCCACAGCCGATACTTGACGCTGTCCAGGTGCTCGCTCCCGCGCCAGTGTTCGAGCAGCAGCGCGCGGGGCCGACCGTCGACCAGCCACCGCCCGTGGTGCACAACGATGCCCTCCGCCGCAAGCGACTCGATCGCGCGCTTGAACGAAGCGTCGGGCACCGTCTCGCTGAACTCGACCGCCGCCTGCTCGGGCTCCCACGGGCCGATGAGCGTGTACCGATCCGCCCAGGTGCGCACCATCGCGGCGCACTTCGAACGCAGCACCTGGTAGATCCCGCCGAGCTGATTGCAGACCTCCCACGCGCACTCGAACAGCATCGCCGGCTCGGGCGACGGCGCGGGCTTCGCGTCGGCATCGGGCTTGGGCGACGCCGGCGCCCCGCGCGCCGCCTTCGGCTCGGGCATCGCGCGGTCCGCGGGGCTGCGGTCCTCACCCGGTCGCGCACGCGGTGTGCGCACGGCGGCTTCGGTCTCGTCGGCTCGATCGCGTGGCATGCACCCACTCTATCGCGCAACCGACAGGCAAGCGCGTCCGCGTTCACGGCTACGATCGCGCATGACCACCGCCCAGGCCCCCGCTTCGCATGCCGTGCACCGTTTCGCCGTCTCCGTTCGGCAAAATCTGCGCGATCCGGCCGCCGATCGCCTCCTCGCCGACGCCGCCGGCCTGCGGGTCTCGCTCACGGCCGCCCGCACCGCCAAGGTCTACCTCATCGAGGGCGACCTGACCGACCACCAGCTCCGCGCCATCCGCGACGAGCTGCTGGTCGATCCGGTCACCGAAACCGACAAGCCGACCGAAGCCCGCGACGCCGTCGTCATCGAGGTCCACCCCCTGCCGGGCGTGACCGACCCCGCCGCCCAGTCGGTGTCGGACGCCATCGAATCGCTCCTGGGCATCCGGGTCGCCGTGCAGACCGGTCGCCGCTACGAGCTCTCCGGCCTCTCGCAGGCCGACGCCGAGAGCCTCGCCACACGCCTGCTCGCCAACACCGTCGTGCACCGCATCCACGCCGGCACCTTCCACCCCGCCGAACTGCCAAAGGGCACCCCAACCGCCTTTAAGCTCACGCATGTCCCCGTCCGCGACCTGGGCGACGCCGAGCTGCTCGACCTCAGCAAGCGCGGCCACCTCTTCCTCGATCTCACCGAGATGAGGGCCATCCAGACCGAATACCGCACCCTCGGCCGCGAGCCCACCGACATCGAGCTCGAGACCCTCGCCCAGACCTGGTCCGAGCACTGCGTCCACAAAACCCTCAAGAGCACCGTCCGCTACACCACAGATCAGAGCCGCGGGCGTGAGCACGCGGGCACGGGCCCCATCGACACCATCGACTGGTCGAACCGCCCCGGCGTGACCATCAACAACGACGGCAGCGTCACCATCAACAACCTGCTCAAGTCCACCGTCGCCGCCGCGACCTTCGAGCTCATCGAAGAAGGCCTCGACTGGACGCTGTCCGTCTTCGTCGACAACGCGGGCATCATCCGCTTCGACGACGACACCGCGATCTGCGTCAAGGTCGAAACACACAACCGCCCGAGCGCCATCGAGCCCTACGGCGGCGCCGCAACCGGCATCGGCGGCTGCATCCGCGACATCATCGGAACGGGCCTCGCCGCCAAGCCCATCGCCTCGACCGATGTCTTCTGCGTCGGCACACCCGACATCGAGCACGTGCCAGACGGCTGCATCCACCCCAAGCGCATCCTCTCCGAAGTCGTCGCCGGCGTGCGCGACTACGGCAACCGCATGGGCATCCCCACCGTCAACGGAGCCGTCTGGTTCGACGACCGCCATGTGGGCAACCCGCTCGTCTTCTGCGGCTGCATCGGCGCCATGCCCGCCGACAAAATCGAGGGCCACGCCCGACCGGGCGACCTGATCGTCGCCCTCGGCGGACGCACGGGCCGCGACGGCATCCACGGCGCGACCTTCAGCTCGGGCGAGGTGACCAGCACCCACGCCGACGAGTTCAGCCACGCCGTGCAGATCGGCAACCCGATCGAAGAGAAACGCGTCCTCGACGCCATCCTCCGCGCCCGCGACCACGAGAGCGGCACGCTCTACACCGCCATCACCGACTGCGGCGCGGGCGGCTTTAGCTCCGCCGTCGGCGAGATGGGCGAGAAGGTCGGCGCGACCGTGCACCTCGACCGCGCACCGCTGAAGTACGAGGGCCTGACCTACACCGAGATCTGGATCAGCGAGGCCCAGGAGCGCATGGTGCTCGCCGTCGATCCGAAGAACCTCGGTGCGCTGCAGGCGATCTGCGATGAAGAGCACGTCGAGCTCGCCGTGCTTGGCGAATTCCGTGCGAGAACAGCCGACGACCAGCCCGAGCTCGTGCTCAACTACAACAACACCGAAGTCGGCCGCCTGCCCATGCCCTTCCTGCACGACGGCATCCCCACACCGACGCGCGAGGCGCGATGGTCCGCGCCTTCGCCGAGCGCGACCGCCACCGTGACCGAGCCCCCCACCATCCGCGAAGCCCTCCTCAAGCTCCTCGCCCACCCCAACATCGCCAGCAAGCACTGGATCATCCGCCAATACGATCATGAAGTGCAGGGCAACACGCTGCTCAAGCCGCTCGTGGGCCCGGGCGGGCGGGGCCCCGGAGATGCCGCCGTCATCGAGCCCGTGCCCGGCTCGGGCAAGGGCCTTGCCATCGCCAACGGCCTCGCAACAAACATCGGCGATCCGAAGCTCGGCGGCGATGCGTACCAGATGGCCCTCGCCGCCATCGACGAGTGCGTGCGCAACCTTGTCTGCGTCGGCGCGAACCCCGATCGAATCGCCATCCTCGACAACTTCTGCTGGCCGAGCTGCGCCAAGCCCCAGAACCTGGCCGCCCTCGTCCGCGCGTGCATCGGCTGCTACGACGGCGCGAAGGCCTACAAGACCCCCTTCATCTCGGGCAAAGACTCGCTCAACAACCAGTTCACCACCAAAGACGGCCAGCTCATCGAGATCCCCCCCACCCTGCTGATCTCGGGCGTGGGGATCGTGGACGACGTCAGCAAGTGCGTCACGATGGACGCGAAGCGCCCCGGTTCGTCGATCTTCATCGTCGAACCGAAGAACAACGAGCAGTGGCAGCGCCTCGGCGGGTCGCACTTCGCGCCGAACGCGGGCCCCATGCCCGTGCCGGATCTCGACGCCGGCCCGCGTGTCGCCCGGTTCGTGCACGAAGCCATTTCGAAGGGCCTCGTGCTCGCCGCCCATGACATCTCAGATGGCGGGGCCGCGGTTGCTGTCGCCGAGATGCTCATCGCAAGCGAGGGGCATCTCGGCTTCTCGACATCGAGCGCCGCAATCGAGCAGTGGTTCTCCGAGGCCCCGCACCGCTACATCATCGAGGCGAACGAGGACAGCGACTTCCTCGACCTCGCCGAGTACCGCGGCGTCGGCATCACCCGCATCGGCTTCCTGGACGACTCGGACGCGATGGAGATCAACGGCGACCCGATCCCAGTCGCCGACCTCACCGCCGCCTGGCTCGGCACGCTCGACTACTAGTCTCGCGTTCTACGAGGCCGAAGCGCGAGCGAGGCATTCCTGGGCAAGAGCGGTGTGCCTCGCTCGGGCTTCGGCCTCGTCAAAGCGCCATCAGCCTAACGCGCCGCGGTCATCGGGTCCCAGTTCGGCTCGTTCTCGCGGCGGGCGTCGTCGCTCCACAGCCGACGATCCCGCAGGCCCTCGTCCGCCACCATCCCCGCGTGCCCGTCGAAGAAGCCCACGGCCGCCTTCCCCCCGTACCGCGGGTGCGCATTGCCGTAGGCCTGCGAATCCGTTTGCTCGGTCCACGGTTCCGCATCGAGCGGCGGGGGCGATGCCGTCGCGTAGCCCTCCTGCAAGCCGCTGCCAGCGAACTCCCCGTACGCCGAAACGAACGTCAGCAGCTCGCTGGGCGCCAGCGGATCCGAGATCCGCTTGACGAAGTAGCCCTTCTCGAAAATCGCGTTGCGGGCGGCGGTCGTCGTGTTCGTCGTGCCGCCGAGGAACGTCGAGTTGTAGCCGAACGACGGGAACACGCTCACCTGGTAGTTCCAGGCGACCGCGCTGTCGTTGCTCTCGGGCCGAACCTCGTTCAGCCGCTTGGCGGCGGCGAGCACGTGCGTCGAGCCCTCCCACTGGAAGTCCACATACGGCCCGATCCAGAGCGGGTACCGGGGGATGATCAGCGGGTTGGTCACCCGCTCGCCCCACTGGTCGCGCAGTTTCAATGCCTGCAGCAGCCGCAGGTCCTCGGGCGTGCTCCGGCCGTAGCCCGAGCGGAGCACCAGCCCCCGGTTGTCGTCCGCGTACAGCGTGTACGCCTGCATCAGCGAGCGGACGCCCGCGAGCTCGATGCACTTGTACGCCTGCTGCCGCGCCGCACCCAGCGCCGGCAGGAGGATGCCGATGAGCAGCGCGATGATCGCGATCACCACAAGCAGCTCGATGAGTGTGAAGCCGTTTCGTCGCATCGCGCTCACCACCCCGCCCTCAGCAGCCGGCATTGAAGTTGAAAATCCACGCGTTGAAGTCCGACGGCGTGCACTGGCCGTCGCCGTTCTGATCGCACGCCGGGGCCCCGCTGTTGAACGCCAGAATCCATGCGTTGAAGTCCGAGGGCGAGACGATCCCGTCGCCGTTGGTGTCCGGCAGACAGGTATCGACCGGCCGGGAACGCGTGTCCACCGACACCCGGTCCAGGCTCAGCGAGGTGTCCGCCGCCGCGAAGGTGATCACCACCGGGTTGGTTCCGTCCACCTCGAACCGGTGGGCCACATCAACCAGGAAGCCGCCGAAGATGTCGTCCGGCCCGAGCTGGAAGCGGTACAGCTCCACCGTCTCTACCGGCGGCTCGCCGTTGCACAGGATCGACGCCGCGTCGATCTCCCGGCCCTGCGTGCGCGTCTGGAGGAGCACATCGGTCACCCAGCCCGGCTCCACGATCGCCGGAACCGTGACCTCGAACTCGATCACGCCGTTGATGGAATAGATATTGCCCGTGCTGGTGACAAACGCTCCGCCCGTCGTCTCGCGGACGGTCGGCAGCACACCGTCCACATCGGCCGGCACGGCCGCGATGTCCGGCGCGTTATCACCCGAGGCCGAGGTGAAGTCGTCCCACTCGTAGTACGTCGTGCTCGGCTCGCTGCGGTCCCAGCCGAACAGCGTCGGCGAAACGAATCCCTGGGCTCCGCACGAGGCGGCCCAGCCGAGCAGCGCCGTCGTTGCAAGCATTCGGTTCAAGGCTGCTCCCTGCCAAAGGCAAGCTGTGCTGTCACGCTGGAACCGTTCCAGTGTGGCAGGAGTATACACACAGTGAGACTCAGTCTCAATATTCGACACACGATTGTAGCTTTCTTTAGCGGAGCCCGTACTCTTTGAGCTTCCGGTAGAGCGTGCGCTCCCCGATGCCCAAGAGGCTCGCCGCCTGCTCACGGTTGCCGCCGGTCAGCCGAAGGGTCTCTCGGATCGCCCGCTTCTCGATCTGGTCGAGGCTGGTGCCCGCCAGCGAGCCGCCGCTCGACGGCTCGGCGATCGACATCTCGGCCTCCCTGATGTCGGGGGGCAGGTGTTCCAGTCCCAGCACGACCTGCTCGTCGGGATCGGCCGGCCCCAGGGCGGTCACGACCATGTTCTGGATCGAGTTGAGCAGCTGCCGAACGTTGCCGGGCCAGTCGAAGCCGGTCAGCTTCAGCATCGCCTGGTCGCTGATGATCGGCCTTGGCTTGTCGGCGGCGAGCTGCTCGGCGAAGGTCGCAATCCCATGCATCACCAGCGGCGGGATGTCCTCGCGTCGCTCTCGCAGCGGCGGCAGGTGGATGTGCGAGCCGTTGATGCGGAAGAACAGATCCTCGCGGAACGACCCCTCTCTCGATGCTTCTCGCAGGTCCCGGTTGGTCGCGCTGACAAACCGCACATCGATCGGCCGGGGGTCGTTCGAACCGAGCCGGACCACCTCCGCCTGCTCGAGCACACGCAGCAGCTTGGGCTGCATGCTCACCGGCATGTCGCCGATCTCGTCGAGAAACAGCGTCCCTCCGCTCGCGTACTCGAACACGCCCTCACGGTCCTTCTCCGCCCCGGTGTACGCCCCGCGCACGTGACCGAACAGCTGATCCTCGATCAGGCTCTCGCTCTGGCCCGCGCAGTTGAACGTCACGTACCGCCCGGCACTCCGCCTGCTGTTGCGGTGCACGGCCCGCGCGATCAGCTCCTTGCCCGTGCCGCTCTCGCCCGTGATCAACACCGGGATGTTCGACGCCGCCACCGTCTTGACCGTGTTCAGCACACGCCGCATCGGCTCGCTCACGGCGATCAGCCCCTCGAAGCCAGCGAGATCGAGCTCATCCTTGAGCTCCTCGTTCTGATGCCTGAGCAGCACCGTCTCGGCGGCGCGGTTGACGAGATTGCGGAAGACCTCGAGGTCCAGCGGCTTCTCGATGAAGTCGTACGCGCCCTCCTTGAACGCCGACCGCGCCGTGGGCACATCGCCGTGTGCCGTGACCATGATCGTCTCGGCGCTCGGCTGCAGCGACCCCGCCGCCGCGAGCACGACCATCCCCGCGTCCGCCCCGTCCGCCGCCACGGACCGGTCTTCGAACACCGCGCCGCCGGAGCTCGGCATGCGGAGGTCCGTCACCACCACATCGAACACGCCCCCCTTGAGCTCGCGGATCGCCTCGGCCACGCCCGTCACGATCGTGCACACATGCCCGGGCTTGCGGAGCGCATCCGCCATCACGTCGGCGTGATCCGGCTCGTCCTCGACGATCAGCACCTGGGCTCGGGGGACGTCTCTTGGCATGGACAATCCTAGTTCGCGTTCGCCTTCATGCGCTCGCTCGCGGCTCGCCGCCGGACGCAGATCGCGATCGCCAGGGCGTCGGCCACGTCCGCGGGCTTCGGGGGCGCATCCAGACCCAGCAGCCGCTGGATCGACGCCTGCATCTGGTCCTTGCCCGCCCGGCCCGAGCCTGCGATCGCCCGCTTGACCTCGGCCGGCGGCACCTCGACCACCGCCGCCCCCGACCGCTGCGCCGCCAGCAGGATCACACCCCGCGCGTGCGCCATCGAGATCACCGTCGCCGGGTGTCTGGGGTTGGTGAACATCGACTCGATCCCGATCAGCTCGGGCCGGACGCGTTCGATCAGCTCGGAGACATCCCGCTCGAGCTCCGAGAGCCGCGACGCCAAGCTGGGCGTCTGCTTGCCGCGGACCAGCCGGACGACGCCCGCCTCGACCAGCCGCGGGGCCGCGAGCGCGTGACCCCCGCCGTCGACGCACCCGTAGCCCGTCAGCCGGGTGCCTGGATCGATGCCGAGAACGCGCATGGGCTATTCATCGGCGCGCCGGGCGTAATGCCGGGCGTAGTGGATCACGGTCCGCGCGAGGATATCGGTCTCCAGATTGCACCGCCCGCCCTCGGTCGCGCCGCCGAGCGTCGTCGCCTCGAGCGTCGTCGGGATTAGCGCCACGCCGAATGTCCCCGCCCCGACATCGACCTCGGCGACCGTCAGCGACACGCCGTCGATCGTGATCGACCCCTTGGGCGTGATGCACGGCATCAGCTCCGCCGGCGGCCGGACGAAGATCCGCCAATCCTCGCCACTCTGCACGCGCTCAAACGCTCCCACGCCCTCGACGTGACCCTGAACGATGTGCCCGCCGAGCAGGGTCTCGGGCGTGCAGCTGATCTCGAGGTTGACCGCGGCCCCCACCCCCAGCCCGCCCAGAGTGGTCTTGGCCAGCGTCTCGTGCACGACATCAAACATCATCCGTGCGGTGCCTTCCGACTTGGCGGCCGGCTCGGCCAGCGTGAGGCAGCATCCGGAGACACAGATCGAGTCGCCGGGCTCCATGGGAGGATCCCACCGGGCCTCGACGGTGAGGCGCGCGCCCGACGGTGCCGCCTGGATCGCGGCGATCCGACCCTTTGCCTGCACGAGCCCGGTGAACACGCTTCGCTCTCCTCTGCTCCGGTTCGGTCGGTCGGCTTGATTCCCGCGACGGGCGGCTTGATACTGCTCTGCCGACCCGCCGTGCGGGGTTGGCACGCACAGAGCCTACGCCGAACGCAACCCGAGCGATCGGCGCGAAGCGGGAGCACACCGTGAAGCGACTCTCGACCCTGCTGTCCGGCGCGATCGTCGCCGCCGCGTTCGTTCTGCCGCTCGCGGGCTGCTCCAAGCCCAAGGGCCTGACCGTCGAGCAGCGCATCGAGCTGCTGCCGGTCGAGAACGCCGAGTGGCGGCGCATCGGCTACCGGTGGGACTGGAAGGTCGCCCCGCCGCTGGCCCCCGACGAGCGGGCCGTCCGAACCGTGGTCAGCGAGCGCCTGCTGCTGACGCAGAACTCCAAGGGCGAGATCACCGCGTTCGCCACCGACTCGGGCCAGCGCATCTGGAGCACCAATCTGGCCAACCCGCTCACCCGGTACACGGGCATGGCCGTGGAGCGCGACCGCGTCATCGTCACCAGCCAGGCCGAGGTCTTCGGCGTCGACGCCGACACCGGTGAGCTGCTGCTCCGCCAGAACTTCGAAAGCCTCGTCAATACCCCGCCGCTCGTCTTGGGCGATGTGGTCGTCGTCGGCAGCAACGACGGCGAACTCTTCGGGCACTTCCTCGCCACCGGCTTCAAGGCCTGGGGACACCAGATCAGCGGCTCGCTCGAGGTCGAGCCCGTCGTCGCGGGCGACGCGGTCGGCATCGTGAGCACCCTCGGCCGAGTGCTGTTCGTGGATCCCATGTCGTTCCGGCAAACCGCCCAGGGGGAGATCTTCAACGGACCCGGCGCGCCCCTCACCTCCGGCAACGGGCTGCTGTTCGTCCCCAGCCTCGACCAGTCGCTCTATGCCTTCAACCCCCGCGAACGCACCGAGGTCTGGCGGTACCGGACGCCCGACGCCGTCCGCGAACCCGCCGTGTTCCACAACGGCGTCGTCTACTGCGCTTTCCGCGAGGCCGGCATGACCGCCCTCGACGCCGATACCGGCGAGGTCCTCTGGGAGAACCCCAACCAGCGCGGCCGGGTGATCGGGTCACGCAACGGCAAGCTGATCGTCTGGGACGACGGCCGGCTCGCCGTCCTCGACCCGCAACGCGGCATCGAGCTCGACCGCATCAATGTGCCCAATGTTCTCTTCATCCAGACCGACAGCTTCGAGAACGGCAACCTCTACCTCACCAGCAACGAGGGCGTCGTCGCCCGCTTCGAGCCCGCGAGCTGATCGCGTGACCACCGCCGCCCGACGCGCCCTCCTCTCCGTCAGCGACAAAGCCGGCGTCGCCGAGTTTGCCCGGGCCCTCGCCGAGTTCGGCTACACCATCGTTTCCACCGGCGGCACCGCAAAGACCATCGCCGCCGCGGGCGTTGCGGTCACACCGGTCGAAGACGTCACCGGCTTCCCCGAGATGCTCGACGGCCGCGTAAAAACCCTGCACCCCAAGATCCACGGCGGGCTGCTGGGTGTCCGCGACAACCCCGAGCACGCCGCCACCATGGCCGCCCACGGCATCGAGCCGATCGACCTCGTCGTCATCGATCTCTACCCCTTCGAAGCCACCATCGCACGCGAGGGCGTCACCCGCGACGAAGCCGTCGAGCAGATCGACATCGGCGGCCCGGCGATGATCCGGTCGGCCGCCAAGAACCACGCGAGCGTGGCGGTCGTCACCGATGTGCGCGACTACGAGCGTGTGCTCGCCGACCTGCGGGCAAACGACGGCACGCCATCGCTCGGGCTGCGCCGCGATCTGGCAGCCAAGGCCTTCGCCCGCACCAGCGCGTACGACGCCGCCATCGCGGGCTACCTGTCCGAGGGCGAGACGCTGCCCGACCGCATCGGCATCGCGCTCACCAAGCGCGAGATGCTGCGGTACGGGGAAAACCCGCACCAGCAGGCCGCGGTCTACACCGACGGCACCCGGGCGGGGGGCATCCTCGACGCCGAGCAGCTGCACGGCAAGCCGCTCTCGTACAACAACATCGCCGACGCCGCGGCCGCATGGGCCCTGGCCTGCACCCTGCAAACCCTCGAGCCGAGCTCGGCGGGCGCCGTCATCGTCAAGCACGCCAACCCGTGCGGCGCCGCCGTCGCGCCGTCCGCCCACACCGCGATCAACGCCGCCTTCGCCGGCGACCCGGTCGCGGCGTTCGGCGGCATCCTGGCGTGCAACGCGACCGTCACCAACCAGGCCGCCGAACGCCTCTGCGACGAGGGCGTCTTCCTTGAGGTCGTCGCGGCCCCGGCGTTCGAAGATGCCGCGGTCCACAGGCTCACGGAGCGGTGGAAGAACCTCCGCCTGCTGCGGACGAAGCCCCCAACCGCCGCGTCCCGGCTGATCCGCCTGCTGCCGGGCGGGGCGCTGGTGCAGACCCCCGACACGCTCGCGGCCGACGCGTCCGCCTGGGAGCACAAGGCCGGGCCCGCCCCGGACGAGGGCTCGCTGCGGGCGGCCCGGGTGATCGAGGCCATCGCCCAGGCCCTGTCGAGCAACGCCGTGGCGATCGGCGGCATCGACCCGGATCGCCCGGGGTGTGTCCGGCTCTTTGGTGCCGGTGCCGGTCAGATGGATCGGCTGAACGCCTGCAAGATCGCGTGCGAGAAGGCGGGCGCGGCGGCCTCGGGAGCCGTGTGCGTCAGCGACGCGTTCTTCCCCTTCTCGGACGGGCCCGCCCTGCTTGCGGACGCCGGGGTCTCCATGATCGTCCACCCCGGCGGCTCGAAACGCGACCAGGAAACGTTCGATTTCTGCAAAGAACGCGGCATCTCGTGCCTGATTACGGGCGTTCGCCATTTCCGCCACGAACCGTTGCGGTAATCTCTTCAGAGAAGCATCGCGGCCAACGCCCCGAACCGGAAGGCGACCGGCGGCGAACAACACGGCGAGACGTTCATCGGGCGGAGCCCGGTGGCGGGGCTGTGCGTGCGGCCCAGCCCGAGGATTGGGGATGAGCAGGAAGCGATCGATATCCAGCCGGAACAGCAAGCCGGAACCCTCCGAGCCAGCGATAGATCCGCCGACCGGTCCGGCCCCCGCGGGCGGGCCGGTCGGCGGCGTGCCCTTCGGCGTCGGAGCCGGCGCTCCGGCCTCGAGCCTCGACTGCAAGGTCCTCGTCCTGAACAAGCTGTATCTCGCGGTGCGCGTCGTCTCGGCCAAGCGGGCCTTCGGCCTGCTCGCCCGCGACCTCGCCGAGGTCGTTCACATCGACCAGGGCCAGTACTTCAACTACGACTTCGAGTCCTGGGCCGAGGTCAGCCAGATCGCCGCCCAGGTCGAGCGCGAGCAGCACGACTGGGTCAAGACCGTCCGCATGGACATCGCCGTGCCCCGGATCATCCGCCTGCTGGGCTACGACCGGCTTCCCGAACAACGCGTCAAGCTCAACCGCCGCAACCTCTTTGCCCGTGACCGCAACCGCTGCCAGTACTGCGGCCACCACTTCCCCACGAGCGAACTCTCCATCGACCATGTCAACCCGCGCTCGCAGGGCGGGGGCGACTCGTGGGAGAACCTCGTCTGCGCCTGCATCCGCTGCAACGCTCGAAAGGGCGGCCGAACGCCCGCGCAGGCCAGCATGACCCTCGTCAAAAAGCCCGTCATGCCCAAGCGCAACCCGCTGATCTCGATCAGGCTCGGGCACGACCGGTACGCATCGTGGAAGCAGTTCCTCGACAACGCCTACTGGTCCGTTGAACTGCGGTGACCGGCCGGACCGGCGGCGGCGTCAGGCCGAGGCGAAGCCGTCGGCGGCCTTGGCCAGCTCGAAATCCCGCTTGGTGATCCCGCCCGCGTCGTGCGTCGACACGGTCAGCGTGACCTTGTTGTACCGGATCAGGATGTCGGGGTGATGCTGGACGCGCTCGGCGTAATCCGCGATTTTGCGCACGAAGGCCATCGACGCCAGAAAGTCGCCGAACTGGTAAGTCCGCTGGATCTCCCCGCCGACCTCTGACCACTCGGGCGCGGTGCCGAGGCCGGCCTTGATCTCGCTCTCGCTGAGCTTGTCCATCGCATCTCCGTCGATTCGCTGCCCGGGCTCCGCCGGTGCTCCCCCGGTCTGCGCCAGTGTAGCCTTGTCCTGTGACGACGCACACCACACGCCTCGCGCCCTCGCCGACCGGAGCCCTCCACCTCGGCAACGCGCGGACATTTCTGGTGAATTGGGCCCTGGCCCGCCGGAACGGCTGGCGGGTGCTGCTGCGGATCGAGGATCTCGATACGCCCCGAGTTAAGCCCGAAACGATCGGGCACACGCGCGACATCCTCGCGTGGCTGGGCCTCGACTGGGACGACGAAGCGCCGCTCCAGAGCCTCGACCTGCGCCCGTTCTCACAAGCGATGCGCACCCTCGCCGACGCCGGCCGAACCTACCCGTGCGAGCGGTCGCGATCCGACATCGAGCGCGCGGCGTCGGCGCCGCACGCGGGCGAGGGGGAGTCACGCATGCCCCCCGAGCTGCGCCCGAGCATCGCCTGCCGACCGTTCGATCGCCCCGACACCAACTGGCGCTTCGTCTGCCCGCCGGGCGAGGTCCGTTTCCGCGACGGGTTCGCCGGCCCGCAGGCAACGAATCCCGGTGCCGATGTCGGTGACTTCCTGCTGTGGACCCGACGCGGTTCGCCCTCGTACCAGCTCGCGGTGGTCGTCGACGACGCCCGGCAGGGCGTCACACAGGTCGTTCGAGGCGACGATCTGATCCCTTCAACCGGCAGGCAGCTTCTGCTTCATCGCGCGCTCGGGCTCCGACGGGAGCCCGCGTACACGCACCTGCCGCTGGTCCGCGGCGGCGACGGCAGGCGGCTGGCCAAGCGGCACGGGGACACACGCCTAGCCGCCTACCGGGACGCCGGCGTGCGGGCCGAGCGGATCGTCGCCCTGCTCGCCCGCTGGTCGGGGCTCGACGCGTCGCGGGCCGTGTCGGCCGCCGAGTTCGCCGGGGCGTTCCGCCTCGATACGATGCCAGCGGGCGACGTGACCTTCTCGCCGGAGGACGACCGATGGCTGCTCGATTGATGCTTTCGCTGCTCATGGCCTTCTTCACAGTCTCGGTGCTGGCGGGCTGCGACGGCGGCGCGCCCGCGGCCGAGGCCGACCTCGTCCGCGTCACCGTCACCGACAACCAGGGCTCAAGGCACCGCTTCAACCTCGAACCAGCCCTCGACGACGAGGCCCGCGTGCTCGGGCTCAGCCACCGAACCGAGATCGCCCGCGACGGTGGCATGGCGTTTTTCTTCACCCGCTCGGCCAAGCGCGAGTTCGTCATGCGGCACTGCCCGATCCCGATCGACATCGTCTATGTGGACGGATCGGGCCGGGTCGTGGCCCACCACGCCATGCTGCCCGAGGAGCCCCAGGGCGAGAACGAGAGCGAGGCGGACTACAACCGCCGGCTGCAGCGGTACTCAAGCCGCTTCGGCGTGCCGATCGTGCTCGAGTTCGACGGCGGGACCATCGCCCGCCTTGGCATCGAAGAGGGCGACCTCATCGAGATCGACGATCTCAAGGGCTGGAGAGCCCGCGCGAGGTGAACCGCCGCACGCCGGGAGCCGATAGAGCTTGGGGCGCGGGATCGTGCGCGTCCGAGAACCGGAACATCGGGTCGGCACGGGGCGGTGTATGAAGCCAGAGAGCTTGATCGGGTACTGCGACGCCTCGGCGACCCCGTGGCTCGCCGGCACAGCCGATCGTGTCCTCGCCGCCTGGCCCGAGCCCGGGTCGCGCCCCGTGTTCGAGGCGCGGCCACTCGTTGACCTCGAATCGCCCAGCGCCCACCCGGGCCGTCCGGGCGCGGTGCTCATCGACGGCCGAGCGCTTGGCTCGGGCGACCTGCTGAAGCTGCTCGATCGCCTGTACCAGGCGGAGGCCACCGGCGTGGTCCTCGTTCGCCGGGGCGAGGCCACGACGAGCTCCGGCGGCGTGATCGTGCGCGACGAGTCGGCCCCGCCCGAGGTGCTCGCCGCGGTGCTGCACGCCGTCGCCGCGTGCAACCGAGCGACCGCCGAGCTGCGCCAGGAACTGGTGATCGCGCAGCGAACCAGCGGCGGCGTGCGCGAGGAGATGTCGCGCATCAGTCAGGAGCTGAGCCTGGCCAGCCGCATCCAGCAGGAACTGGTGCCCAAGAAGCTGCCCCAGATCGACGGCATGGACTTCGGCGTGCTCTACCGGCCCGCCGGCTATGTCAGCGGCGACATCTACAACATCGTCCAGCTCGACGAGCGACGCACCGGGTTCTTCATCGCCGATGCCGTGGGCCACGGCGTGCCCGCGGCGCTGCTGACCATGATCATCGCACGCTCGCTGCCCATGCTCTCGCCGCGTGAGCTCGGCGGGTTCATCACCCCCACCGATGCCCTCAGCACCCTCAACGACGAGCTGTGCAACGTCGGCGATGGCACGCCACGCTTCGCCACCGCGGTCTACGGCATCGTCGACACCGTCAGCGGGCTCGTTCGCATCGCCAACGGCGGTCACCCCCAGCCCATGCGCATCACGCCCGAACGCGTCGCCAAGGTCGAGGCCGGCGGGCCGCTGCTCGGCGTCTTCCGCGAGGCCACGTTCGAAGAAGAGGTCTTCACGCTCGAGCCCGGCGAGACGCTGCTGCTCTACTCCGACGGGTTCGAGACCGCCTTCCCCGACGCCGACGCCGTGCTGCGGGCCGGGGCCGCGGCGCCCTCGAACCGGTACATCGAGCAGCTGCTCAGCGTCAGCCGAAAGCCACGAAAGAAGGGCGACACCGTGGTCGAAGCGCTCTCCACGCTCGAGCGTCGGCTCGATCAGGCCCAGGGGTCGCTGCACCAGATCGACGACGTCACGGCGCTCGCGCTCGAACGCCGCGCCGCCTAGGCCGACGCGTCCGCGACCCGCTCCCGCCGGCGGAGCACCCGGTCCATCTCGATCTCGCCGTCGCGCAGGCGGACGATCCGTTCGCAGCGATTCGAGACCTCGTCGTCGTGCGTGACCATGATGATCGTCAGCCCCTCGGCGTGCAGCTTCTCGAATGTCTGAAGGATCGCCTCGCCCGTCGACGAGTCGAGGTTGCCCGTGGGCTCGTCGGCCAGCAGCACGACCGGCTCGCCGACCAGCGCCCTGGCGATCGCGACCCGCTGCTGCTGGCCGCCCGATAGCTCGCGGGGCCGATGCCCCAGCCGATCCCCGAGGCCAACCAAGTCCAGCGACGCACGGGCACGCTCGTTGCGATCCTTCCGCGAGACGCCCCGGTAGAACAGCGGCACGCTCACGTTCTCCTCGACCGTCAGCTGCGGGATCAGGTTGAACGCCTGGAACACGAAGCCGATCGTTCGGCCCCGGAACGCCGACAGCGTCTCGTCGTCCATCGTCGTCACATCCTCGCCGTCGAGCAGGTATCGGCCCGCGGTCGGCTGGTCGAGACAGCCCAGGATGTTCATGATGGTCGATTTGCCCGAGCCCGACGCGCCCATGATCGCCACGTAGTCGCCCGAGTAGATGCTCAGGTCGACCCCACGCAGCGCCTCGACCATCACCGAACCGTCCGGCTTGTAGTAGGTCTTGCGGACCTTCTCGAGCGCGACCACCGCCTTGGCGGTCTCGGGGGGCGCGGCGGTCGCATCGGCGTCAACGGTGGTCATCACGCGATCGTACCGGCGCGGGGCCGACCGGTGGCGAGGCAGACAAACCGGCAGGGGCGCGGCACGAGCGCTCGGCTCAGCCGCCGTTGGACTCGGCCGAGCTGTCGATCTGGATCGAGGCGAGCGCTGTCATCGGGTCGGGCGAGACGTCGAAGAGCTTGTCGAGACCCGTCACCATCATGACCGACCAGACCCTGTCATCGACCGAGCAGAGCCGGAGCGCCCGGCCGGCCTCGATCAGCAGCTTGCGGAGCCGGATCAGCTGGGCGAGGTTGCTCGACTTGATGTAGCCCACCAGGCTCATGTTGAGCACCACGTGGGGCACCGAGGCGGTCTCCGACTCCGCGACGCGGTCGATGATCGCGCTCAGCTCGTCGGTGAGCTGCGGATCATCGGTCAGGTCCACCACCACGATGTCGTCAGACCAGTCGGTAAGCATGCACGATCAGCATACAGCGCCGCCGGCGGGCGTGTTCGGTGACGCCGCGGGAACTCGCAAGATCAGGCCGCTAGCCCTCTTGCGACGATGACCCGCCCTCGGTCGCGGTTTCGGCGGCCTCGTCGCGTTCGACCACCCGGGCCACGGCGACGACCTGGTCGCCCGCGTTGAGCCCGACCACCCGCACGCCCTGCGTGCCCCGGCCGTAGATCGAGATCGACGAGGCCGACATGCGGACGAGCTGGCCGTTCCTCGAGATCACCACCACATCATCGTCGTCGCCCACGAGCGTGGCGGCGGCGGATCGGCCGTTGCGGGCGGTGGTCTTGATGTCGGCCCGGCCCTTGCCGCCCCGGCTCTGGCTCCGCGGGGGGCCCTCCTCCGGCTGGACGCGGTACTCGTTCACGTCCGTCCGCTTCCCGTAGCCGTTCTCGGTCACGGTGAGCAGCGTCAGCCCGACCTGCTCCGGCTCCCGCTCGTGGCTGTCTTGCTCGCCTCCAGACTCGGCCATCGGGATGGCAACGGCCGCGACCAGGTAATCCGTGGACTTGAGGTTAATGCCCTTTACGCCCGACGCGGCCCGGCCCTGCTGGTTGGCGTCGTCCTCGGGGAAGCGGATCGCCATGCCGCCGGCGGTCACCAGCAGCATGTCGTCGTGGCCCGTGGTCAGCTGCACATTGAGCAGCTCGTCGCCCTCACGCAGGTTCACCGCGATCAGGCCCGAGCGGTTGACATTCTTGTACGCCTTCAGCGGGGTCCGCTTGATCAGCCCGTTGCGCGACACGAAGGTCAGGTACCGGCTCTCGGCCTCGAAGTCGGCGACCGTCAGATACTTCCTCGCCCGCTCGCCCTCGCGGAGCTGGATGAGGTTGACCATCGCCCGGCCCTTGCTCGTCCGCGACATCTCCGGCAGCTCGTACACCTTGAGCTTGAACACCCGCCCCTGATCGGTAAAGACCAGCAGGTTCGCGTGCGTGCTCGCGACAAACAAGTGCTCGATGAAGTCGTCGTCCTTCGAGTCGCTCGCGCGGATGCCCTTGCCGCCCCGCGCCTGGGCACGGTACGTATCCAGCGGCACGCGCTTGGCGTACGCCTGGTGGCTGATCGTCACCGCGACCTCGTGCTCCTTGATCAGCGATTCGAGATCGATGTCGCCCGCGGCGTCCTGGATCTCGGTCTTCCGCGGCGAGCCGTACCGCTCCTTCATCTCCGCGCAGTCCTCGCGGATGATGTCCAGCACACGCTCGTGCTCGCCCAGGATCAGCTCGTAGCCCTCGATCTCCTCCACCAACGCCGTGTAGTCGTTCACCAGCTTCTCGATCTCGAGCCCGGTCAGCTGAATGAGCTGCATCTGGCCGATGGTCTCGGCCTGGATGCGGCTCAGCAGCAGCCCGCCGCGGTCGTCCGACGCACGGACAGCGTCCATCAGCCGCTTGGGGATCTGGGGGGCGAACGGGTGGTCCGCGGGGATCTGGAACCGGCGCTCGATGAGCTTCTGGATCGCCTGCTCGCGCGTGCGACTCGAGCGGATCAGCTTGATCACCTCGTCGAGGTCGCACACCGCGAAGATCTTGCTCTCGAGCTTGTGCGCCGACTTTTTGGCCTCACGCAGCAGGTGGGCCGTCCGACGGCGGATGACATCGACGCGGTGGTCGATATAGAGCCTCAGCATCTCGAGCAGGGTCAGCGTGCGAGGCCGACGACCCACCAGCGCAATGTGGATCATGCTGAAGGTCTGCTGCAAGGGCGTGAACTGGCAGAGCTGGTTCTCGACGACGGCGGGGTCGCCCGCCTTCTTCAGCTCGATCACGATCCGTGTCTGCGCGTTGCGGCCCGATTCGTTGCGGACGTCGCTGATGTCCTTGATCCGCTCGTCCTTGATCGCGTCCACGATCTTCTCGACGAGCGTTGTCTGCATGAGCGAATACGGAATCTGATCGATGACCAGCTGCTGCCGGCCGCCCGACTCTTCCGTGTGGCACACGCCGCGAACGGTCACGCGGCCGCGGCCGGTCTCGTAGGCCTCAAGGATGCCGCGCCGACCCAGGATCACGCCGCCGGTCGGAAAGTCCGGGCCCTTGACCCCCAGACGCGTCACGTTCCCTTCTTCGTCAACCTCGTCCTGCATGATGTCGACCAGCGAGATCTCGGGGTTGTCGATCACACGCGTGATCGCATCGAAGATCTCGCTGGGGTTGTGCGGCGGCAGGCTCGTTGCCATGCCCACCGCGATGCCCATGCCCCCGTTGATGAGCAGGTTCGGAAACCGGCCCGGCAGCACGGTCGGCTCCATCAGCCGATCGTCGTAGTTCGGCTGGTAGTCGACCGTGTCGAGCTTGATATCGGCGAGCAGATCCATCGCCGCGGCGTGCATGCGGGCCTCGGTGTACCGCTCGGCCGCCGGCGGGTCGCCCTCGATCGAGCCGAAGTTGCCCTGCGGATCGATCAGCGGCACTCGCATCTTCCAGGTCTGCGCCAGGCCCACGAGCGTCGGATAGATCACCTGATTGCCGTGCGGGTGGTAGTTGCCCGAGGTGTCGCCCGTAATCTTCGCGCACTTGATGTGCTTGCGGCCCGGTCTGAGATTCAGATCGTTCATCGCGACCAGGATGCGCCGCTGCGAGGGCTTGAGCCCGTCGCGGACATCGGGCAGAGCCCGGTCCATGATCGTGCTCATCGCGTAGGTCAGGTAGCTGTCACGCAGCTCCGATTCGATCTTGAGGTCCCGGACGCGCTCGTCGGTCCTGACGGTCTCGCCCGTCGGCTCGCCAGCGCCGCCGCTCCCCTCGGGGGCATCGCTCGCGGGCGGGGTGTCGTCGTGATCGGCCATGTGTAGCGTGGCTCCGTGCGAAGCGGTTTCGGCCCCGAAACCGGGACGAAAGTAGCTTCGGCAATCATAGGCGAGAGCCCGTCACGGGTCGCCCGAAATCAGGGCCGACCGGGGGCTTCGGCGGCCTCTCGAGCCGCCAGCGCGTCCAACGCCCCGAGCGTTTCCACCACCGCCAGCAGCGTCATCGCCGTCGCGTCGATCGGCATCCGCTGATCCCATGTCGCCGCGCGCACGCCCCCTGTCGCCTCGGCGGGCTCGCGGTACATGAACCCCTCCACCTCGCTCGCCGACAGCTGCCGGAGAAACCGAAGCCCATACAGCACGCCGACCAGCTCGTCGTCGACCTCGCCGGGCTCGGTCAGCCGCGGATCACCGACCATCGTGGCCAGAAACGCCACGGGCCGAGCGGTGTGCCAGGTCGGGAGCGGCGCCGTGCCCGAGGTGAACACCACGCCGCCCACCAGGTCGAGGTTGTCGGTCCCCGCGTCGGCCGCGGTGAGCTGGAACCCCGTGACGATCGCTCGCATCTGCCGGAGCGCAATCGCGGAGGGGATGTCGCCCTCGCCCGCGAGCTCAATCTCCGCCCAGCCGAGCCAGGGCATGACGCCGACGAGCTCCGCGGCGTTCTCGACCGCGCGCAGATCCGACACCAACGCACGGGCGGCGGCGCCCTCCCCGGTTCGCGCGAGGGCGTAGGCCACAATGGCCCGAGCCACCCGCGAGCCGTCGCCCGGGTCGGCGGGCACCCGCCGCGGCTCCAGGCCCAGCTCGTGCCGAGCGAGGTCCTCCAGTGCGCGCGCCAGCGGATCGGCCGACTCGAGCGACGCGACGAGATCGCGCACGGCGTCCGCTTCGGCGTCGCCGAGCAGACCGATCGCT
Source organism: Phycisphaerales bacterium (assembly GCA_036751825.1). Classification (GTDB taxonomy): domain Bacteria; phylum Planctomycetota; class Phycisphaerae; order Phycisphaerales; family UBA1924; genus JANQQZ01. Next base: position 68,691 of record DAIOTV010000003.1, read on the forward strand.
CGCGCGAGTGCAAAGGCCTGCAGCGCCGCGGCCGAATCGTCGGCGGCGTCGAGCACCGCGCCGTTGGTCGGCAGGTAGGTGCCGACGCCCTCGTGCCGAACAAGCCACTGGGCCATGCCCTGCGCAAAGCGTTCGAGCTCGGCCCGCGTCGCCACTTCGCCCAGCTCGACCAGCCGGCCGCCGCGGTAGAGCACGCGTGGGGGCTCGGTCGGCCGCACCTGCGCGACCGCGGTCGTGCGGAGCCGGAAAAAGGTCGCGCCGGCGTCGGCGACAAGGTCCGCCGGCTGGCGGGTGCCGAGCAGCGGGTCGCCCGAGAGCTCCGACACCAGCCGGGACGCGGCACCGCCCGGCTGCTGACCCGTGAACAGCATCTCGAGCGGGAACACCGCGTCGGCCTGGCGACCCAGACCGACCGCCACGGCTTCCGTGCCCGGGGAGATCGCGGCCGACATCTCGGTGTAAGTCGCCTCGTCGACGGGCACCGGGTCCCCGGCCAGTTCCAGGGCGATGGTGAGGCCAAGGGCCTCGAGTTTCGCGCGCTCGGCCGCGTTCAGGTCGCTCGCGGGAGCCAGGTCGTCCAGGGCGTCCTCGATCGCCAGACGGGCCGCGTCGGGAAGCGTCGACGGACCCTGCCCGATCGCCACGCCCCGGCCAACGATCCGGCCCCGCAGCCTGAGCGTCACGCACGCGCCGCCCACCTCGGGACCCTCGGCGTCGGCCGGCACGGCCAGCGAGCGAATCCATGGCTCCACAAGCCTGTACGCTCCCACCGTCTCCAAGCCCGTCGGCGCCTCGGGCGACGGCGACTGGGCGGCGGCGGGTCCGAAAACCAGACCGATTGCCCACAACATCCTGCACACGGCGGCGCTGATCTGGTACAACAACGATCGGGCCCGTGGGGCCTTTCGGCAACGCGCCGGCATCATCCCAACCGCACGGCGGCGGTTCGCGGGCTCGTGAGGGAGCGCAGCGGGCACACGCCCAGACTGGCACAGGCCTTGCCCTTGTCTCTGGCAACTCAAGACGAGGATTTCCATATGCGGCAGCTCCCCCTTACTCCCCACCAGCAGCGACTCCTGGCCCTCGTCGTGCTCTGCTTCCTGGCGCTCTGCTAGCCGCGCCCTGCCCGGAACCCGAGGCCCGCCGCTCCAACGGTATGGAAGCCCCCGGAACGAAACCGGCCCCGGTCCGAAGACCGAGGCCGGCGAAGTCTCGTTTGGGTCCGGCTCAGCTTAGAACGAGATCTTGTCGGTGCCCATGGCGCCGTGATCGTCCATGCCGCCGCGGGTGGGGCCGAAGTCCTGCCCGCCGAACTCGGCGCCGCCGGAGGTTTCCGAGGTGTCGCCCCACTGGGCCCTCTTGAGGCTCAGGCCGATCTTGCGATCGGAGGAGTCGACGCGGAGGATCTTGACATCCACCTCGTCGCCGGCCTTGACAACATCCTGAGGGTTCTCGACCTTGTGGTCGGCGAGCTCAGAGATGTGCAGCAGGCCCTCGAGATCGTCTTCCAGCTCGACGAACACGCCGAAGTTGGTGATCTTGGTGACCTCGCCTCGGACGACCATGCCCGGCTTGTAGTGCTCGGGGATCAGGTGCAGCCACGGGTCCTCGGTCAGCTGCTTGACGCCCAGGCTGATGCGCTGCTTCTCCTGATCGACCTCGAGGACGACGCACCGGACGCTGTCGCCCTTGTTGACGGCCTCGTTGGGGTGCGTGACCTTCTTGGTCCACGACATGTCGGAGACATGCAGCAGCCCGTCGATGCCGGGCTCGATCTCGATGAACGCGCCGTAGTTGGCAAGGTTGCGCACCTCGCCCTCGATGATGGTGCCGGGCGGGTACTTCTCGGCGACGAGCTCCCAGGGGTTGACCTCGGTCTGCTTCATGCCGAGGCTGATCTCCTGCTTGTTCTTGTCGATGTCGAGCACGACGACCTCGACCTTGTCGCCCTGGCTGATGAGCTCGGAGGGGTGGTTGACCCGGCGGGTCCACGACATCTCGGAGATGTGCACGAGGCCCTCGATGCCGTCCTCGAGCTTGATGAACGCGCCGTAGGACATGATGGAGACGACCTCGCCCTCGATGCGTGCGCCCACGGGGTACTTCGCCTCGATCTCCTCCCAGGGGCTGACCTCCTTCTGCTTGAGGCCGAGCGCGATCTTCTCTTTCTCGTAGTCGATGTTGAGGATCTTGACCTCGATGCGCTCGTCGACGCGGACGAGCTCGCTCGGGTGGTTGACCCGGCTCCAGGACATGTCGGTGATG
>DAIOTV010000004.1:0-57670 GCA_036751825.1 Phycisphaerales bacterium
GGTTGCTGATGCGGCTGGCCCGCTTCGACCACTGTGCGGTGGCGAAGACGTCCTGACCCTGGTTCGTGAACTTCCGTGTTACTTTCATGCCTGCTCCAACAAAGTCTCATTGGACTTGGATTCGATTTTCTCTATCTCGCCGTCACGCGAAGCTTTACGTGATATCCAAGGAACGTCGTCTCCTTGAACCAAAAATCGAGCCAACGCTACGACACGCAAACGCATGGCCTCTTCTTCTGCAGACTTCGACCACGAAAGGTTCATGGCCGCACCGACGAGACCAAAAATCGCCATGATCAAGAGCGATGCAGCAGGCGCCGCAAACATCAACTGTAGCATCGCTACAATAGAAACAACCAGTGCACCGAAACCGATTGAACGACAAGCATGGCCCGCCGCCGTAGCACTAGCGATCTTGGAGATGTCTGCTTCAGAATATGTCGCGTGCCCGAGCACTTCCATCTCGTCATACGATAGATCGCCAATCGCAAGCCCAGTCTTGCCATACATTTTCACGTAAGCCATTGCAAATATTTTCGAATATTCTGGGAACGAGCTCCGAAACGAAAACATCACTTTCGACAGCACAAGCCGTTCAAGTAGTTTCCCAGCTCGAGAGGACGGCGGCTTGCGAAATTCAAACTTACACAGAACACCGTCGGCCGCCATGCCGAGAACGTTGGAATAACCCATGAACACGAGAAAGAATTGGACTCTCTGTGTAGTCGTACCTTCGTTGACAACATCTGCCAATGACGAAACAAACTCCGTTGGCAGCAGAGGTGCGGCGAAGAACAGGACAACCAAGCCTGCTAGCGGGCGGCCGAACAAGACCGATTTGAAGCTATTGGCAACTCCAGGGATGTCCATCAATCAATCCACCCTCGGCAGCGTCAGCCCCGCCTGGTCCTGGTACTTTCCGCCCTTGTCCGCGTAGCTGATTGCGCACACCTGCTCGGCCTTGAGGAAGATGAGCTGGGCGACGCCCTCGTTGGCGTAGACGCGGGCGGGCAGGGGTGTGGTGTTGCTGATTTCGAGCGTGACCTTGCCGCGCCACTCGGGTTCGAGGGGGGTGACATTCACGATCAGGCCGCAGCGGGCGTAGGTGCTCTTGCCGACGCAGATGACGAGGACATCGCGGGGGACGGCGATCTCTTCGACGGTTTCGCAGAGGGCGAAGCTGTTTGGGGGGATGATGACGTAGCGCGACTCGTTGCCGTGGTTGTCGGTGTCGACGCCGCCGAAGCCGGGCTTGGAGACATCGACATCGACCATCATGTCGTCGCTGAATCGTTTGGGGTCGACGACGGCGACCTCGCCGGATTTGGTGGCGGGGCTGAAGATTTTGAAGCGTGGTCCGACGCGGACGTCGTAGCCGTAGCTGGAGACGCCGTAGGAGATCTTTCCGGGGCGTTTCTGTGACGCTTCGAATGGTTTGATCTCGACGAGCGATTCGATCTGTGTGTCGGACAGGACACCCATGGCGAGCCTCACCTCCGGACGCGTGCAACGAGCCACCGTGTGCGTCCTGGTTGAGCCGTCGGCCTCCGCCGACGGGCTTGTTCGGACCGTCGGCGTGCGCCGGCGGGCATGCGTCCCCGGCTCCGCCGGGCAGACGTTTCCGTGTCGGGGTTCGGCGGGCCGTCCGTTGGCCCAGCCGGATCTCGCGACCCCCCCGACGCCTCCTTGCAAACCGGCCGCATCCTGTCGCGACCGATGCCTGTCTGGGTGCTCCACACCACCGTGCACGCAGACAAACAGCCTTCTCCTGCGGTCATCGCCGAGAGCGGGTTGGCTCAGCGGCGATCGGGCAGGAGCATCTTCTGTTTGGGTACGGTTTCCACCGCCCCGAGCTTGATGCCCAACTTGTCTCCCGTTCGGGTGAACGGGTCCAGCCGCAAGGGACGCGACCGGCGAGCCATCACTGTACCACTACACATCGTGTCACGACATCTCGTGGGCCACAAAATCTGTGGGTTCTGTGTCGGTAGAGGTGCACAAAATCGCGCAAGGTTTGATGGCTCAATGGATTCCGCCGCTGAGAGAATTTTCAGACCCCCGAGACCCCATATCTTGTTGTGCAAACGACAGGTCGGACCAGAATATGGCACAGGCTGTGGATACGCTGTCAATTCGCTGTCGGTCGCGGTCGTCACCGGCATTGTAGCCCGGATCGAGAGCTGAAGTACGTATTTTGATTGGTTTTTGATCGAATCTGGTCGTGCGGACGGGTGTGTCCGAGGGCGTCGGGTTGGGCGTGGCGGGTGGCTGTCGTTTGTCGGCTGACTAAACTGTCGAAGCCCTGCTGCGAAGCAACCCCGGCGGCCCAGGGCGCAGGTCGCCCGCGAAGGGCCGCGTCGCAGCTCACTCCGGAGATCGGCATGATCCGCAGTTCAATCGCGGTGATGATGGCTGCGACCACGGCGCTCGGGCTTGGCGGGTGCGGCGAGCCGCAACGGACCCGGACGGTGACTCCCGAGGTTTCGCCCGACAGCGGCCCGACGGCGTTGCGGGGCACGGTGGGGCGCGAGGCGGTTCTGCGCAACGCCGACCGTGTGCTGGTGACCGGCTACGGGCTGGTAGTCGGGCTGAACAACACCGGAGCCACGGATGTGCCCGCGCAGGTCGAGGCCACGATGGAGCGCGAGATCCAGACGATGGTCGGCGGCATCGAGGGGGCGTTCGAGCACACCATCTACAAGGACCTCTCCGCCCGCGAGCTGCTCCGCCACCCCACCACCGCGGTGGTGCTGGTGGAGGGCGCCGTGGCGCCGGGCGGGCCCGAGGGCATGCGGTTCGATGTGCGGGTCCGCACGCTGAGCGGCTCGAGCGCGACATCGCTGGAGGGCGGGCGTCTGTGGACGACGCGTCTGCAGATCGGTCGGCCTCTGCTGCTGGGCGGGGCGCAGACGGAGGTGATCGCCGAGGCACGGGGCGAGGTGTTCATCAACCCGTTCGTGACGCCGGGGTCGGACGAGGTCGACGGGCGGGTGGGCCGGGTTCTGGGCGGGGGTTTGCTGGTGGACCCCTTGCCGCTTGAGCTGGTGCTTGAGAACCCGTTGCATTCTCGTGCGAACTCGATCACGCGGGCGATCAACCAGCGGTTTCCAGACGGGCCGCGTGGGCCGCGGACGACGGCGTATGGGCGGAATGATCAGATCGTGCAGGTCTTTACGCCGACCGGGTATCAGCAGCGGTTCGACGATTTCGTGAACCTGCTGATGGCGTTGCCGATCAACCAGTCGGCCCCGGAGCTGCTGGCCAGGCGGTACCGCCGGGCGCTGGTGGATCAGCCGGAGCTTGCGGAGGATCTGAGCTGGGCGTTGCGGGCGATCGGCCCGGCGTCTCTGCCGCACGTGCGTGATTTGTACGACTTTCCGGAGGTGGCGCCGCGGATGGCGGCGTTGTCGGTCGGGGCGCATCTGAACGACGCGCGGGCGGCGGACTTTCTGGAGCAGATCGCGACCGAGGGGGGCCCGCGTGAGAAGCTCGTGGCGCTCGAATTGCTCGGCGCGGTCGACGGCCGGCCGTCGTCCGACGAGGTGCTCCGGCAGGTTGCCGGCTTCGGCGCGACGCTGACGGAGCGTTCGATGGCGTACGACGCGCTGATGCGGCGTGCGGAGCGGTGGCGTCTGGCGCAGCTGGCCGCGGCGGAGCGGCAACGCTCGCCGGGGGCGGCGCCGGCGACCGAGACGCAGCTCCGGCTGGCGGCGACGCGGCGGATCCCCGCCGGGAACCCGCAGGGCGTCGAACGCATCGATGTGGGCGGGCGGTTCTCGATCGATGTGCTGCCCTTCGGCGAGCCGATGGTGTTCGTCACGCTGCAGGGCACGCCGCGGGTGGTGATTTTCGGGCGGGAGGCCGAGCTGCGGCGACCCATGACCGTCATCGCCTGGGACAGCCGGCTGATGATGCGGTCCGACGAGTCCTCCGGCGAGGTGATGCTGCGGTACGAGGACGACCGCACGGACCGCGTGGTGCAGCAGCGGGTCAGCCACGAGCTGGTGGACCTGGTGCTGTACCTCGCCCGCGGGGGCAGCGTGGCGGACTTCGGGCGGGGGCTCGGGTTCACCTACTCCAAGGTCGTCGGCGCCCTGGCGGCGATCCAGGAGGACGGCGCCACCGAAGCGGTCTTCGCCACCGAGGACGACCGGCTGCGGGGCATGCTGCTGGTGGCGCAGGACCAGCGTGTCGCGGACCGGCCCGCGCTGCTCGACGACTCGGGGCTTGAGATTGACCTCGGCGATCTGGAGCCGGTCGATCCGGACGAGCGGGCGACGCCCGCCGAGGCGACCTCCGGCTGGGTGCAGCCCATCGAGCGGGACGAGCGCGACGACTGAGGCCGGCCGGGCGGCGGGCGCGGCGGGATGTGGGTCCGGAAACAGGTCCGGAAACAGGCGTTCGAGGGCCCGATTGGCCGATAGGCGAGGGTGCGGATGGTGCGGCTCGTACACTCCGCGACCGGTCTCGGCGGCCGCAGCAGGACGCTGGGCGCGCGGGCCCGGGAAACAGCGAGTGGACCCCCACGGGCCGTGGCACGGAGGCGCCCCGACCGATGCGACTCAGCAAACTCATCCTGCACGGCTTCAAGTCGTTCGCAGACCGCACCGAGTTCACCTTCGACGACGACATCACCGGCGTCGTGGGGCCCAACGGCTGCGGCAAGTCGAATGTCGTTGACTCCATCAAGTGGGTGCTGGGCGAGCGGTCCAGCAAGTCGCTGCGCGGCAAGGAGATGATCGATGTGATCTTCGCCGGCTCGGCGGGGCGGTCGCCCTCGGGCATGGCGGCGGTGACGCTCGGGTTCGACAACCCGGTCATCGACGCCGACGCCGAGATGATCGAGCTCGACACCGCCGACCCGATCGAGGTCGACGAGGACGAGGACGCGACCGAGGACACCGAGGCCAAGCGCGAGGCCCGGCGGACGGGCCGGCGCAGGCGGGCGCTGCCCATCGACGCCGACGAGGTCATGGTCGAGCGTCGGCTGTACCGCGACGGGACGAGCCAGTACCTGATCAACGACAAGCGGGTCCGGCTGCGGGACATCCGCGAGCTGTTTATGGACACGGGCATCGGCGCCGACGCCTACTCGATCATCGAGCAGGGAAAGGTCGACGCGATGCTGCTGGCCAGCCCGCAGGAGCGTCGAACGATCTTCGAGGAGGCCGCGGGCATCGCGCGGTACAAGCAGCGGCGCATCGAGGCGACCCGCAAGCTCGACCGGACCGAGGTGAACCTGACCAAGGCGCGCGAGCAGCTCGAGTCGACCGAGCGTCGGCTGCGGATCGTCAAGGGCCAGGCGGCGAAGGCCAGGCGGTTCACCGAGCTCGACGCCGAGCTGAAGGCGATCCGGATGGCGCTGGCGTTCGACCTGTACCACGATCTGCGCGAGCGGCTCGACGGGCTGACGAGCGAGCTGAGCGAGCTGGCCGACCGGCGGGAGGCGACGCTGGCGGGCGTGAACGCGCTGGAGCAGGAGAAGCAGGACGCGGACATCCGCCGGCGGGAGCTGGGCGATCGGCTGCGTCGGCTGGAATCCGAGCGTCAGTCGGCCGAGCACGAGGCGGAGCAGGCGTCGCAGCGTGCGACGATGACGGCGCAGTCGGTCCGCGAGGCGGAGCAGTCGCTCGACCGCGACGAGCGGGCGGTGCGTGAGCTCGGCGAGCGGCTCGAGGAGCTCGAGCAGCTCGAGGGCGAGCAGCGGTCGGCGGTGGCCGAGCACGAGACGCGTCTGGCGTCCGCCGAGCAGGAGATGGAGCGGGCGGGCGAGGCGCGTGCGGCGGTGCTGGAGAAGGCGTCCGAAAGTCGGGCCGCCCTCGGCGAGAAGCAGGCGGCTGCGGCGGGCGTTGAGCGTGAGCGTTCGGCGATCGCGGCGACGATCGAGGCCGACCGGCGCCGGGCCGAGCAGCTCGCCGAGACGCTTGCATCGCTCGAGCGCAAGCGAGGCGAGGCCGAGGCCGAGGTCGCGCGGATCGAGAGCGAGCTGGCCGAGGCCTCCGCGGAAGCGGGCGAGCACGAGTCGGCGGTGTCGGCGCTGACGGCTGCCCTGGCCGGGCTCGACGACGAGGCGGGCCGTCTGGCGAGCGGGCGGAGCGAGCTGGCCGAGCGTGTGAGCGATCTCGAGCAGCACCGCGTCCGGCTGGATTCGCGGAAGCAGACGCTGGAAGAGATGGCGGCGTCTCGCACGGGGTTCGGCGAGGCAGTGCGTCGGGTGCTCGAGCTTCGCGACGGCGGCGAGGCGTTCACGGGCGTGATGGGTGCGCTCGCCGATCTGATCGACGCGGACCGCGACTCGGCCGAGGCGGTGGAGGCGGCGCTGGGCTCGACGCTGCAGTCGCTGATCGTGCCGACGAGCGGCGATCTGCCGGGCTCGGCGGAGCTCGACCGGCTGGACGGGCGCGTCAGCTTCCTGCCGGTGTGCGCCGTGGGCGATTGCGACGGGTTCACGCTTGCGCGCGACCCGCTGGACACGCTGGTCGCGTCGGGGCGGGTGCGGGCGCTGCGGCCCATGGTGCGGCTGCGTGACGAGGCGCGCGAGCGGCTGGGCGAGAAGGGCGAGCGTCTGCTCGATCGGCTGCTCGGTCGGACCTTCGTGGTCGAGTCGATGGACGCGGCGGTGATGCTGTCGGCGGGCGTGCTCGGGCGGGGCGCCCGGTTCGTCACCGGCGACGGCGCGGTGCTCGAGCCCGATGGGCGTGTGGTGGCTGGGCCGGCGAACGACGAGACCGGGGGCGCGGGCGTGCTCCAGCGTCGGGCCGAGCTGGACGACCTGACGGCCAAGCTGGCCTCGGTCGACGCGTCGCTGGAACGGGTGCGGGCCGAGCTCGCGGGGGTCGACGAGCGGGCGGGCGAGCTGAGCACCCGTCGTTCGGAGACGCGGACGGCGCTCGCCGACCGCGAGCGGAAGCTCGGGCAGCAGCGGTCGCGTCAGGAGCGGCTGGAGGCCGAACGACGCCGCGTGCGGGACGCGATCGAGGCGATCGCCGCCGATCGGGACCAGTCGGCGTCGAAGCTGGAAGGCGTCCGGAGCGAGTCGGAGGATCGCCGGGCGAAGGCGGAGAGCCTGACGGCGCTGCACCGCGAGCTGGCGGCGGCGGCGGAGGCGCTCGAAGGCCAGCTCTCGCGGCTGCAGGCGCAGGCGGAGCAGGCGGCCGACCAGGTCTCGGCGGCTCGCGTGGAGGCGGGCACGCGGCGTGAGCAGCTGTCTGGGGCGAGGCGCGATCTGGCTCGGGTCGGCGAGGAGGTGGCCGAGGTCGAGCGTCGGCGTCGCGACGCGCAGTCGCACGCCGAGCGGGCACGCGGGGCGATCGAGGAGCATCGACAGTCGATCGCGCAGGCGGAGGCGGCGGTCAAATCGGCGAAGTCTCGGGCCGGCGTGCTCGGCGAGCAGGCGGACGCGACCCGCGTGTCGTTCGATTCGGCGTCGCGCGAGGCCGAGGAGATGGGCGCTCGCGTGGCCGAGGCCCGCGACGAGGCGACTCGGGTCGAGCGGAACTGGCACGCGGTCGAGAGCTCGCGCCGGGAGATCGAGGTCAAGCGCGAGAACAGCGAGGAGCGGGCGCTCGAGGACCTCGGGCTGGACCTGGCGGCGGAGTTCGACGAGTACCGCATGGTGATCGCGCCGGGCGATGTGGACCTGCTCGACCGCGACGACGCGCAGGCGGTCGCCACCGAGCTCGCCGCCGAGGTGAAGAAGCTCGGCAATGTGAACCTCGACGCGATCGCCGAGGAATCGCAGCTCGAGGGCCGCAACGAGGACCTGATCGCGCAGGTCGCCGATCTCGACGGTGCCCGCGAGCGGCTGATCGAGCTGATCGAGAAGCTGAACGTGGCGAGCCGGCAGCGGTTCGAGGACACCTTCACGACTGTGCGAGAGAACTTCGCGGGCCCCAACGGGATGTTCCGCAAGCTCTTCGGCGGCGGCAAGGCTGAGGTGCGCCTCATGCCGCTGGTCAAGGAGATCGACGGCGAGAAGGTTCAGACCGACGAGATCGACTGGCTGGAGTCGGGCGTCGAGGTCATTGCGCGCCCGCCCGGCAAGGAGCCGCGTTCGATCAACCAGCTGTCGGGCGGCGAGAAGACGATGACGGCGGTGGCGCTGCTGCTGTCGATCTTCCAGAGCAAGCCCAGCTGCTTCTGCGTGCTGGACGAAGTCGATGCCGCCCTCGACGACGCGAACGTCGAGCGGTACACGAATGTCGTCCGCGGCTTCACGGATCGGTCGCACTTCATCGTGATCACGCACAACAAGCGGACGATGCAGGCCGCCGATCGGCTCTACGGCATCACGATGCAGGAGCGTGGCGTGTCGAAGCGCGTGACCGTCAAGGTCGACGAGGTCATGGCCGACGGCGGGATCAAGAAGTCCGCCGTCGACCGCGCCGAAGCGTCCCCGCCGTCGATGAAGGGCGCACTCGCGGCGATGCGTGCCGAGTCGGAGCCGGTCGAGGCGTGAGCGAGGGTTCGCACCCGCCGCCGGGTTCTACTCTTCCGCGTCCGCTTCGTTGGGCTCCGGTGCCGGGGGCTCTGCGAACCGCTCGATGATGTTCTGGATCGCCAGATCGACCGCCTGCTGCGCCTCTGGTGTGGCGGCGTTGCAGGCCGCGACCATCGCCAGGTCTCTGTCGGGGGCGAGCCAGGCGGCGGCGAACCAGAAGCGGTTGCTGCCCGCGTGGGCGAGTGCGGGAGCGTCGCCGGCCCACTCGCGCGGGTTCACGCCCCAGCCGAGGGCGTAGCCGTCGTTCTCGGGATCGGTGGCGATGGCTCGATAGGTCTCGGGGTCGAGAAGTTTGCCCTCGCCGCCCATGCCCCGCTCGAAGTCGTCGACGAACCTGGCCCAGTCGGTGATGCTCGCGTGCACCCGGCCCGCGGAGTTGAAGACGGGCGGGTTGTCCATGGCGAAGCCCTGGGCGTTGAAGACCATGGGCATCCACTCGTCCTGCCTGGAGTGCCCCAGCGGCTCGATGACCTCGCCGGCGCCGCCGGGTGGGCCGAAGCCGGCGGTGGTCATGCCGAGCGGCTCGAAGATGCGCTCGCGGAGCAGGTCCTCGAAGGGCTTGTCGGCGTGAAACTCGGCGATGCTGGCTGCGATGATGTAGGCGTAGTTTGAGTAGCCGTATTCTGTGCCGGGCTCGGCGGCGGGGGCGACCGACAACGCCGTCCGCAGCAGCTCCGTGCGCTGCGTGCGCAGGCCTTCGTCGGCGAAGTCGTTGGTCACGACCCATGCGAGCGGGAAGATGGCCTGGTCGCGGTTCTCGATCAGGCCCGAGCGGTGGCCCAGCAGATCGCGGATGGTCGTTTTGGCGTAGGCGGCGTTGAAGAACTTCGCGTCGTCGGGCAGGGCCTCGGCGAGCGTGGAATCCCAGTCGAGGCCCTCGGTGTCTTCGATGACCGAGCCGAGCACGACCGCCGTCATCGCTTTGCTGCACGAGCCGATGTGGTAGCGGCTGTCGGTGGTGACGCGTGTCGCGTGCTCCATGCTGTACCAGCCGGTGGCGCCCGCGGCGATCAGTTCGCCGTCGCGGTAGGCCGCGGCCGCGAGCGAGGGCAGGTCGCGGAGGCTGCGGATCGCCTCGAGCTCCTCGGTCAGGTCGATGGGCTGTGCCGAGACCATGCCGGCGAGCACGGAGGACATCGCGAGAACACACGGCTTCATCGATCGCTCCCTTTCTCGGTGCGCTCAACGCCCCTGTGTGGGGCGACGGCACCGCGGAGATCGTTGATCGATTGTGCGCCCTGAGCGTCAAGCCAGCGTGAAAGTTGGCGGAGCAGCCGCTTTGGCCGGCGGGGATCGGCAAAAAGGGCCGTGCCCAGTCCGACGGCGGTCGCCCCGGCGAGCACGAACTCGGCGGCGTCGTCCCAGTCCATCACGCCCCCGAGGCCGATGATGGGCGTCTCGGGCAGGGCTTTGTGTGCATCGTGCACGAGCTTGACGGCGATCGCGTGCACCGCCGGCCCGCTCAGGCCTCCGGTGGTGTTGCTCAGCACCGGCTCGCGGGTGTTCACATCGATGCCCATGGCGGGCACGGTGTTGGCGATGGTCAGCCCGTCGGCACCGGCTTCGACCGCGGCCGTCGCGACGGCCACGATGCCCGGCTGCCCCACCGCGATCGGGCTGAGCTTGACGAGCAGCGTTGTGGTCCGCAGCTCGGCCCGGCAGGCGCGGACGAGCTCGGACAGGGCGGCCGGATCGACGCCGAACTCCGTGCCCCCGTGCACATTGGGGCAGGAGACATTCAGCTCGACCGCGGGGAGCGCAGCGACGGGCTCCATGCGGGCGCACACGGCCGCGTAGTCGTCGATCGCGTTGCCGGCGACGGAGCCGATGACCGTGGTGGGCACGCCCTCGATGCGGGGGACGATCTCGTCGACGAAGCGGTCGATCCCGGGGTTTGCCAGGCCGATGGCGTTGAGCATGCCGGCCTTGCTGGGCACGATGCGCCAGGTCGGGTTGCCGACGCGGGGCTCGCGCGTGATGGACTTGGTGGTGACGGCCCCGAGGATGGAGAGGTCGAAGGCGTCGCCGAGCTCGTCGGCGTAGCCCGCGGTGCCGGCGGCGAGCACGAGCGGCGAGGCCAGCTTCAGGCCGGCGAAGTCGATCGCGAGGCGTGGGTCCGGAGTCGGCATCGGGGTGAGGATAGGTGAACCGGCCCCTATGGTTTGTCAGACGACGAAAGGACCGCACGATGGATCTTGAGACCCGTATCGCCCAGTTCGAGAAGATGGCCAGCGACGATCCGACCAACGACATGGCCCACTTCTCGCTCGGCGGGGCCTACCAGCAGGCCGGCCGGTTCGACGACGCGGCGGAGTGCTACCTGCGGTGCGTCGAGCTGAACCCGACCATGAGCAAGGCCTATCAGCTCGCCGGGGCCGCCCTGATCGCCACGGACCAGACCGAGCGGGCGGCGGAGGTGCTGCTCAAGGGCTACAAGGCCGCCGGCGAGCGGGGCGACCTGATGCCGAAGAACGCGATGGGCGACATGCTCGACCAGCTCGGCATCGAGCGGCCCGTCGTCGAGAAGAAGGCCGCCGGCCCGGCGCCCGACGGGTCGTTCATCGATCGCCGGACGGGCAAGCCCGGCACCCGGATGGCCCGTCCGCCCTTCAAGGGCGCGATCGGCGCATGGATCCACGCGAACATCAGCAAGGAGTCGTTCGACGAGTGGATCGCGCAGGGCACGAAGGTCATCAACGAGCTGCGGCTCGACCTGTCGCGCGATCAGGACGGCGAGACCTACGACGCGCACATGCGCGAGTTCCTGGGCATCGACGACGCGATGTACGAGGAGTTGACCGGCGAGAAGCCCAAGGCGCGAGCGACCGGGTTCTGATCCGCAGGGGTGGCTACGGGCATCCGATGCTGTAGTTCAGCAGCCAGGCGGTGAAGTCGGCCGGCGTGAGCAGCCCGTCGAAGTTCTGGTCGGCGGGGCAGTCGGCGTCGCACCCGTCGAGCACGCCGTCGTTGTTGCTGTCGAGATCGGGATTTTCCGCGATCTCGCAGGCGTCGATCCGTCCGTTCCCGTTGCAGTCGGTCGCGGTCCGCGTGACGAACAGGTCGACGAGATCGTCGGTCCCGTTGTCGTTGCAGTCGTCGGCGTAGCCGAGCGCGGCCAGCGTGCGGTACAGGTTGACGGCGCCGGCGTCGGGATCGAAGGGCGAGGCGTCGAGTTGCGGGGCACCGGCCGCGATGAACTCGTCGGCGATGGCGATGGAGGTGCCGAAGCCGGCGAAGGGTTCCGGGGTGGTGGCGGCGAGTCGCTGGGCGGGGGTGAAGGACTCGTCCGCCAGTCGGCGGAAGACCCAGGCGCCGCCGGCGAGACCGTCGCCGAGCGGGGCGGTGATCGCGATGAGGTCGCCTCGGGCGGCGACGGCGGAGCCGAAGAGGGCGTTGGTGGCGGGGCTTGGTGCAAAGAGCGTGGTGGGCGGGCCGAGCTGATCGGTGCCGAGCAGGATCGGAACGATGGTCGCCGATCCGCCGTTGGGAGCCGCGACATCGGCGGCGGGCGCGCCGATGAGCAGTTCCCGATCGCCGAGGGCGACCGCCGCGCCGAACTGATCGTTGGGCACGGCGTTTGCTGGCTGAACGGCGGCGTTGAGTGTCCAGGGGGCGTCGTCGTCGGGCCTTGTGTAGTAGAACGCCGCACCCGTGCCGAAGGCGCTCGGCGCACCGACGAGCAGGCGGTTGCCGAGCAGCGCCACGGAGACGCCGAAGCCCGCGTTCAGGCCGAGCGTGTCAACGCTGAGCGTTTGCGAGAGGTTCCAGCCGCTCGGCGTGGTGCGTTCGAAGACCGTCACGCGGCCCCGCCCGATCTGGCCGGCCCGCTGGGGCTCGCCGACGATCAGTGTGTCGCCCTCGATGGCCAGGCTGCGCCCGAAGTCGGGACCGCCGGCGAGGATGACGGGGGCGGCGGCGGGGTCGTCGAGGTCCACGATCGCGACCCGGTTCTCGCCCGAACTGCCGATCGCCAGCGTCGAGCCCGACGCGGCGAGGGCGGCTCCAAAGCCGTCGCCCGCGGAGGCTCCGGGCACCGTGAGCCACGCATCCGGCACCCAGCGATCGAGCCCGCGGTGGAGCCGAAACACGAGTACGCCTCCCGCGTCGGTGCCCTGCGCCTCGTAGCCGGGCGCGCCGCAGACGATCAGGCCCGGCACCACGGCGACCGCCTGGCCCAGCCGCTCCCGGCCCGCCAGCGGATCCGGCCGGGCCACAAAGGCCGGTTCGACGGCCTGCCCATGCGCGGCGAACGCCGTCCCGCACAACATGATTGTGCAAACAAACAAAGAGCCCGGGCTCGTGGGTATTGCTCCGCCCATTCGTGGTCTGGTTGGCACGCTCGTCAAGGCCTGAAGAATCCGACTTCGGGACCTTGTGTTCTCTCCTCGGCCCGCTTTATACTCGGGAACACCCCTATCGGGGAGTGAGGGAGAAGAGAACATGCACAGAATTGTTGCGATCGCACTCGTGGCCTCCGCGGGCTCGGCACTTGGGCAGGTCCAGGTCCAGAGCTTTGCCGGTGTGCCCAACCTGTCCGAAACACTGACATTCAACCAGTTCAACGGCAACTTCGCCGACCTGATCGATATCTGCATCACGCTCGAGATCACCGCCGTGGGCGGCCAGGCGATCGTCGACAACGACGGCGCTCAGCCCGGCCAGGCGACGGTTGACTTCGGCGTCGAGGGCACGCTGTCGGCGCCGGTGGTGAACCTGTTCCCGACGCCCTCGGTGGCTGTCGTGTCGAGCAACGTGTTCGACCTCGCCGCGGACGACGGCGACGGGCCGCTGAACGTCGACGGCAACGGCCCCGACGGCGCCGTGGTGCCGGGCGTCAACGGCAGCGACTCGCAGACGGTCAGCATCAACCCCGCCTTCTGGGCTGACTATGTTGGCGGCGGCACGTTCGACATCGTCGCCGAGATCGACACGCTGTTCGACATCTTCGGCATCAGCGGCGTCGAGGGTTCGTTCTCGCCCCCGAGCGTCGAAGGTTCGGTCACCGTTGAGTACAAGCTCATCCCGGCGCCGGCCTCGGCGGCGTTGCTGGGCCTCGGCGGTCTCGCCGGCCTCCGCCGTCGCCGCTGATCCGCGGACGCAACGCAGACTTTCACGCAGCACCCCGTCGCTCGCCGGCGGGGTGCTGTGCTTTTCGATGGTGCGTATGCCCTGCGTGCCTGGATCAGGAGCCGGCGATGATGCCCAGGCGTCGCAGGTTGCGCAGCAGCACCTGCTCGGGGGGCGTGCTGGTGGTCACCAGGACGTGCTTCATGTCGCGGCGTCGGCAGAACGAGGAGAGCTCGTCGCAGTAGCTGCGCACGCGCCGCTTGTAGCTTTCGAGCAGCTCGGCTGTGACGGTGACCTCGGCCTCGAGGCCCGACTCGGCGTCGCTGAGGCGCAGGTCGCCGAGCACGCGGTCGCCGTCGGCCGAGGGGTCCATCTCGCCCGGGCTGAGCACCTGCACGACGGTGGTATCGAACCCGCCCCGGCTGGTGTCGGCGAGCACGGACAGCCCCTTGGCGTAGCCCTCGCGGATCAGGCAGTCGGACACGACGATGAACACGCCCTTGCCCGTGCGCTCGCGGGCGGCGCGCTGCAGGGCCTCGTTGAACCCGACCTTGCCCGCGTTGGGCTCGCCGGCGACCAAGCGGAGGTTGTCGAGCAGGAACTCCCCCACCGCCTGGACTCGTCGGCGGCCCCGGCCGGCGGGGAACCGGCGGTAGCCGGCGGTGGAGCCGAAGGTGACCAGGCTCACGCGGTTGTTGGCGACCAGCCCGACATAGGCCAGGCCCATCGCCAGGCGGTGCGAGTAGATGAGCTTGCTGGGCGAGCCGGCGTCCATCGAGGCGCTGGTGTCGAGCAGCACCGTGAGCGCGAGGTCCTCTTCCTCGCGGAAGAGCTTCACGAACAGGCGATCCATGCGGGCGTAGACGTTCCAGTCGATGTGGCGGAGATCGTCGCCCGCGACATAGGTGCGGTAGTCGTCGAACTCGACGCTGGAGCCGCGTTTCTTGCTCCGGCGCTCGCCGGGCAGGGCGCCGGGGAACATTTTGCGGCTGGTGACATCGAGCCGTTCGAGCCGGGCGGCGAGCTCGGGGGGGATCAGCTCGTCGCGGGACTGGGGCCTTGGCTCGGTGGATCCGGCGATCATCGTCGCTGGTAGAGTAGTCTGCCAGAGCGAGGCCCCGGGAGGTGACGGTGAAACAGGCGACCCGAAACGCGTTGACGGTGCTGCTCGTCGCCGGCGGTCTGGGCTTGGGCGCGTCGGGACAGCCGACGGCGAGCCCGCGGGAGCTGCTGTCGGAGAACGAGCGGCTGATCGAGGAGCTCCGCGGCACGCGGGCGGTCATCGAGCGCCTCGAGAGCGAGGTCGCGGTGCTGCGGAACGAGCGACGGGGGCTGCTGACGCGCGTGCGCGATGCCGAGCAGGTGCTTAGCTCGCTTCGGCTGGAGCTTGAGGCATCGGAGCCGGGCTCTTCGGGCGCCCGTGTTTCGCAGCGTGCGCCGGCGCCGCCGGATGCGCTGGCGTCGCCGGCGTCGCTGCTGCGTGAGCTGCGGAACCGGTACTTCGAGGCGATGCGTGATGTGCCGGACGCTTCGGCGGCGGAACGGGCGGAGTACAAGCAGCAGGTGGCGCTGTGGTGCCGGCTGACAAATCGCGAGCTGCGCGGTCGGCGGACCTGGCTCGTTGAGCTGGACGACCTGATCCCGCTGCGGGCCGGTCGCGCGGTCGGGCGGCTGAGCGTGATCGACGAGGAGTCGGGGCTGCCGATCGCCGAGGCGGTCGATGTCGAGGTGCCGAGGCTGTTCATCGATCGCATCGAGAACGACCCTCGCTACGACCGGTGGCTGCTGACGGCGGTGGTGATCGCGGCGCCCCGGTACAACGCCGAGCGGGCGACGCGGGGGGTGTTCGAGTACCCGCCGTTCATCGGGCCTTATGTCGACTTTGACTTCGAGCTCGACTGGATCTCGCTGCGGGGGTGGCGCGAGGGCCAGGCCGAGCCGGCGGAGGCGAGCGGCGGGAACGAGGCCGCCGCGCCCGAGCCGGCGGGCGAGGACGAGGGTTCTGCGGACTGACAGGCTGGCAGTTCCGCGAGCGGATCGGCGTATCCGAATCGTTCCCGGTGCCGCCGGGAGCGGTCGCGCGGATTTCGAATCCGGCATATCGTTTGCACACGAACTCCGAACAAACTTCGGGAGTATGACACGGCATGACTCGACTCGTGAACAACTTCAAGACCGTGGTCCTGCTCGGCGGCATGACGGCGCTGTTCGTCGCCATCGGCGGCATGCTCGGGCAGGGGTACCTCGTCCCGTTCCTGATCATGGGCCTCGCGACGAACTTCATCGCGTTCTTCTTCAGCGACACGATCGCGATCAAGGCGATGCGGGGCCAGGAGGTCGGCCCGGGCGACCCGCTGTACGAGATGGTCGATGAGCTGCGTCAGCGGGCGAACCTGCCGATGCCGCGGGTGTACATCTGCCCGCAGGAGGCGCCCAACGCGTTCGCGACGGGTCGCAGCCCGAAGAAGGCGGCCGTGGCCGCCACGATGGGCGCGATGCAGCTGCTGACCGAAGAGGAGATGCGGGGCGTGATGGCGCACGAGCTGGCGCACATCAAGAACCGCGACACGCTGACGAGCACGATCGCCGCCACGCTGGCGGGCGTGCTGGCGTTCATCGCCCAGTGGGGCTTCCTGTTCATGGGCGGACGGAACGAGAACAGCAACCCGTTCGTGATGATCGCGGTGGTGATCGTGGGCGCGATCGGGGCGGCGCTGATCAAGGCGATGATCAGCCGGAGCCGTGAGTTCGTGGCCGACGCCGACGGGGCGAGGATCGCGGGCTCGCCCAACGGGCTGATGTCGGCCTTGGCGAAGCTCGAGAGCCTGAACCGCCGCATCCCGATGGCCAACCCGAACCCGGCACAGAACAACCTGTTCATCGTCGAGCCTTTCGCGGGCGAGTCGCTGGCCAAGCTGTTCGCGACGCACCCGCCGACCGAGAAGCGGATCGAGGCGCTGCGGGCGGCGGGCTGAGTGGATCAGGGCGGTGGGCGGTGGGCAGTGGGCGGTAGGCAGTGGGTCTGACGAGCCCGGTGCGCACGCGAGTCTCCTGAACGCTTGACGAGCGAGCCGCTTGCTTGCGCGAGTGGCTTGCTTTCGTGGAGCCCGCTCTTGCGGGATCAGGCTTCGTGCAGCGGGCGGTCGGCCTCGCTTGGGGGCGGGAATCTGCCGTTGGTTTCCGCCCGCATTTCGGCTCGGAGCTTCAGTCGCATGCGGTCGATGGTGCGTTCGAGCAGCTCGTTGCCGTCGTCGGCGCGGGCACGCTCGGCGGGGATGGGCTCGCCGAACTCGATCGCGAGTCGGCAGCCGAAGAAGCGCGGCATCGCTCGCGTGCGGGGCCAGGTCTCGAACGCGCCCTCGATGGCGATGGGCACCACCGGGCACCGCGCCCGTCGGATGATCAGGCGGGCTCCGTCGCGGAAGGGCTGGAGGCGTCCGTCGTAGGAGCGTGCCCCCTCTGGGAAGATGAGCACCGGCTCGCCCTCGCCGAGGCGCTCGAGCACCTGCCGGATGGCCTTGACATCGCCCGCGTTGTCTTCGAGGGGGATGGAGTTCAGCCGGCGGATGAGCCAGCCGAGGGGCCCCTTGAACAGGCTCCTGCGGGCGAGGAAGTTGGTGTCGCGGACGCGGAGCGTTCCGCCGACGACGGTCGGGTCGAGGAACGAGCCGTGGTTGGCGACGAGCAGCACGGGGCCCTCGGTGGGCACGCGGTGCTCGCCCTCGATGCGCACCCGGTAGAGCAGCCGCAGCAGCATGCGGGCGCTGAACCGCACGAGGCTGTAGATGCGTGGGCTCTTGATCGGCGCGACGTCGCTCATCGTGCTTGGGGGCTTACGCGTCGAGGCGTGCGCGGCACTCGGCCTCGAGGCGGTCGACGACGCCCTCGAGCGTGAGCGGCCCGGTGTCGACGCGGATCGCGCCGCGGGGGAAGGTGAGCGGGCCGATGGGCCGGTTCATGTCGCGGTGATCGCGCTCGCGGATCTCGTCGCAGAGGGTCTGCAGGTCGAGGGCGCATTGGCCGGCCTCGGCGAGCTGCTCGGCCCGGCGCCGGGCGCGGACGGCGGGGTCGGCGTCGAGGTAGAACTTCACATCGGCATCGGGGAAGACGAGCGAGCCCTGGTCGCGCCCCTCGGAGACCAGCCGCGGGTGCTGCCGGGCGATCAGCCTCTGCTTGCGGACCATGTGCTCGCGGAGAGCGCCGATGGCGGCGAGCGGCGAGACGAGCCGGGTGACATCCGCGGCTCGGATCCGGTTGTTCAGCGGCTTCAGCCACGCGAGGATCGCGGGCGGGTCGGTCTGCCAGTCGAAGTGCAGGTCGGCGTCGGCGACCGTGGCGACGACGGCTTCGGTGTCGTCGGGGTCGAGGCCGCGGTCGAGGACGATGGCCGCCGCGGCGCGGTACATGGCGCCTGTGTCGAGGAAGTCGAGCCCGAGCCGAGCGGCGAGCAGGCGTGCGACGGTGGACTTGCCCGTGCCGGCGGGCCCGTCGATGGTGATGATGAGGTCGCTTTTGATCGGCACGGCCGTGCGTCCTCGGGTGGTGGCTCGCTCGGTGTGAAGTGCGTTGGTCTGTGCCACGGTTTCAGCCTGATTTGTGCTCGACGGCATGCTCCAGCGCCCACCGGCTCAGATCCGTGCCCGTGACGCAGTCCTCGCTCCCAGAATACCGCACCGCGAGCGATCCGTCGAAGCCCACGGCGGCAATCGCGTCGATCAGGGGTTGGAGCGGGTAGGGCTCGTGCGTGGGCGGGTCGGGCTCGTCTTCGAAGTCCTCTTCGCTCAGGACGGCCTGAATCAGCCCCTCCAAGCCGCCGCCGGGACCGCCCGGCGGGCCGTCGAGGTCGTCCTCGGTCTCGTCCGTGTCGTCGGTCAGATCGGCCTCGTCGGGCTCGGGCTCGTCCGCCGGCTTTTTCGGCTTCTTCCGAGGCTTGGCTTCCGCCTCGGCGGCTTTCTCGGGCACGGTCGCGGGCGCGGTGAGGGTCACGGTGGTGGCGCAGACGACGCTCGCGTAGGGGACGAGCTTGCGGAGATAGGCGGCCGGGTCGTCGGCCTGCATGGCGGCCTCGAAGTCGGGGAAGGTGCCCACGCGGAAGCCCCCGACTTTTTTGATCAGCTCGGTGACCCGCTCGGGCCTGTGCGTGAGGCCCTTTCGGGGGGCGACGAGGACATTCATGTCGAGCTTGTCTGCGGTCTCGACGATCTGTCGGAAGCGGTCGGCGGCGAAGTCGACGAAATCGTCCTCGTCGGGGCTTTCGACGCTGATCGCGGCGGCGTTGCAGCCCAGGATGTTGGCGGCGTTGAGCACGCGTTTGGCCCGCTCGACGCCGGCGCCGCCGATCTCGTCAGACTCGTCGGCGAGCCTGAGCGGCTCGGGCTCGATGAGCAGGAGGCAGGCGCATCGTTCCTTGTCGGCCCGCTCGCGGAGGTTCTCGAGGACCCGTCTGGTGGCGCCCTTGAGCAGGTCGGTGGTGAGGTTGAGCCCGTGCATGTCGAGATCCTGCCGGGCGAAGCGGGGCAGGTCGGCGAGCGCGAGCTTGGGTTTGCCGCGGGCTGGCGCGAGCATGGGCCTGAGCGAGGCGGCATGGAGGGTGAGCAGCATCGCAGGCAGGGTATCCGCGGCGGGGCGGGCCGTCCGCCGGGTGCCCGGCTCGCCCCGCCGCTGGGCCGCTAGCATGGGCGAATCGCCAGCCTCACTTGTTTCCGCGATTGGAGAACCGCCCATGGGAGTGCCGACAGACCGCCGCTACAGCGAGAGCCACGAATGGCACCTGCCCGACGGTGACCTGGTCATCATCGGGATCACGCAGTTCGCGGTCGATCAGCTCACGGACGTCACCTTTGCCGAGATGAAGCCCGAGGGCACGGTGGTGGGTGCCGGCGACGAGATCGGCGAGGTCGAGAGCGTGAAGACCTCGAGCGACATCTACTCGGGCGTGGCGGGCGAGATCGTCGAGGTGAACCCCAAGGTCGGGGAGGACCCGGGCATTCTCAACCAGGACCCGTTCAACGAGGGGTGGCTGGTGAAGATCCGCCCGGTAGACCCGTCTGCGATTGAATCGCTCATGGACGCCGCGACGTACGACAGCAAGACGGGCTGATCGTTATCGCCCGCGTTCGATCGAACCTGAAGCCTTGCAAGCGAACCGCATGATCCGCTGCGCCGGTGTGACCAAGTCGTACGACCTCGGCTCGCGCACGGTGCAGGCCCTGCGGGGCGTCGACCTCGAGATCGAGCGCCCGGGGTTCTTCGCGATCATGGGCCGATCGGGTTCGGGCAAGAGCACGCTGCTGCATCTGCTGGCGGCGCTCGACCGGCCCGACGCGGGCACGATCGAGGTGTCGGGGCAGTCGATCCATGATCTGGACGAGCGGGCGGCGACGGCGTTCCGCGGCCGGTCGATCGGCATCGTGTTTCAGCAGTTCAACCTGATCGCGACGCTGTCGGCGCGGGAGAACGTGGAGCTGCCGGGCGAGCTGGCGGGCGAGGATGTCTCGACGCTTCGGGCGCGAAGCGGGGAGCTGCTCGACCGGCTGGGGCTGGCCGACCGCATGGGCCATCGGCCTCAGGCGTTGTCGGGCGGCGAGCAGCAGCGTGTGGCGATCGCGCGGGCGCTGCTCTTTCGGCCTCCGGTGATTTTCGCCGACGAGCCGACGGGAAACCTGGACTCGGCGAGCAGCGAGAAGCTGTGGTCGCTCTTGGAAGAGATCGCGAAGGACGAGCAGGTCACCGTGGTGATGGTGACGCACGAGCCCTCGGCGGCGGTGCACTGCGAGCGGGTGATCGTGCTCGCCGACGGCCGGGTCGTGGGCGGCTTTGATGTGGAGGATGCCGATGCGGCCGGCGTGGCGGCTCGCTATTCGGAACTTGCGGGCTCGGCCTAAGCGCACGGCGCTTCTGGTCTCCGCGGTCGCGTTGTCGGCGCTGCTCATCGCGGCGGTGTCAACGGCGATGGCGTCGATCCAGGGGTCGCTGAGCAGCCGGATCCTCGCGCAGATCGGCAACGCCGATGTCGTGGTGCAGGGGCGCGGCTCGGGGCTGACGATCGACGCCTCGTGGCTCGAGCGGGCCCGGGAGTGGGAGGGCGTGGCGTCGGCGGTGGCGCGGACGGAGGCCTCGATGCCGCTGCGCGCGACGGTCGAGCTCGCCCGGCCTCTCGACGAGGGCGACCCCGAGGGCCCCCACCGCGTCCGGCGGACGCAGACGCTGGTCAACGCCGTGGGCCGGGGCATCGACCCCGCGAACGAGGCGCTGATCCGGCCGCTGCCGATCGTGGCGGGCCGTCTGCCGAGCGCGCCGGGTGAGATCGCGATCGACGAGTTGCTCGCCGATCGCTTGGCGGGCCGGCAGGGCGAGGCCGGCGCACTGGGCGGCGCGATCCAGGTGCGCGATGTGCTGCTCGACGACGCGGACGACGACGGCGGAGAGACCGTCGGGGCAGCGCGGGCGCGGGAGATCAACGAGGCGGTCACGGTCGGAGTCGGCGACACGATCGAGTTTCTCAGCGGGTTTCTTCTGCGACGGGAGACGCCCCTGACGGTGGTCGGCGTCGTCGAGTCGCCGCCGCTGGGTGGTCGGCCTCTGGCGTACATGGAGCGGGCGGCGCTCGCCGAGCTCTCGGGCAAGCCCGGGCGGGTGGCGCAGGTCGACATCGTCCTCGACCGGGGCGTGGACCCGGAAGCGTTCGCCCGGGCGCGGCGGAGCGAGCTGACCGAAGACGAGCGGCGCGCCGTGCTGATCCAGACCACGGCCAAGGTCACCGCGGGCTTCGATCAGAACATGCAGTCGGGCCGGATCGGCATGGCGCTGGGCTCGATGCTGTCGTTCTTCGCGGCGTCGTTCATCATCATGACGGGGCTGACGGTCGATGTCGCCGAGCGGCAGCGGGACCTTGCGGTGCTGCGGTGCGTGGGCGGTTCGCGTTCGCAGCTGGCGACGAGCCAGCTGGCGATCGGGCTGCTGATCGGCAGCCTCGGGGCGGTGCTGGGGGTGCCGCTGGGTCTTGCCGGGTGCGCCGGGCTGTTCTGGATCTTCGACGATGTGCTGCAGAGCGAGTTCACGCTCCAGTGGTGGCCCGTGGCGCTGGCGATCGGGGGATCGATCGTCAGCGGGCTGCTGGGCGCGGTGTGGCCGGCGTGGAAGGCGTCGCGGACGAGCCCGCTGCGGGCGATGGCCTCGCGCGCGGCGCCGACCTCGCCGAGAGCCATCGCGCTCTCGGCGGTGCTGGGGCTGCTCGGGCTCTGGATCATGTGGCTGACAGTCGCCGTGCCCGACGACGGCCAGACGATCTTCTACGCGTACCTGTTCCTCGGTCTGCCGGCGATGTTCGTGGGCTATTTCGTGCTGGGCGTGCCGCTGGTGCTGCTGATCGTTCGGGCGTTGGGCCCGCTGATCGGCCGGACGATGGGGCTGCCGAGGCGTCTGCTCGAACGGACCATCGAGCAGACGCCGTTCCGGTTCGGCTTCACCGCCGGCGCGATGATGGCGGGGCTGGCGCTCATGGTCTCGATCTGGTCGCACGGCGGCGCGATCCTGCGCGACTTCCTCGGCGCATTTGAGTTCCCGGATGCCTTCGTCTCGGGTGTGGCGCTCACCCCGGAGGCCCAGGAGAAGCTCGAATCGCTGGACTTCGTGACCGGCACGACGGCGATCACGCTGGTGCCGATCGAGCACTCGACCTTCGGCGTCAGCGGCGTGACCAAGTACCAGTCCACCTTCATCGCGTTCGAGCCCGAGCCCTTCTTCGAGCTTGCCGAGCTGCAATGGATCGAGGGATCGGAAGAAACGGCGCTGCCGAGGCTGCTCGAGGGCGGCGCCATCATCGTCGCCCGCGAGTTCCGCACGGCCAAGGGGCTGGGCGTGGGCGACATGTTCACCTGCAGCAAAGACGATGTCGAGCACACCTTCGAGATCGTGGGCGTCGTGACCAGCCCGGGTCTCGACATCGTCAGCAAGTTCTTCAACATCGGCGAGGAGTACACGCAGCAGGCGATCCACGCGGTGTTCGGCTCGCGGGCCGACATGAAAGAGAAGTTCGGGACCGACGCGATCAACCTGATCCAGGCCGAGCTGTCGGACGACATCGACGACGAGGTCGCGATCGAGATCATCCGCCGGGAGCTGTTTCCCTACGGCATCCTCGACGCGGGGAGCGGGCGGGCGATTCAGCAGGAGCTGATGGCGGTGTTCGGCGGCGCGCTGGGGGCGTTCAGCGTTGTTGCCGTGTGCGCGATGATCGTGGCGTGCTTCGGTGTGGCGAACCTGATCATCGCGGGGATCGACGCCCGGCGGTTCGAGTTCGGCGTGCTGCGGGCCGTCGGCGGGCAGCGAGATGTCCTGCTGCGGCTGGTGCTTGGCGAGGCGCTGGTCATCGCGATCGCGGCGATCGTGCTGGGCACGGCGATGGGGCTGCAGGGGGCGTGGGCCGGTCGGCGTCTCAACCAGCTTCTGATCGGTCTGGACCTGAACCTGCTGATCCCGGTGGGCGGGCTGGCGATCGGCTGGGCGTGCGTGCTGGTGATCACGCTGCTGGCGGCGCTGCCGGCGGGGCTGGCGGTGATGCGGGCGAGAACGCGTGAGCTGCTGGCGACGCGCTGATAGGCTGTCGTCATGCGAACGCCGGGGCTTGGCAGGCTTGTGCACGACCACGCGGCGGACGACGCGGGCGAACGCATCCGGGCGATCGACCTGAACGACCTGCCGGTCCCCGAGGGCGAGGCGGGCACGGCGATGCGTCGGTTCGTGCGTCAGCTCCGCCTGGCCGCGCAGCGCGAGGGCGGGCTGAGCAACCGGGGCCAGTTCGTGGTGCTGTGCCTGACGCTGGCGGTGCTGCTGGGCCTGGGCTTTCTGCGGACGCGCGCGGTGCTGCCGCAGTGGTTCTCGGTGAGCGGGTTCGTCGCGATTCTGGCGGCCGGGACCGCCGCGTCGTGGGTTGTGACCCGGCGTGTGGGTCTGCGCATCCGCGGTGGAGGCATTGCGCGTGCGATCGCAGCGCGGGGCTACTGCGGGGGGTGCGGCTACGACCTGCGCGACGCGGCCGCGAAGCGTCCGCGGCTCGTCGAGTGCCCGGAGTGCGCGGCCCGCTGGTCGCCCGATCGGCTGCTCTCGGCGCCGCTGGGCGCGACAGCGTGGGACACGCTGGGCAAGGGCGGCGGCCGGGCACCGCTCTCAAGGCGGCTCGCCGAGGACGACCGGGGCGCGGTGATCCGGCGCGTGCGCAGCGTGCCGTGGCGTGCGCCGCGGGGCGCGCGGGCGTTGTGGAGCGACGGGCACCGCAACGCGATGCGGCGCGCGAGGCGGCGCTGCGGATTCGGGTGGCGCATCTTCATGTCGCTGCTCGCCGTGAGCATGCTGACGGGGATCGCCGCGATCGTGATCTTCTCCGACGCGGGGGCCTCAGCGTTCGCCCTGGGCACGCTCTTTGTGATGCTCGGCATCATGGGTGTGGGCATGCTCATCTCGGCGTGGATCGGGGAAGCGGGCGTGTCCAATGGTGCGTTTGTCGCCATGGTGCGCGACGCGGGGCTCTGCGCCGCCTGTGGTGCGCCGCTCGACGCCCCGGTGGACGGTGATGGCCTGCGTGTGTGCACTGTGTGCGGCTCGGGCTGGAAGGGCCTGGATTCAGCGGGCTTCGGCGAGTGACTTGAGCTTCGTCATGCCGTCGAGCCAGCCGGCCTCGAAGCCTGCGGCGTCCTCCGCCGAGCACTCGCCGACCATGCGGTGGTCGACGAGCAGGCGGCAGCCGCCGTTGTGCGCTTCGAAGGTGACGGTCGCGTTGGCGGTCATGGCGTTGGGCATGGTGAAGTCGCCGCGGAGGCGGAGCTTGCGGCCCGGCTCGATCATGGTCACGAACGCGAGCAGGTTGATCTTGCCCGCTTTGGGGCCGCCGGTGTTCTCCATGTAGAACCGTCCGCCGACATGGCGTTCCATCACGGCTTTCTGCCAGGCGCGGGTGTCCTCGGACTCGTAGAACCAGTCGGCGCACCCGTCGAACCACGCGTCGAACACGGCGGCGGGCTCGGCGTCGATGTCGACGGACAGCTGAAACGCGAACGATCTGACTTCGAGGGTTTCCACCGGCTTTTCCTCCGGGCCGCCACGCTCGATGTGCCGCTTCAGCGACAGCAGCGGGCCGGCCCACTGGTCCTGGTATTTGCTCACCCACCGGTCGTACACCTGCCTGAGCGGGACGGCGTTGAGGTGGTTGAACCGCTTTCGGCCTTCGCGTTGGACGGTGATGAGCCCGGCTTCTTCGAGCACGCCCAGGTGCTTCATCACCGCGTAGCGCGAGAGCCCGGGCGTCCGTGCCGCGAGCTCGCCGGTGGTGCAGGGGCCCGTCCTGAGCCCGTCGAGCAGTTCGCGCCGCGTGGGATCCGCGAGCGCGCGCCAGACGCGATCGAGTGCGTCGTCCATGACAGCGATCGGTCAGCCGAAGACGCGGGGCAGGCCGAGCTGGCGGCGGATGACCGTCAGCTGGCCGGCGTGCATGCCCTCGTGCCAGGCGAGGCTGGTCATGAGCTTGGCGCGGGTGTCGCCGAACTGGGCCATGGGGCCCTCGACCGGGGCGAGCAGCTCGGCTTCGGACAGGCCCTTGAAGTAGTCGATGACCGACGCGCGGAGGCCGTTCATCGTTTCGATCATCTCGGCCCGGGGCGGGTAGTCGGCGGTGTTCTCGCTGGGATGGGCTCCGCCGCCGAAGAGCTTCTGGTGGGTCTCGGGCAGGGCGCCGGGCTGGCCGGCGAGCATCTGGAGGGTCATGTCGTCGGTGGAGGCGATGTGGCCCACGGCGTAGGCCGCGTTGCCGCCGCCGGGCGCGAACGCTTTGACAAAGGCGTCGCCCTCGATGCCTTCGAGAAAGCCGAGGGTCGCGCGGCGGGCGAATTCCAGGACGAACAGGCCGGTGTCGAGCAGGGGACGGTCGGACATTGAGGCTCTCCCGAGGCCGGCCTGCCCCGCCACCCCGGCGGTTCATGCGGCCTGATATGTGACTCTATGGTCACATGTTTGAGCCGGTCAAGCAGGTCGGCGGCCGCCGCTCGCGAGACACGCATCAAGCTAGACGGATTTTGATTGGGTCTCCCGGCCCGCTAGCATTCTTACCGATGCCCCAGACCGCCGGCCGATTCGATGTTGTCAGCCCTTATGTGCCAATGGGCGACCAGCCCGCGGCGATCAACCAGCTCGAGGCCCGGATCCGCGCCGGCGAGCGGTACTCCTGCCTGCTCGGCGCCACCGGCACGGGCAAGACCTTCACGATGGCGCACCTGATCGAGCGTGTGCAGAAGCCGACGCTGATCATCAGCCACAACAAGACCCTCGCGGCGCAGCTCTTCGAGGAGTTCAAGGACCTGTTCCCGGCGTCGAGCGTGAACTACTTCGTCAGCTACTACGACTACTACCAGCCCGAGGCGTACATCCCCCAGCGGGACATCTACATCGAGAAGGACGCGAGCCGGAACGACGATCTCGATCAGCTGCGCCTGGCCGCGACGAGCAACCTGCTGAGCCGGCGCGACACGGTGGTTGTGGCGAGCGTGTCGTGCATCTTCGGCCTGGGCTCTCCCGAGGCGTACGCCCACAAGGTGCTCACCGTCACTCGCGGCTCGCGGATCCAGCGGCGCGAGTTTCTGATCGCGCTCAACGACATGCAGTATCAGCGGTCGGACATCGAGTTCAAGCGCGGGCAGTACCGCGTGCGGGGGGATGTCGTCGAGATCTGGCCGGCCTACGAGAAGTTCGCGGTGCGCGTTGAGCTTTTCGGCGACGAGATCGAGCGTGTGGAGCTGATCAACCCGACTTCCGGCGAGCTGCTCGCGGAGGAGAGCCAGTTCTTTATCTTCCCGGCCGTGCACTATGTCATGCCCGAGGACCAGATGGCGGCCGCGATCGCGGGCATCCGCGAGGAGCTCGACCAGCGCGTGATGCAGCTCCGCCACGAGGGCAAGCTGCTCGAGGCGCAGCGGCTGCTCGCGCGAACGAAGTACGACCTGGAGATGATGGAAGAGGTGGGCTTCTGCTCCGGCATCGAGAACTACAGCCGGTGGATGGACGGCCGGCGCCCGGGCGAGCGGCCCTTCACGCTGCTCGACTTCTTCGACTACGCCCCGCCGGCGGGCGTCGATGAGATCCGCGCTGAAGATGTCACGACCGAGCTCGGCGACGAGCGGCCGACCTCGGAGGGCGCCCGTGCGCTCCGGCGGAATTTCCGCGATTGGCTGATCATCATCGACGAGAGCCATGTCACGCTGCCGCAGATCCGCGCGATGTACAACGGCGACCGGGCGCGGAAAGAGATCCTCGTCGAGCACGGCTTCCGCTTGCCCAGTGCCCTCGACAACCGGCCGCTTCGCTTCGAGGAGTTCGAGGCGATGATCCCGCAGATGGTGTTCGTCTCCGCGACGCCGGCGCCGTACGAGCTTGAGAAGTGCGAGGGCGAGGTGGCCGAGCAGGTCATCCGGCCGACGGGTCTGGTCGATCCGGTCATCGAGGTTCGGCCGGCGACGGGGCAGGTGCCGGATCTGCTCGAGCGCTGCCGGGAGCGCGTTGAAGCGGGCGAGCGTGTGCTGGTGACGGCGTTGACCAAGCGGCTCTGCGAGGACCTGACGAACTACCTGCACCAGCAGGGGATCGCCGTGCGGTATCTGCACAGCGACATCGAGACGCTGGATCGGGTTGAGATTCTGACGGACCTGCGCAAGGGCGAGTTCAATGTGCTTGTGGGCGTGAACCTGCTGCGCGAGGGCCTCGATCTGCCCGAGGTCTCTCTGGTGTGCATCCTGGACGCGGACAAGGAGGGCTTCCTGCGGAGCCCGACGAGCCTGATCCAGCAGATGGGCCGGGCGGCGCGGAACGTGAACGCGAAGGTGGTGATGTACGCCGACAAGATGACGCCGGCGATGCAGGCGGCGATGGACGAGACCGAGCGGCGTCGGGAGAAGCAGCTGGCGTTCAACGCGGAGCACGGCATCACGCCGAGGTCGGTCGAGAAGGCGATCCGCAGCGGGCTCGAGATGGAGCTGAGGGCGAGGAAGACCGCACGCGAGGCGGTGAACGCGGACGACGCGGCGTTCGATTCGGAAGAGCTGGCCCGCCAGCTCGAAGAAGAAATGCTGGCGGCGGCAACGGCGACGGAGTTCGAGAAGGCGGCCCGGCTGCGCGACCAGATCAAGGCGATTCGCGCGGGCAAGGTGGGCTCGGGGGGCAGGGTTCGGCGGAGCGAGCTGGACTCGAAGTCGAAGAAGACGGACAAGGGCAAGGCGGGCATGCCGGGCTCGCGCGCGGGCAAGAAGCGCAAGAAACGCGGGTGAGCGCGGGGCCAGCTGCGCGCCGGCGCGGCTGGGCACGAAAGGTCGCCCGGCCTCCGCGGCGATGCCGATAGCGACGGCATGGACACAGAAACGCTCAGCGAACACGCCATGGCGATCGCGATCCGCCGGCTGCGGACGATGATGTGGGAACAGCTCTGGCGCCGGCTCGCGGCGGTCGCCGACGGCAGGCCGATCGCGCTCTACGGGGGCGGTGCGCACACGCGTCGCTTCCTGCCGGCGGTGCTCCCGCTGGAAGGCGGTCCGGCCGTCGCGTTCATCGTGGACGACGCGCCGTCGACGCCGGAGATCGCCGGGGTTCCTGTGCTGCGGCCCGCGCAGGCGGACCCGCGGAGCGTTGCCCTGGTGGTGGCGAGCTCCGACTCCATGCAATCGCTGCTTGTCGATCGCGCGGAAGCTTGGGCCGCGGGCGCGATCCCGGTCGAGCGGCTGTACGAGGGTGAGGTCGACGCGGAGATGCTCGCGTTCGGCGATCACATGGGCGCGATCGTGTCGCAGGACGAGGGCGGCCGAACGACGGTCATCAACGAGCACGGGCACGCGACCGAGCGGGACGCCGAGTGGTCACGGGCTGACCCGAAGCGCGCGCCCGATGCCATGCAGCCGCTCGGCCCGGGCTGGATCTGGTCGTACAGCCGTCCGGATTTCCGCGTCGAGGCCCGGCACATCGGCCAGGACCTCGGCTCGGGGTTCCGCCCGCACCAGGTGTACCCCGGTAACCGCGGGACAGGCGCGGACGATCTGCGTGACGAGCGGTTCGTGACGGCTCCCGAGCCCGGGCTGTTGACGAAGGACACGCGGGTGAGCGTGATCGGAAGCTGCTTCGCCGTGAACTTCAAGCACTGGCTGATCGAGCACGGGTACAACTTCTGCCAGTTCGAGGACGGGCCTTTCGCGAGCATGGGGTCGCTGCGGACGGGGCCTTTGTTCAACACCGGCAGCATCTGCCAGCTCGCGGAGTGGGCCTTTCACGGCTTCGACGCGGCGGACCGGTCGTGGACGATCGGGGGCCGGCTGTGCGACCCGTACCGCAAGTCGCTCAGCTGGCCGACCGAGGCCGACATGCACGCGGAGCGCGCGGCGCACTTCGCGGCGACCCGCAGCATGATCGAGCAGAGCGAGGTGCTGATCGTGACGCTCGGGCTGAGCGAGGTGTGGCGGAACCGCGAAGACAAGCGGTGCTACTACCTGATCCCGCCCGCCGAGATCCTCGACGAGCGGTACCACGAGCACGCGCTGCTGACGGTTGACGAGTGTGTCGAGCATCTTGAGCGGTTCTACGCAATCCTGCAGGCGCGGAATCCCTCGCTCCGGCTGGTGGTGACGCTGAGCCCGGTGCCGCTGTTGGCGACGTACTTCGATCGGCACGCGGTGGTTTCCGACGCGGTGAGCAAGGCGACGCTTCGGACGGCGCTGCACTGGTTCTGCGGTCGTCACCCCGAGGTGGTGTACTTCCCGAGCTACGAGATGGCGACGCGGACGCCCGACTGGCCCTACGCCGAGGACAACCGGCACGTGCACCCCGGGCCGGTGGTGAGCCGGATCATGCGGGCGTTCGTGGACGCCTACGGCGAGCCCGGCGAAGCCGACCGGGGGCTCGGGCGCGCGGGCGTGGCCGGGGCCGGCACGCCGCCCCGCACCTCCGCCGCCTGACGCTACGATCCGAGCGTGAAGATCGACCGCAAGTTCATGGGGCGGTTCGCGACGTACCTGCTGGGCGTGGCGATCGGGCTGGTGCTGCTGGGGCTGATCAAGATGCAGCGAGGGCAGCCGCGGCCGCCGGCGGCGGAGCAGGCGACCTCCGAGTCCGCTCCCGCCGCACAGCCGGGGCGTTGAGCGGCGCACCTACGATCCCCTCCGCATGCCAGACGCAACCACACCCCTCGAGAAGAAACGATCCGTGAGCAAGAAGCCAGCCTCGAACTCGTCTTCGAAAGGGACGCGTTCGGCTGCCTCTGTGGAGCCCAAGCCGGCGCCCGCCGCGATGAGCGGCGCTCACGCGGAGCGTCTGATCCGCGTGCGCGGCGCGAAGGAGCACAACCTCAAGGGCATCGACCTCGATCTGCCGCGGGACAAGCTGATCGTCATGACCGGGCTGTCCGGCTCTGGCAAAAGCTCGCTGGCGTTCGACACGATCTTCGCCGAGGGGCAGCGGAAGTACATGGAGTCGCTGTCGGCGTACGCCCGGCAGTTCCTCGACCAGCTGAAGAAGCCCGACGTCGAGGAGGTCGAGGGCATCCCCCCCACCATCGCGATCGAGCAGCGCAGCAGCGCGCACAACCCGCGGTCGACCGTCGCGACCACGACCGAGATCTACGACTACCTGCGGCTGCTCTTTGCCCGCTGCGGGAAGCCGCGGTCGTGGGCGGTGACCAAGGCGAAGAAGGACGGCACGGTGCTGGCCCGCTCGGGCCGAGCGATCACCGCGACGCCGAGCACGCAGATCATCGATGCGGTCATGGATCTGCCCGAGGGCGCTCGGCTGATGGTGCTGGCGCCGGTCGTGCGCGAGAAGAAGGGCTTTCACAAGGATGTGCTCGAGGAGCTGCAGCAGCAGGGCTGGGGCCGGGCGCGGGTGAACGGTGCGGTTCTCGAGATCCGGGATGTGCTCGCCAAGGGGGGCGAGAACCCGCTCGATCTCGGCAGGTACCACAAGAGCACGATCGAGGCGGTGGTCGATCGCATCGTGATCCGGGATGATGTGCGGCAGCGGCTGGCCGAGTCGATCGAGAGCGCGCTCAAGCTCGCGGGCGGCACGGTCTTCGTGGCCGTCAACGACGACGAAGACCGCGAGAAGTGGACCGACCGGACCTACTCGACAAGCTACGCCGACCCGGATCATCCGGAGATCGCGCTCGAGGAGCTGAGCCCGCGTCTGTTCTCGTTCAACTCGCCCTTCGGCGCGTGCCCGACCTGCCACGGGCTGGGCGCCATTCTCGAGTTTGACGAAGACCTGGTCGTGCCCGACATGGACCGGTCGCTGCGCCGCGGCGGCATCGCGCCCTGGAAGAAGAACGGGCCGGGCGGCATGGTCTACCCGCGGTACCTGCGGCGATTCTGCCAGGACTGGGGCGTCGATCAGAACGCGCCGATCTCGACGATGGACGACGAGACCTACTCCATCCTGCTCTACGGCGACGAGGGTGGGCACTGGAAGGGCGTGCTGCCCATGCTGCACGACTGGTTCCACAAGACCGAGAGCCAGTGGGTCAAGGACCACCTGCACACCTTCCAGACCGAGAAGGTCTGCCCCGCGTGCCACGGCGACCGGCTGCGCGTCGAGGCGCTGCACGTGCACATCGAGAGCACGCACAAGGCCGACACGAACAAGGCCTTCAGCGCGAGCGTGATCGGGCGCGATGCCGACGGCAAGAAGGGCGACGGCAGCGTGCTGAACATCGCCGAGATCGGCCGGCTGAACATCAACGACGCGATCGCCTATGTCGAGGGTCTGAGGCTCAGCAGCGAGCAGCAGCAGATCGCCGAGCCGATCATCAGGGAAGTCGGCAACCGGCTGCGATTCCTGACCAGTGTCGGGCTTGAGTATCTGTCATTGGACCGCCGAACCGCGACGCTCTCGGGCGGCGAGGCGCAGCGGATCCGGCTCGCGACGCAGGTCGGCTCGGGGCTGGTGGGCGCGTGCTATGTGCTGGATGAGCCGACGATCGGCCTGCATCAGCGCGACAACGGCCGGCTCATCCGCACGCTGCGGCACCTTGCCGACATCGGCAACACCGTGCTGGTGGTCGAGCACGACGAGGAGATGATCCGGGCGGCGGATCATCTCGTTGACATCGGGCCCGGGCCGGGCGTGCACGGCGGCCGGGTGGTCGCGCAGGGCACGGTCGCGGAGATCGAGGCGCACCCGACCTCGCTGACCGGCGCGTATCTCTCGGGCAAGCGCTCGATCGAGGTGCCGACCGAGCGCCGCACGCTGAGCGAGAAGAAGGCGGTCACGGTCAAGGGCGCGAAGGAGAACAACCTCAAGAGCGTCGACGCGGTGTTCCCCCTGGGCGGGTTCGTGTGCGTCACGGGCGTGTCGGGCTCGGGAAAGAGCACGCTGGTGAACGAGATCCTGCTGAAGGCGGTGCGGCACGAGCTCGGCGGCACGCGGGACAAGCCCGGCGCGCACAGCCGGATCAACGGTCTCGGCCAGATTGACCGGATCATCGAGGTCGATCAGTCGCCCATCGGCCGGACGCCGAGGTCGAACCCCGCGACCTACACCGGCATCTTCGACGAGATTCGCAAGATCTTCACCGCCACCAAGGAAGCCAAGATCCGCGGCTACAAGCCCGGACGCTTCAGCTTCAACGTGCCCGCGCAGTCGGGCGGCGGGCGGTGCGAGGCCTGCCAGGGCCAGGGCACGAAGAAGATCGAGATGCACTTCCTGCCCGACGTGTACGTCGAGTGCGAGGTCTGCCGGGGCGCCCGCTACAACCGCGAGACGCTCGAGGTGAAGTACCGCGACAGGAGCATCGCCGATGTGCTGGCGATGACCGTCGAGGACGCGTGCGCGTTCTTCGAGAACCACCCGAAGGTGCTGCGATTCACGCAGTGCCTCCGCGACGTCGGGCTCGGCTATGTCACGCTGGGCCAGCCCTCGACGACCCTGTCGGGCGGCGAGGCGCAGCGCGTCAAGCTCGCGACCGAGCTGGGCAAGGGCGTTCGCTACGACGGCACGCCCAGCGGCGAGCACACGCTCTACATCCTCGACGAGCCGACCACGGGCCTGCACTTCGAGGACATCCGCAAGCTGATCTCCGTGCTCGACAAGCTGACCGACGCGGGCAACACGCTCGTGGTCATTGAGCACAACCTCGATGTGATCAAGTGCGCCGACTGGATCATCGACCTGGGCCCCGAGGGCGGCGACGGGGGCGGCACGATCGTCGCGGCGGGCACGCCCGAGACCGTGGCGAAGGTGGAGAAGAGCCACACGGGCCGGTACCTGCGCGAGCTGCTGTAGCCGTCACGGCATCGCCGTCGCGGCACCGCTGTCACAACATCGCCTTCACATCATGGCGGTCACATCATCGCTTTTCACATCATGGCGGTCGGATTCGGCGTGGCCGGGCGGTCGCGTCGCTCGAGGACATCTTCGTTCGCCGACAGCCACGTGTTGAGCTCGAAGGCATCTATGAGCCACCAGAGGCCGAGCGCCGCGAAGCCCAGCAGGCCCAGCGGCAGCGTGAGGAAGACGATGAACACTGTCAGCAGGAAGGACACGAACGCGAGCGTTGCCATGAGCAGGCCCGAGAGCCATCGGCCCATGTACAGGCGGTGCGCGCCGAGGAATCCGAGCAGCAGCCACAGCGTGTAGGCCGCGGCACGGCTGCGGGGCCGGCGGTCCGGGGTGGCGTCCGCTCTGGGCGGAACGGGTCGTGAAGGGGTCGCGGTCTTCATTGTTGATCTCCATGAAATCGAGCGTGGCGTTGTGGGATTGACCCAAAACGCTACGGAAGAGCGGTTTGCGTCTCAAGCCAAGCGTCGGAATCGGGGCTGAGAGGCCGTGAGCAGCAGTAGAATCCGCCATGCTCACACGAAAGATCGCCAAGATCATCCGCGGCAAGGTCACCCCCCTCCAGCTCACCTTCGCGTGCCTCCTGGGCGCGCTCATCGGGTTTCTGCCCGGCCTGACGCAGGGACCCGGGCTGCTGCTCGCGCTGCTCGCGGTGCTCGTCGTGCTCAACGCGAACCTGTGGATCGCCACGCTGGCGGCGGCGCTCGGCAAGCTGCTGAGCCTGCTGCTGATGCCGATCCAGTTCGAGGCGGGGCGGCTGCTGCTCGACGGCCCGACGAGCGCGGTGTTCCGATCGCTCATCA
Source organism: Phycisphaerales bacterium (assembly GCA_036751825.1). Classification (GTDB taxonomy): domain Bacteria; phylum Planctomycetota; class Phycisphaerae; order Phycisphaerales; family UBA1924; genus JANQQZ01. Next base: position 33,718 of record DAIOTV010000004.1, read on the forward strand.
ACACGCCGGTCGTCGCCTGGTTCGGTCTCGACTACTACACGGTCACGGGCGGCCTGCTGCTCGGGCTCGTCGTCGGCCTCGCGCTCTCGTTCGTGGTCGTTGCGCTCGTGACGGGCACCCGCCGGAAGCTGGCAGCCATGGAGCAGTCGAGCGCGATCGCCGAGAAGCTGTCGCGGTCGAAGCCGGCGAAGTTTGTTCTGTGGGTGCTTGTGGGCGGCAAGGGCAAGGAGTCGTTCGAGCGGCTGAGCCGGCGGAAAGTCGGCAACCCGATCCGGCCGATCGGTGTGGCGCTCGTTGCGCTCGCGGGCGCGCTGGGCGGCGTGGTCTGGGTCTTCGCCCAGGAACCGATTGTCACCGCGGTCATGAAGAACGGACTCGAGCGGGCCAACGGCGCCACGGTCGATCTCGATTCGGCGGACCTCGACCTGGGTGCGGGCACGCTGCGGGTCTCCGGGCTGGCGATGGCGGACCCGGAAGCGCTCTCGACGGATCTGCTCCGGGCCGAGACGCTGACGGCCGACCTTGGCACGCGCGACCTGCTGACGAGGCGGATCGCGTTCGATCTGATCGAATTGGCCGAGGCTTCCAGCGGCGAGACGCGGGCAAGGCCCGGTCGGCTGGTGCGGCCCCGGCCCGAGCCGGCTGAGCCGCCCACGGACGACGCGGGCGAGGCGAAGACGATCGAGGACTACATCGAGCAGGCGGAGCTGTGGCGCGACCGTCTCGCGCAGGCGCGGGAGTGGCTCGAGAAGGTGAACACGAAGGGCGACGGGACCTCGGCCGACCCGGATGCGCCCCAGGGCGAAACCCTGCGCGATCGGCTTCGCCGGGAGGTTGCGGCCAAGGGCTACACGCGAGTTCGTGCCGAGCACCTGATCGAGGGCGCTCCAACGGTTCTGGTGCGCGAGGTGCGGATCGACGGGATGACGGTCGCCGACCTGCCGGGAGAAGTGTTCGATGTTCGCGGCTCGATGCTGTCGACGCAGCCCTCGCTTGTGGCCGACGGCTCGCCGGCGATGAGCGTGACGAGCCGGAGCGGGGCGATCGCGGGCGACATTCGGATTGGAGCGCGGCCCGGCGAGGCGTCGCGGCTGAGCTTTGTGCGCAAGGGGTTGTCGGGCGACCGGGTCGGCTCGATGCTCGCGGTGGACGGGCTGTCCGACGGCGAGCCGCCGATCTCGGGGGGCACGGTCGATCTGGCGTTCGCGAGCGCGCTCGACGGCATCCTGATCGATGGCACGATCGACGCGACGCTCGTTGGCACCACGCTCGCGCTCGCGGGCAGCCGGACGCGGGTGGACAGCCTCGTGCTGCCGATCGGCGTGCGTGGTCCGATCGACGGGCCGCGGGTGTCGTTCAGCGACGAGGCGCTCGCCGACGCCCTGGTGGCGGCGGGCAAGGCGGAGCTTGCGAACCGGGTTCGGGGCGAGGTGGACCGGGCGGTGGGTGACGCGCTCGAGAAGTCGGGCGTGGGCGAGGAGATCAAGAAGCGTGCGGGCGGGCTGCTCGGCGGCGTGCTGGGCGGGTCCAAGGATGAGGACAAGGATGAAGACGAGGAAGGTTCCGACGGCAAGGACGGCGGCGGCTGAGGAACGCTGGCGTCGTCAGGGCGACGCGGCCAGCTCGCTTGGTGAGGCCGTCCAACGCAGCGCCGTCGCGAGATCGAACGAGCCGGGCAGGGGTTTCGGAGCGGACTCGATGCGGCCGCTGATCAGGCGTTCCACCGCGGTCCGGGCGACCTCGCTGGGCGGCCTGGCGCCCCGGCAGAGCAGCTCGTAGTCCTGGAAGCTCATGGTCAGCTCGTGGGTGGTCGTGCCGGCTCGGCGTGAGCGGACCTCGACCGCGAAGCGCCAGCCGACGGTCGTGTCGGATTCCTGCGTGATCGTTACGCGGGGCACGGGGCATCATTGCGACCACGCGCCCGCGTGTCGGTAGGATGAGCCGATGACATTTCTTTTCGAGACCGCCCGTCTGGGCATCACCAACCTTCGGCTGCACTTTCTGCGGTCGTTTCTGACGGCGCTGGGCATCATCATCGGCGTGTCGGCGGTGATCGCGATGGTCTCGATCGGCGAGGGGTCGAAGCACCAGGCGTTGATGCAGATCGAGCGGCTCGGCGCGCGGAACATCATCCTGCGGAGCCAGAAGCCGCCGACCTCGACCCAGCAGCAGCAGGGCGGCCGGTCGGGCTGGGTGGCGCGCTACGGCCTGACGCGGAGCGATGTCGCCGTGATCGAGGCCATGTTCCCGGACGCCGAGCAGATCGTGCCGCTGAAGCAGTTCGGCTCGCAGCTGCTGCGGGGCACGAAGCGGAAGACGAGCCAGTCGTTCGGAACGCGGCCCGAGATGCTGATCGTGGCGAACCTGACGCTGAGCCGGGGGCGGTACATCACGCAGGCGGACCTCGATGCGCAGGCGATGGTGTGCGTCATCGGGGCGGAGATCGCCAAGGAGATGTTCGACCTCGACGACCCGTTGGGCAACACGCTTCGGATCGACGACAAGGTCTTCCGCGTGGTGGGCGTGCTCGCGCCGGTGGGGCTTTCGGGCGGCGCGGGGGCGGCGCTGGTGGGCCGGGATCTGAACCTGGATGTGCACGTGCCGATCACGACGGCGCGGGCGACCTTCGGGGACACGGTGGTGCAGCGCGAGGCGGGCTCGTTCAGCGCGGCCGAGGTGCAGGTGGCCGAGGTCTACCTGCAGAGCCCCTCACGGGAGCGTGTGCTCGCCGACGCGCAGGTGCTGCGGCGTGCGATGGAGGTTCGGCATCCGGGGATGACGGATGTCGGCCTGATCGTGCCGTACGAGCTGCTCGAGGAGGCGGAGCGGCAGGCGCTCACCTGGACGGTGACGCTGAGCGCGATCGCGGGCATCAGCCTGCTGGTGGGCGGCATCGGCATCATGAACATCATGCTCGCGAACGTGACGGAGCGGACGCGGGAGATCGGCATCCGCCGATCGATGGGCGCGACCCGCAAGCACATCGTCTGGCAGTTCCTGGTGGAAACGGGCGTGCTCAGCGCGATCGGCGGGGTGATGGGCGTCGGCGTCGGCGTGCTGATCAGCCTCGGCATCCCGCCGCTGATCGAGGATGTCCTGCCGTCGCTTCCCGGTCTGCGTTCGATCATTCCCCCCGAGGTGAGCGCACCGACACGCCTGACGCCGTGGTCGATGGTGGTCGCCTTCGCGGTGGCGGCGGCGACGGGGCTGATCTTTGGGCTGTACCCGGCGATGAAGGCGGCGAAGCAGGACCCGATCCAGGCCCTCCGGCACGATTGACCGCGTCCGCGGGTCGAGCGGGGTGTGCGGGGTGTGCGGAGTGTGCGGCCTTCGGCTCGGGGGTGTTACTCGCCCAGCAGGTCGGCGATCTCGTCATCGATGGGGTTGCGGGCGCGTTCGTCCTTGCCCTTGCCGGTGTTGGAGCGTTCGGACTTTTTCTTGTCGTTCCTGGGGTCGCCCGAATCGCTCTCGTCGTCGTCGTCGCTCTCGGCGGCCTCACGGGCGTCGAGCTCGGCGATCTTGCGTTCGAGCTCGGCTTCCCGGGCCTTCTGCTCCTCGGCCTCTTCTCGCTTCATTTTGGCCTTCACGCCCTCGATCCTGGCCCGGTCGGGGGCGAGGAGCATGTTGAACTGTCGGCCGAAGGGGCGCGGGGTCTGCTCGACCTTGCAGATGTCTTCGAGCGACTCGTAGAAGACGCGGAGGTTGTCGAGGCCGAGGTCCTTGTGGGCCATCTCTCGGCCCCGGAACCGCTGGATGACCTGCACCTTGTGGCCGTCCATGAGGAACCGGCGGGCCTGGGCGGACCGGATCTCGATGTCGTGGGGGTCGATCTTGATCGATCGGCCGAGGCGGATCTCCTTGAGCTCGCTGCCCTTGCTTGAGGGCTGCTTGCGCTTGGAGATCTCGTACTTGTGCTTGCCGTAGTCCATGATCTTGCAGACCGGGGGCCGGCTGTCGGCGACGACCTCGACGAGATCGAGCCCGGCCTCCTCGGCCATGCGGATCGCCTCGTGCGTGTCGATCACGCCGATCTGCTCGTTGTCCTTGCCGATCAGTCGGATCGGGCTGATTCGGATCATGTGGTTGACCCGCGTCCGTTGGACGGGGCCGGTTTCTCTGAAGAATCGTCCGCGAGCGATGCCTGAACCTCCGATGCGGCGCTCTTTCTGAGCAGCGAACCCAACGCCGGCGCCGAGCGGCCCTGGGACGGAACTGATGCCCTTATCGAACCCGCCGGCGGGTCGCGCCGGTCGGCTTCGTCGGGCTCGTGCGTATCACTCGACCGGGACCGACCCGGCCGGGGATTGATCGAAACAGACGGGGCAGGGGAGCATCAGGAACAGGTCGAGCCGGGCGTGATCGGCCCGGGGAGGTCAGGAAGTGATGCGCCGCACGCCATCTCGGCAAGTTTAGCGACAGATCACGCCCGAGCAAGGACTTCCCGACAGGCCGATCCGTCACCGGATGGCCTGAATCAGATTGAACAGAAGGCTCACGCCCAGCATCACGCCGAGGGCGATCACCAGCCCGGGCCTGACGCTCACGGCCCCGGCGGACCGGTCGACCGGGATCTCCTCAGGTTCGATGGCGGCCTCGGCGGCGGAGACGGCGCTGAGGTCGGCCTCGTCGAAGACGTCCTTGTGGGCGATGGGCGGGTGCTCGCCCTTGAGCACGGCCCGGAGGTCGACCAGCAGGTCCTTGCAGTTCTTGTACCGGGCCGCGGGCGACTTGGCCATCATCATCTCGATGACCTCGCTGACCCCGGCCGAGAGCTTCGGGTTCACATGGTCCGGCGGCACCAGGTCGGCCTTGAGGTGCTTGTGCATGACCGCCGAGGGGTTTTTGCCCTCGAAGGGCACCGAGCCTGTGACCATGTGGTAGAAGGTCGCGCCGAGGGAGTAGATGTCGGCGGGGGGGCCGATGTCGCGCTCGCCGCGGATCTGCTCGGGGCTGATGTAGTACGGCGTGCCGAAGGCCTTGCCGGCCTCGGCCTCGGCGGCCTCCTTGTCGCTGACCGCCCGCGCGAGGCCCATGTCCGCCAGCTTGACGACGCCCTCTTTCGTGATCATCACGTTCTTGGGCTTGACGTCGCGGTGGATCAGGCCCTTTTCGTGGGCGTGCTGGAGCGCCTCGGCGACCTGGATCATGACCTCGATGGCGTCCTTCTCGGGGAAGCGCTTCTGCTTGACGATGTCGTCGTAGACCGTTCGGCCGTCGACGAACTCCATCACGAAGTAATGAAACTCGCCGGCCTTGCCGACATCGAAGGCCTGCACGATGTTGGGATGGTTCAGTGCCGCCGCCGATCGGCCCTCGGCGTAGAACCGCTCGATGAACTGCGGGTTCGAGCTGAACTTGCGGGGCAGGACCTTGATCGCCACATCGCGGTCGAGGCTGAGCTGGACGGCGCGGAAGACGGTCGCCATGGCGCCGGCGCCGAGCTTGCCGAGGATCTTGAAGCCCGGGATTTTCTGGCCCGATCGTTCGGCCTCGATGATGGCGCGGAGGCGGGCGATCTGGCGTTTGGTGACGTACTCGTGCTCGACGAGGATCTGGACGAGGCTGGCGGCGTTGTCCTCTTGTCGAACGCTCTTGGCCTGCTCGAGGGCGTGCTGGACCTCTTCCTGCGTGGCGAGGCCGTTGTCGACGACGAGTCGGCCGACGAGGGTGTCGATGTTGGTGCCGCCCTTGGCGGCCTGCTCGAGGGCGGACTGGGTCTCGTTGAGGTCGGGCGGGCTTGCGCGTGAGCCGGAACCGGACCCGGTCTTGGAGGCGGCGTGCGACCCGGAGCCGGTGCCCGCCTTTGAGCGACTGAGGGGGGTGGTGTCCTCGAGCTGTTTCTTTGGGGCATCGGCCATGACGGCGGCGGACTCCGGAGCACGCTGTGGTCGCGGTCGTTGCCGCGCGGGGCATAGTAGCGTCAGACCGGGCCGCATTGGAAGCGTGTGTGCGGCCCGGTGTGGTGATTCGCGTGGTCGGGGGCTTCGGTTCGCCGCGGCGCGTGCGGAACCGGGGACTCTATAGTGAATCCGCACCCGCGCCAAGGCCCCTCCGCCGAGTGAGTCCGAATGCTCGTCACCGAATCCCGCCCACGCAACCTCAGGTGGACGCTGGCCGGTCCGCTGCTCTACGGGGATTGGGGGACGAGCCGGCTGTATGTGCTCGGGCTGGCGTTCCTTGCCACGTCCCACGCGAGCGTGCTGTTTCTGGCGGCGATCGGGCTGCTGATGCTGGCTGTCAGTTGGGCCTACACGATCGTCTGTCGGAGCTTCCCGGACGGGGGCGGGGTGTACACGGCGGCGCGTCAGCTGAGCCCGACCCTGTCGGTTGTCGGGGCGACGCTGCTGCTCTCGGGCTACATCATGACGGCGGCGATCTCGGTGGTGGAGGCGTTCCACTACTTCGGCGTGCCGCACGGGCTGACGCTGCCGCTCAGCGTCGTGACGATCCTGCTGATCGGGGCGATCAACTGGGCGGGGGCGAAGAACGCGGGGCGGTTCGCGTTGGTCATCGCGACGGCCGCCCTGCTGATCTCGATGGCCATGGCGGTGCTGGCGATCCCGTTCTTTCTCGAGGGCGTGGCGACGATCCGGTTCGACTACTTCAAGGACCACGGCATCGGGGAGGCGTGGGTGGCGTTCACCGGCATCTGCCTGGCGCTGGCGGGGGTGGAAGCGGTCGCGAACATGACCGGGCAGATGTAAGAGCCGGTGGACCGGACGGCCAAGCGGTCGATCTGGCCGGTGACCATCGAGGTCGTGGTGCTGAACATGGTGTTCGGGATCGCGCTGGCGGGGCTGAGCTTCACCGTCGACGGCGTGAGCCTTGCGGACACGCACGGGTCGCACCTTGATCTGATCGCCGAGCTCGAGGCGGGCGTGGCGGCGGGGACGGTCGAGCCGGAGCGGCTGGAGGCGGTTCGGGAGGAGACGCTCGAGTACACCAACGCGGCGATGAAGGTCATCGCGATGGACGCGGGGCAGCACCACTTCGGCGAGCAGGCCGGCTTCGCGTTCGGCAAGGTGGCGGGGATCACCTTCGGGCTGTTGCTGCTGTCGGCGACGAACACGGCGGTGATGGCGATGGTGTCGGTGCTGTACGCGATGGCGCAGGACAAGGAGCTGCCGAGGCCCCTGACGAGACTGAACTTCTCGGGCGTGCCGTGGGTGGGTCTGATTGTGTCGCTGGTGATCCCGATCGGCGTGATCGCGTGGACGACGGATGTGACGCTGCTGGCGAAGCAGTACGTGCTCGGGGTGTGCGGGGCGATCACGGTGACGGTGCTGAGCTGCGCCGTGAACAAGGAACTGGACATCAAGTCGTGGCGTCGCGGGGGCATGTGGGCGTTGGGGCTGTTTCTGGCGGCGATCAGCGTAACGATCGCGGTGACGCAGCCGGTCTCGTCGGCGTTCAGCGGCGGATTGATCGCTGTGGTGCTTGGCTCTCGCTTCGTGCTGGCGCAGGCCCGCAAGGGCGCGCCCGAGCCGCTGGAGGCCCCGGAGCGGGGCTGGCTGGCGGAGGTCAAGGCGGGCATCGTGGACATCGACCCGAGCAAGCCCAAGATCATGCTGGCGGCTCGTGGGCGGTACCAGTCGGAGTTTGCGGTTGACATGGCTCGGCGGCGTGGGGCGACGCTGTTCGCGATTTATGTGCGCACGCTTCGGGTGATGGATGTGCAGCCCGGCCGGGTGCCGCGGGTCGAGGACGACCGGGACGCGCAGGAGGCGCTGGGGACGACGTCGGTTCTGGCGAAGGAGGCGGGCGTGCCGTTCGTCCCGATCTATGTGACCAGCCCGAACATTTCGGACGAGGTCCTGGATTACACGGTGACCTACGGGTGCGACATGCTGATCATGGGCAAGAGCCGCCGTTCGCTGTTCAGCCGGAAGCTGGAGGGCGACGTGGTGGCGGAGGTGGCCGAGCATCTGCCGGACGATGTGGCGTTGATCACCCGCTCGGCGGACACGCCTCACGTGCCCCGGGCGAAGGCGGGTTCGTAGGGCTACGGTGCAGCGATGAGCGACACCGTCGGCGGAGCCGGCCCGGACCATTCCGAACTGACCCAGCCCGCTTCACCCTTGCTTCGTGGGCTTACACCGGCGCAGCTCGAGGCAACGACGGCGCTCGAGGGACCGGTGCTGGTGCTCGCCGCGGCGGGTTCGGGCAAGACGCGGGTGATCACGCGGCGGATCGGGTATCTGCTCGAGCAGGGCGTGCCGCCGTGGTCGATCCTGGCGCTGACCTTCACGAACAAGGCCGCGAAGGAGATGCGCGAGCGGGTGGCGGCGTTGACCGGCGGCGAGGGCTCGCGTCAGAACCGCGGTCTGATCGTGACGACCTTCCACAGCCTGTGCGCCCGGCTGCTGAGGCGGTACGCGGACGCCGCGAGGATGAAGCCGGACTACTCGATCTACGACTCGGCGGACCAGATGTCGCTGGTGAAGCGGGTGATCACAGAGTTGGACCTGAGCACGAGCAACTTTCCGCCGAGGTCGGTGCTGGGGGTGATCAGCAACGCGAAGAACGAGCTGGTGGACGCCGAGGCGTACGCGTCGCAGGCCGGCGACTTCTCGACGCGGAACATCGCGAAGATCTACGCGGGCTACGAGGCTGGCAAGCGCAAGGCGGGCGCGGTGGATTTCGACGACCTGCTGCTGCACACGGCCAAGGTGCTGGCGAGCGACGAGAGCGTCCGCCGGGAGTGCCAGGAGCGGTGGCAGTGGCTGATGGTCGACGAGTATCAGGACACGAACCGGGCGCAGTTCGTGATCGCGAGTTTGCTGGCGGGGACGAGGGCGGAGCGCGGGGCGGAGCCGAACATTTTCGTGGTGGGCGATCCGGACCAGTCGATCTATGGCTGGCGCGGGGCGGACATCACGAACATCCTCGACTTCGAGGAGAAGTTCCCCGGCACGCGGGTGATCCCGCTGGGCGAGAATTTCCGGTCGACCGAGCCGATCCTGGCTGTCGCCGACACGCTGATCCGCAACAACCGGCAGCGGAAGCACAAGGACCTGTTCACCTCGACGCCCGGCGGCGAGCGTGTCGAGGTCACGCTCTGCCGGGACGAGCGGCACGAGGCCGAGCTCGTCGTCGACTGGTTCAAGAGTCTGAACGAGGACGGGAAGGCGTGGCGCGACATGGCGGTGTTCTACCGCACGAACGCGCTCAGCCGGGCGATCGAGGACGAGCTGCGGCGGGGATCGATCCCGTATGTGGTCGTCCGGGGCACGGCGTTCTACCAGCGCGAGGAGATCAAGAACGCGCTGGCGTACCTGCGCGTGGTCGCGAACACGGCGGACGATGTGTCGCTGCTGCGGATCATCAACACGCCGAGCCGGGGCATCGGCAAGGCGGGGCTCGCGGCGGCGCAGGTGTACGGCGGCGACCGGGGCGTGCCGGTGTTCGAGGCGCTGCGCCGGGCGGACGAGGTGCCGGCGCTCTCGGGCCGGGCTCGCAACGCCATGGTCGAGTTTGTGAGGCTCGTCGACGGGTGGAACGGCGCCGGCTCGTTCATGGGCCAGGATGTGCCGGGCAGCCTGCGTGATCTGGTCGAGCGGGTGATCGTTGAGAGCGGCCTGGAGGGCTACTACCAGAAGCTGGCGGCGAAGAACGAGGAGGACTCGGATCGGCTGGACAACCTCGAGGAGCTCGTCTCGTCGGCGGCCGAGTTCGAGGAGAACTACGACCCGGCTGACGATCCGATGCAGTTCGACGCGGCGGTGACGGGCGAATCGACCGAGCCCGGGCTGCTCAGTGTGCTGCGGGCGTATCTGGAATCGGTCTCGCTGGTCGCCGATGCGGACGCGGTCGATTCGGAGACGGGCGCGGTGACGCTCATGACGCTGCACGCGGCGAAGGGCCTCGAGTTCCCGGCGGTGGCGATGATCGGGCTCGAGGAGAACGTGCTCCCCCACTCGCGGGCGCACTCGTCGGAGAGCGAACTCGAAGAAGAGCGTCGGCTGTGCTTCGTGGGCATCACGCGGGCGATGAAGCAGCTTCGGATGTCGGCGGCGAAGTACCGCACGCAGCGCGGCATCAGCGAGCGGGCGATCCCGAGCCGGTTCATCGAGGAATTGGGCTCGGAGCATGTGCGGCTGAGCGACCAGAGCGATCCGTTCGGCGAGTCGCCGCGCACGGGCTCGATCGGGCCGGGCTGGGAGCGGGATGTCTCGATCGCGAAGCTGCGGGAGTACTCGGCGGCCGAGGAGGTCGAGCGGGCGGCACGCGGCAACCGGCTCGCGAGCGGGCTGGTCGAGGGCGCGACCGTCCGGCACCCGCGGTTCGGCGTGGGAGTCGTGCAGTCGATCCAGGGCGGGGCGAACGCGCGGGCGAAGGTGAACTTCCGCGGCATCGGACTCAAGACGCTGGTGCTCGAGTACGCCCGGCTCGAGCCGATGGACTGAAGGTGCAGGGTGCCACGGCTTGTCTTCAGCGAGCCGTGCCGTTTCACCTGCCCACACGGGTTGCCCTTCGGGTCAACCCGTGGCACCCGCGAAGTCGCGCACCGCCGAGACGAACCGTGATGTCGCGGCCTGGGACTGCAGCAGGAAGAGCGAGGGCTCGATGAGCTCGAGCTCGCTGATGAGCAGGGTGCCGTCGGCGTCGCGCATGGTGTCGAGGCGTGCGTAGAGCAGGCCGTCGCCGGCGAGGTCGAGGCAGCGGTCGAGCATGTCGCGCTCCACGTCGGAGACGGGGAGCGCATCGGAGACGGATTCGTCGTCGGTGTCGAAGCGCGGCTGCTTGACGATGGCGTGCGTGGGCTCGCCGGCGATCCAGATGGCGGAGCGCTCGCCGCCGTCGGCGACGCTGGGGACAAAGGGCTGGATCATGGCGTCGTCGCGTTCGGTGATGGAGGCGAGAAAGGCGGCGGCGTCTGGCGATCGGCCTTCGGTGTAGCGGCGCGTGCGGGCGCTGCCGGCGGAGACGCAGGGCTTGATGACGATGTCGGTCCAGCCGTGGTGGTCGAGCGTCCGTGCGAGGTCGAAGGGTGTGCGCGCGTCGGCGAAGGCGGTCGGCACGATCGGCAGGCCCGCGGCCTCGAGCTCGCGGAGGTAGCGCTTGTGCAGGTTCCAGCGCACCACGCTCGCGGGGTTGACCAGCAGCGTGTCGTGTGCGGCGCGCTCGAGCCAGTCGGTGAACGCGTCGAGGTGGCGGTGGTAGTTCCAGGTCGAGCGGATCACCGCGAGGTCGAACGCCGACCAGTCGGTCCCGGCGTCGTCCCAGGCGGCGAGCTGGGCGTCGAGCCCCGCGTTGCGGAGCGACGAGACCATGAGATCCTGGTCCGGGTCGGGCTCGGGGAGCGTGACGCAGGTGACGAGTGCAACGCGGGGCATGGCTCTGTGCGACCGGGTCAGGCGGGGCCGATGCCGCGGTAGAGCGACTGCACGCGTTCGGCCTGGCGCTTGCGGACGGCGTCGAGGACGAGCCTGGGCACGCGGAACTGCTGCTGATCGGCGGTGACGTTCTGGCAGTGCTCGTTGAGGCAGGCGTAGATGAACTTGAACGCGTCGCGGGGCTGGTGCATCTGCTCGAGCGCATCGACCAGATCCTGTCGTGTGACATCCTCGGCGAACATGTCGAGCAGCGACATGGGCTCGGCCTCCTCGGCGCGGCAGGCGCGGAGACGGGCCTCGCAGAGATCGAAGAGCATCGCGCCCGACCAGCTGAGGCGGTCGACCATGTTCTGCTTGTCGAGGCGGGCTTCCTGGAAGAACTGGCTCGATTCTCTGTAGATCGCGTGGCGGAGCTCGATGGGCAGGAGCATTTTGACGCCGAGCGCGTCCTGCTGGAGGAACTTGTTGTTGAGCATGGGCCAGACGACGGCGCGCATGCGTTCGGCGTCGCCATTGACCAGGCTCGGCTCGTCGACCCGGTCGATGACGACGATCATGGAGGTGTAGCCGAACGCTTTGAGCACCTGCCGGAGCCGGTCGATCAGCGCGTATCGGGTGTCGGGCGCGTCGGAGAGGGGCAGCACGCCCTCGTGGCGGTGCCTGGGGTCGATCGAGGCCAGCGAGCTCGCGAAGCTCTTCTCGGTTCGCTTGCAGATGCGGATCTGCCTGCGGAGCTTGCGGGCGGTGCGGCGCATGGCGGCGGCGTCCCAGGCGAAGCGTTTGACCATCAGGGCGGCCCACGCGGCGAAGGCGAGGAAGAACGCGGCGTTCCAGAGCGTGTTGGTCTCGCCGGCGCCGATGGTGAAGAAGGCGATGACCACGGCGACGGGGATGATCCATCCGCCGTAGGCGCCGATGGTCCAGCCGAGCTCGCCCAGTGGCCTGCGGACCCGGAGGGTGGCGCGGAGCTTGGCGGTGCGGTCGTCGGCTCGTTCGGGGCGGTCGTAGAGGGCCTGGAGGATCAAGAGGTCGTTGCGGCTGGTTGGGTCGAGCGCTCGGGCCCGGCGGCGGACGCCCTCGCCGAGATCGATGGATCGGCCGGAGGCGGTCTCGCCGATGATGGTGTCGATTATGCCCGGGACGGCGGCCATGAGGATGCCGTCGATGTGGTCCTGGAGCCGGAGCTTTCGGAGGACCTCGAGCGGATCGCCGCCGCCGGCGCGTTCGTGGAATCGGTCGAGCACGGTGTTGAGCTCGTCGTAGGCGATCAGCAGGGCCTTGGCTTCGGGGTTGGCCCTGTTGTGGTCGGCCACGGCGACGGCGATCTGCAGGCGGATGGCCGTCTTGCCGCTTCCCTTCTCACCGAAGACGATCGAGGTCGATGGTTTCTGGATCTGGCCGAGGATTTTCTCGAAGTCGGAGTGGGCGGCGGAGAGCATGCGCCCCTCGGCGGCGGCTGCGTGGGACAGCTCGCCGAGCTTCTGAAAGACGGCGTCCTGACGGGCCTCTTCTCCCCGAAACGGGTTTTCGCGGATCGACCAGTGATCGAAGAAGAGTTGCAGGTTCATGGTCGCTCCCGGCCGGATGAGTGCTCCAACGCGAGTGTACCGGGGCTCAGTGCGCAACGCGTGTGCCGAGCATCGGGGCGATGCGGTCGACGGCTTGCCGCAGGGTGGCCTCGTCTCTGGCCTCGAGGTTCAACCGGAGCAGGGGTTCGGTGTTGCTCTTTCGGACATTGCACCACCAGCCTTTGCGGTCGAAGCAGTCGATGGTGATGCCGTCGAGTTCTTCCACATCGCCGTCGTCGTCGGAGCCGGGGCCGAATTCTTCGACGATGGCCTCGAGGGCCTCGTCCTTTTCCTCGTTCTCGAAGTTGATCTCGCCGGACTGGGCATAGCGGCTGGCGATGGGGGTGACGAGGTCGCTCATGGGCTTGTCCTGGCCTGTGAGGACGGTGAGAACGGTGGCCATGGCGATGGCGCCCGAGTCGGCGTTAAAGTTGTCGCGGAAGTAGAAGTGTCCCGAGAGCTCGCCGCCGAAGATGCCGCGGCTCTCGGCGAGGGCCTGCTTCATGAAGACGTGGCCGACGCGTCCCATGAGCGGCTTGCCGCCGGCCTTGAGAATCTCTTCGGCGACGGCCTTGCTGGATCGCAGGTCGTACACGACCGTCGATCCCGGGGCCTTGGCGAGGAAGTGCGGCGCGAGCACGGCGGTGAGGTGGTCGCAGGCGACGGGGTGGCCCTTCTCGTCGATGACCACGCAGCGGTCCGCGTCGCCGTCGAAGCAGAAGCCGAGGTCGGCTCCCTCGGCGACGACGGCCTCCTGCACCTGCCTGAGGTTCTCGGCGACGAGCGGGTTGGGCTCGTGCACGAACTCGCCCTTTGAGATGTCGTAGTTGATCTCGACGATGTCGAGGCCCGGGACATTGGCGCCCTTTTTGCCGAAGATCTTGGGGAGCATCTGCCCGGCCATGCCGTTGGACGCGTCGATGACGATCTTGAGCTGCCTGCCGTGGAGATCGAGAAACTGGAGCACATGCTTGGCGTACGCGTCCCAGAGGTCGCGTTTCTCGGCTCGGCCCGCGTTGACGGGCTTGTCGGTGTTGTTCGCGCCGGAACGGTCGACCATGGCGGCGTGCTTGCGGATCTCGCCGAGGCCCGTCTCCTCGCCCGCGGGCTTGGCCTTCCGCTTGCAGATTTTGAAGCCGTTGTACTGCGGCGGGTTGTGGCTGGCGGTGGTCATGACGCCGCCGGCGCAGTCGTAGTAGTTGACGGCGAAGTAGATCAGGGGCGTGTCGCACAGGCCGACGTCGATGACATTGCCGCCCTGATCGGTGATGCCCTTCATGAGGCGTTCGACGAGGGTGGGGCTCGACTGCCGCATGTCCCGCCCGACGACGATGTTCCGCATCATGGGCGTGGTGTCGCCGTCGGCGGCGGCGGTCTCGATGAGGTACTGGCTGGCGCCGTAGCCGATCTGCCAGGCCATCTGGTCGGTCAGGAGGTCCGGGTAGGTCCCGCGGATGTCGTACGCCTTGAAGACTCGGCCCAGCATGTCGGCTCCTTCGGGGTCGGGGATCGGTCGCCTGTCTCATCGACAGTGAGATCCTCACAGTAGCCCGCAGGGGGGACAATGTGTGATTTGTTAGGTCTCTACTCGGTTCCCTCCGCCGAGTTCGGCTTCGACTTCCGCTCGTAGTACCGGCGCAGCACGCCGAAGACGAGCTTGCGGTCCCCCGTCTCACTGACCATGCCCTTGCGGTTGTACCAGTCTTGGATGCCGGTCAGCTGGCGGCGGGGCGAGCGGAAGTCCTTGAGGATCCACGGGCTCAGCCCGGCGAGTCCCTCGATCCGGTCGGCCCAGGCCAGGGTCTCGGTGTAGAGCCGAACGCCGAAGTCCTCCGTCCATCGGTCGGTCGGCTCGCCGCGGAGGCCCTGCTTCACGCCCGCGCCGAACTCGCTGATGAGCAGCGGCTTGTCCCAGGCTCGCTCGACGTCGCACGAGCGGAGGTCCTCGGCATCGCCCCAGTACCAGCCGATGTAGGTGTTGATCGCGAGCACATCGGCCATTTCACCGAACGGGTCCTCGACGACCAGCTTCACGGGCTTGCCGTCGACAACCTCGGCCCGCGCGAACATTGCCGCCGAGAGCAGGCGTGAGCTGTCGAGCATCTTGACGTGCTCACCCAGCTTCAGGCGGAAGACGGTTCGGGCGGCATCGTCGCCCGTCTCGTTGCCGATGGACCAGATGACAACCGACGCGCGGTTCATGTCGCGGTTGATCATCTCGGTCAGGTGGGTCTTCGCCTCGGCGAGCGTGGCGGGGTTGTCGTAGTCGAGCGTCCAGTACACCGGTATCTCGGCCCAGACGAGCAGGCCCAGCTCGTCGGCGACACGGAGCATGTGGTCGTTGTGCGGGTAATGCGCGAGGCGAACGTAGTTGCAGCCGAGCTCCTGCGCGAGCGTGAGCAGCTCGCGGGCGTCGGTCTCGCTCCACGCGCGCCCCTCGCGGGAGAGGGCTTCCTCGTGGATGCAGATGCCGCGGAGGAACACGGGCTCACCGTTGAGCAGGATGTCGCTGCCCCGGGTTTCGATGGTGCGGAATCCGACGCGGTCGGCGAGCGCGTCATCGGGCGATGCAAACGCGATGTCGTACAGTGTTGGGCTTTCGGGCCCCCACCGCTGCAGATCCTCTGGTGCGGCGATGGACAGCCGGGCCACGCCGGTCTCGCTCGTCGTGGCCTTGGCTTCGATGCCGAGTTCGTCGATGGACATCGTGACTGCCTGCCCGCCGGCGTTCGGCCCGTCGAGCTCGATCGTGGCGGAGATGCTGTCGCCGTCGAAGCTCACCTCGGCATCGCGGATAAACGTTGTTGGCACGGCGACGAGCCGGACGTCGCGCGTGAGGCCGCCGTAGTTCCACCAGTCGGTGTTCAGCCCCGGCACGCCGTCGAACCTGCGCTCGTTGTTGACGCGGACGGTCACGCTGTTCGATCCGTTCTGGACGAGGTCGGTCGCCTCGAAATGAAACGGCGTGAACCCGACATGGTGCTCGCCGGCCTCTTCGCCGTTGATCCAGACCTTGGCCCGCTTGTTTGCGGCTCCGAAGCAGAGGAAGTACCGCCGATCGTCGCGCAGGGCGAGGTCAAACGTGCGCCGATACCAGACGGTGCCCTCGTAGAAGAACAGGTCATCGCGCTGCGAGTTCCAATCGCCGGGCACCGCGAGCGTTTCGGCGTCGGTGAAGCTCCACTCCTCGTGATCGGTCGGGCCCTCGGGGCCGGCGGAGCTCCAGAAGCCGTTCTCGTGCGGGCGTGAAAGATAGTCGTAGGTGCCGTTGTCGTAGGGATCGATGACGATGGGCCAGTCACCGTTGAGGCTCATGCCCTCGCGCTGATCGGCGTTGACGATCTGATCGAGCGGCTGGGCGTTCGCGACGGAGCACAGCATGCAGGCCGAGAGCAGGTGGATCAGTGCCAAGGTTTCTCCTCGTGGTGGTCTGGAGTGATGCGTTCGATCTCGACGCCCGGAGGCAACGCGGCGAGGAACTTTCGGCCGTAGCTGGCCGAGACGATCCGCGGGTCGAGGACGGCGACCTGGCCCCGGTCCTCGCGGCTGCGGATGAGCCGGCCGAAGCCCTGCTTGAAGCGGATGATGGCTCGCGGCAGGCTCTCCTCGCGGAAGGGGTCCCCGCCGCGCTCTTTGATCCGCTCGAGCCGGGCCTCGGTCAGCGGGCGGTCGGGCGGGTCGAAGGGGAGTCGGGTGATGACGACATTGCGGAGGCCCTCGCCTCGGACATCGACGCCCTGCCAGAAGCTGGCGGCGCCGAGCAGCACGCTGCGTGGGTCCTCGCGGAAGCGTTCGAGGATGAGGGATCGGCTGCCGTCCTTGCCCTGGACGAGCATGGGCATGCCCTGTTCGAGCAGGTCGTGGCGGATGCGGTCGGCGACGGCGTAGAGGGCGCTGAAGCTGGTGAAGAGCACGAACGCGCCGCCGTCGGTCGCCTCGACCTGCGCGAGCACGCGCTGGGCGAGCAGGTCGTAGTACGGCGCGCCGCCGCCCTTGGGGCTGGCCATGTTGAGGTCAACCACGACGCGGACCTGCTTGGTGTACTCGAAGGGGCTGCCGAGCTGGAGCACGCTCGCGCCCTCGCACCCGAGCCGCTCGATCGCGTGGGCGAAGGCAGTCTCTCTGTGTTCGGCGGCCTCGTCTTCGGTCGTGCTGCGCGTGGTCAGCGTGGCGCTCGTGAGCGTGACGGACCTGGGCAGGGGCGACTCGTCGGGGTTCTCGCCGCGATCGAACAGGTGCTGCCGAAGGATCGGCGCGACCTCGACGGGCGAGCAGGCGATGGTGACTCGTGGCGATCGGTCTCCCGCTCCGCCGCCGACGGACTCGATCCAGTACGCGCAGCCCTCGAGGGTTTGATCGACGAGCACATCGGCAGCGTCGGCGATGTCGCTGGCGCGTTCGGCGTAGGCGTTGAGCTCGAAGCGGTCGGCCTCCTGCTGGGCGAACTCCCGGCAGTTTCGCAGCTGCACCGCGAGCTGGCGGAAGGGGTGCGTGAGCAGATTGTCGACCACGCCCGGCTCGCGGACGCGGCCTCCGCCCTGCGGGTGGTCCTGCCGCCAGTGCATGAGGGCTTCGAAGAACGCGCCCGCGGCGTCGCGCGCCTCGCGGACATAGCGGATCGCGCGCTCGACCGGCTCGGTCTCCGTGGCGGCGGTCGCGAGGTTGGGCAGGTAGCCCTTCGCGCCGCGTTCGACGAACAGGGCCGACAGCAGGTGGTTCACCTTGCCCTCGCTGAGCGACACGCCGAAGTGCTCGCTGGCGACATCCTCGACCGAGTGCGCCTCGTCGAGGATGACATGGTCGTAGCGCGGCAGGTAGCCGAAGCCGCGGGACCGCAGCGCGAGATCGCTGAAGAACACGGCGTGGTTGCAGATGAGCAGGTTCGCCCGCTCCATCTTGCGCCGGCTGCGCTGGTAGAAGCAGATGTCGAAGTTCCGGCACTTGCGGCCCATGCAGTTGCCCGAGTCGGACTGAACACGATCCCAGATGCCCATGCGCTCGAGCTGGGGGAGCGAGGTGAGCGAGCCGTCCTGCGTTTCCGTGGCCCAGTCTTCGATCTGGTGGAGCGTGCGCCGCATGGCGGGGTCGGCGAAGAGCTTGTCCTGGCGTTTGCTGGCGAGCTCGAGTCGGCGGAGGCTGACGTAGTTGCCCCGGCCCTTGACGAGCGCGGGGCGGAGGGGCGCGTCGGGGTTGTCGGGGGCGCTTGGGCTCTCGGCGTCGATGGGGTCGAGGCCCAGCGCGCGTTGGAGCATGGGGATGTCCTTGCGGACGAGCTGTTCCTGGAGCGCGATTGTGTTGGTGGCGATGACGACGGTCTCGCCGTGGTGGATGGCGCGGTGGATGGCGGGGACGAGGTAGGCGAAGGACTTGCCGACGCCGGTGCCGGCCTCGGCGAGGAGGGTGCCGCCGGTCTGCATGGCGTCCGCGACGGCGGCGGCCATGGCGAGCTGCTGCGGGCGGGGCTCGTAGCCCTCGCCGAGCATGGCGGCGATGGGCCCCGATTCGGCGAGCACGTCGGCGGGAGTCACGGCAGCGGAGTGTACGATGGGTGCTGCGATCGGAAAGGAGACCCCATGCGATCGATGCTTACGCTCGCGTTTGTCCTCTCGGCCCAGACCCTGCTCGCGCAGCCCGAGGCGATCGAGGTGACGATCGACCCGGCCGTGCGCTCCGGGGGGTACACAGGTCGGATTTACCTGGTGCTCGCGCCGGCGGCGGAGGGCTCGGAGGAACCGCGCGAGCAGCTGAACCGGTGGTTCAACCCGCCGGTGGTCGCGGCGTGGGACGTTGAGAACCTCGAGCCGGGCGAGACGGTCATGCTCGGGGGCTTCGAGCTGATGCATGCCGGCAACCACGGCGAGTCGTGGCGCGGGGGCGAGTGGTCGGCGCAGGTCGTGGCCCGGGTGAGCCCTGATTCGCCCAAGCCGGGCGAGGGCGAGGGTGATCTGCACTCGGCGGCGGTGACGATCGACATGGGGGCGTTCGACGCGGACGACGCATCGCTCGGATCATTCACGCTCGACCGGGAGGTGGCAACGGAGGCGTTCGAGGAGACGGATCGCACAAAGCTCTTTACGATCGAGAGCGAACGGCTGAGCACCTTTCACGGCCGACCGATCGAGATGCGGGCATCGGTCACGCTTCCCGAGTCGTGGTTCGAGGGCGCCGAGCGCAGGTACCCGGTGGTGTACTACATCACCGGTTTCGGCGGGGGCGCCAGCGAGGTCTTGCGTTACCTCGGCTTCATGCCGCACCGGGAGCTGATTGGCGACACGATCGTGGTCGGTTTGGACGCGACGAACTACTGGGGTCACTCGGTGTTCGCCGACAGCGCGGTGACCGGGCCCTGGGGCGCGGCGTTGACGGAGGAGCTGATCCCAGCGGTCGAGGCAGAGTTTCGCGGCGCGCAGGATGCCGAGCACCGGTATGTCACGGGCATCAGCTCGGGCGGCTGGGGGAGCCTGTGGGTTCAGATCGAGTATCCAGAGACGTTTGCGGGTGTGTGGAGCCACGTGCCGGACCCGGTGGACTTTGGCGCGTTCCAGACGGTCGATGTGTACGCGGAGGGCGCGAGCATGTACGACTATGCCGACGGCAGCCCGCGGCCCTTGGGGCGGCGGGGTGACGAGGTGATGTTCTGGGCGGAGGACTTCATCGCTCGGGAGACGGTGCTCGGGCCGGGCGGGCAGATCCGGTCGTTCGAGGCGGTGTTCAGCCCGGCGCTCGAGAACGGCACGCCGGCGCCTTTGTTCGATCGCGAGACCGGCATGATTGATCCGGCTGTCGCGGAGGCCTGGAAGAAGTACGACATCCGCCGGAAGCTTGAGCGCGAGCGGGACGACAAGCGGGACGCGCTCACGGGTAAGCTGCACGTTTTCGGCGGGTCGATGGACAATTTCTATCTCGGCGAGGCGGTGGGCATGCTGGCGGAGGCGATGGACGAACTCGGCGCGGACGAGCAGATCGTGGTGATCGAGGGGCTGGCCCACACCTTTTACTGGGAGGGCGACGCGGACATGTGGCGGACGATCGCCGAGCGGTGGGCGTCGACGGGGAAGGATCGCTAGCGTTTCCCGCCGATGGGCGATCGCTTGGGCTCGCCGTCGCGGCGGGGGTACTTCTTCGGGGTTCGCCGGGCTTTTTCGAGCACGACGATGCGGCCGGTGGGCGTGTCGATGGTGCCGGCGTGGTTGGTGTGCAGCTCGTGCAGTGCCTGCCTGGCTTCGTCGAGTTCTTCATCGGCGGCCTGGCCCTTGACGAGGAGGATGAGGCCTCGCTCGCGTGCGAGGGGGACGCACAGCTCGCTGGCGACGGCGATTCGGCCGAGGGCTCGTGCGGTGACGACATCGAACGCGTCGCGCAGGGCGCCGCCCGGGAACGCGCCGACGCGCTCACAGCGGTCGTTGACGACAGTGACGTTGGCGAGGCGGAGGTCGTCCGCGGCGGAGCGCAGGAACTCGCACTTTCGGCCGGTGGCTTCGAGCAGCGTGACGCGGGCTTCGGGCATGGCGAGTGCGACGACGAGCCCCGGCACGCCGCCGCCCGAGCCGATGTCGCCGATCGCGAGCCGTTCGCCCGCGGGGGCGGCTTCGGAGATGGCGGGCAGGAGCGTGAGGGCGTCGAAGATGTGCCTCAGCCAGCCCTCGGCGGGGTCGCGGATGGCGGTGAGGTTGGTGGTCTCGTTGGCGGTGTACAGGATGCGGAGAAAGTCGGCGAAGCGGTCGGTGTCGCCCGGCTCGAGCTCGATGCCGAAGTCGACGCAGGCCTGAAGGAACGCATCGGTTGGCGGGGGGATCTGGGTGGTCATGCGAGTTCGTCCCACGCGCCGCGGACGAGGGGTGCTTCGCGCCGGCGGAGGCCGACGTTGAGGATGAGCCCGGTCATGAGCCAGCTGGTGAGCATGCTGGAGCCACCATAGCTCACGAAGGGCATCGTGACGCCGATGATGGGCAGAAGCCCGACGGTCATGCCGATGTTGATGACGGCCTGAACGGCGACGAAGAGGGTCATGCCGACGACGAGCACTCGGCCGAAGGGGTCTTTGCAGGCGGCGGCGGTGGCGAGGGCCCCCACGGTCCAGAGCATGTAGAGCAGCAGGGTGATCGTGCCGCCCACGAGCCCGAAGCGGAGGGTGATGACGGCGAAGATCATGTCGTTGTGCGCCTCGGGGAGGCGGTTGGATCGGATGAGGGCCCGGGCCTTGGCGTCGTTGACGCCGGCGACGCCGCCCGCGCCGACGAGGCGTTGGGCGGTGAAGGACTGGAAGTTGATGTCCTGGGCGCCCTCGTCGGAGCCGCGGATCTGCTCGAAGATGGCGATGAAGCGTCGCTGCTGGTGGGGCTTCAAGATGGGCCAGGTCGCGGGGGCGGCGAGCGTGGCGACGACGACGATGAGCAGCAGGTGGCGGATGCGGGCGCCCGAGGCGAGGAGCATGGCGAAGAGGCTGGGCACGAAGAGCGAGGCCGAGCCGAGATCGGGCTGGATCGTGATGAGCCCGACCGGGACGGCCGCGATGAGGCCGGGGGCGATGAGGCCCTTGAGCTCGCGGTGCTGGCGGCGGTACCGCAGGTAGCCCGCGACGGTCAGGACGAAGGCGATCTTGGTGACCTCGGCGGGCTGGAAGTCGGCGACGCCGAGGTTGATCCACCCGCGGGCGCCGTTGCGGGGCGTGACGATCGACTCGGGGACGAACGGGATCAGCAGGAAGATCAGCAACCCGATGCACGCCGCGTAGCCGGGCCAGGCGATGTAGCGGAACAGCCGGTAGTGCGGCACGAGGACGAGGGCCATCGCGCTGAGGCCGACGAAGAGAAAGACCCCCTGGCGGATCGCGGTGCCCGAGACGCTGCGATCAACGAAGGGGCGTTCGGCGATGTCGATGGCGTAGATGCCGACGAGGGAGAGCGCGACCGAGGCGAAGACGGTGAGCCATGCGGTGTTGACGAACGAGAAGGACTGGCGGACCGTGCCGAAGCCTCCGAAGCTGCCGCGGACGATGGATTCGAGCAGACTGAGGTTCACCGCGCCCGGTTCCTTGGGGTGGCGATCACAGGTAGCCCTCTTGGACGAGAGCGTGAACGATCTGGTTGGCGATGGGCCCGGAGACGCGGCCTCCGGAGCCGCCGTATTCGACGACGACGGCGACGGCGTATTTGGGGCGGTCGCGTCCGGCGAGGAGGACGAACCAGGAGTGGTCCCCTCGGCGGACCACCTCGCCGTCGATCGTCAGCGGCGGTGCGGTGGCGGTGCCGGTCTTTCCCCAGATTTTGACGCCCGGGACATCGAAGATGTCGAATCGTTCTCTGGTCTGGTGGTTGTACTCGATGGAGTGCGCCGTGCCGCGGGGATCGTTGACGGCAAGGTCGAGGCCGTGGAGAGTGGCCTTGACGATGGCGGGATCGAGGCCCAGGTCGGTGGCGACGGGTTCCTGGTCGGCGAGGAGTCGTGGCTTGATGCGCAGGCCGCCCCTTGCGATGGTTGCGAAGCTGTCGGCAGCGTGGACGGGTGTCCACGCGACGGTGCCCTGGCCGATGCCCATCTGGATGGCGTCGCCTTCGCTGATGGCGTCGGGTCGGTTGCCGGGGCCGAGCCATCCGTCGACGGAGCGGAGCGGCAGGCCGAGGTCTTCGCCGACGCCGAAGGCGCGGTACGCGGCTGCGATGCCGTCGGCGCCGAGGCGTTTGCCGAGGGTGTAGAAGAAGATGTTGCAGGAGACCTTGAGCGCCTCGGCGGCGTCTGGGGCGTGGCCCAGGTCCATGTCGTGGGTGACGCCGTTGAAGTGCTTGAAGATCCAGCAGCGGAGCATGTCGGTGCGTTCGGGGTCGAAGTGGCCGGTGCAGCTGATGCGTTCGCCGGTGGCGAAGACGCCGTCGCGGTGGGCGGCGCAGAGGACGAGGGCCTTGGCGATGGAGCCGGGCGGGATGGGGAAGCTGATGGCGCGGTTGATGTGTGGGCGGTGGAGTTCGAGGTAGAGTCGGCGTTTCGCTTCGTTGACGGGCAGGTCGGAGCCGTCGCGTGCGAGCGTGGGCGTGCTGACGAGCGCGAGCAGGTCGCCGGTTTCGACATCGATGACGACGGCGGCGGCGTCCATGGTGGTGCCGACGGGCATGAGCAGTTCGCTGCGCGGGTCTTCGGGTTCGACGAGTTCGGCGTTGTCGTGCCAGGGCTGGACGGAGGTGAGGCCGGCCTCGGGCTCGAGCAGGGCCTGGATGCGGGCCTGGAGCATGATGTCGAGGGTGAGCGTGACATCGCGGCCCGGTTCGGGGTCGAGCACGAGCGCGCTGTCGTCGTCAAGCCGTTCGATGCGCAGGCCGCGGAGCCCGCGGAGCTCGTCCTCGAGCGCGCCTTCGAGCCCGGAGCTGCCGACGATGTCTCCCGCGAAGTAGCGTCCGCGGTCGCGAGGGGTCTGATCCTTGTCGGCGGTGAGGACGGCCTGGGCGCGGGCGGCGAGGGCGGGGTTGGTCGCGAGGGCGCTCGCGCGTCGGTCGACATCTTCGGCGAAGATGCCGCGGCGGATGGAGCCAAGGACATGCCGCGCGACGCCGCGGGCGGTGACGACCTGCGTGCCGTCGCGGCGCAGTGGCTGGGGGAAGAGCGAGCGGTCGATGGCGACCTCGATGGTGTCGAGCGGGTAGGCCCGATCGCCCGAGTCGGGCACGCGCAGGCCCGGGTACTTCGGGAGCCGTTCGAACTCGGGGTCTGGCTCGGCCTGGGCGCGGCGGAGCCGGAAGCCGATGTCGTCGGGCACGGCGGGCTCGATGACATGGGCCATGACCTCCTCGCGGAGGGGCCGGTTGACGCTGTCTTCGATGTCGTCCTCGACCTCGCGGGTGATCTCCTCGGCGAGGATGTGCCGGAGGCGGTCGGCGTCGTTCATGAGGTCGGGTCGGTCGACCTCGCGGGCGCGGCGGTCGAGCTCGGCTTCGGTGTAGCCGAGCGTGCCGGCGTAGTTCTTCAGCTCGTCGCGCTCGCGGATGGCGCGGACGGTGGCGGCCATCTGGCGGACCTCGTCGCGCACCTCGAGCCGGCGGGCGTCGACCTCGGAGAGCG